>CAZNDX010000003.1:0-52459 GCA_964572035.1 uncultured Methanosarcinales archaeon
GATAAATGCGCGATGTCTGTGTCGTATCCGTTTTGAGAAATGAGCGGCGTGAATTGTTCATCTAGACGCGCGGTTAAAGTTTCTTCAATCAGTATGCTGAACCAGTGCTGGAATATTGTGCTGAACTCGTGGTGTATTGTTGACAGCGTGTGCCGTTCCATTACGTCCATTAGTGGAGAGAAATAATCTGTCAGGAAGTGCGCTGTTTCGCTGATGTTTTCCAGTTGTTTTTTGATTGTTTCTTTGTGCGTTATGTCTTTTTGCAGTATTGCGAGTGTGGCGTCGAAGTGTTGTTCTTTTTGCAGGAGTGTGCTGTGTTCTATGGCTATTTTTCTTTCTTCAAGAAGTGTGTTGTCGTATTCTTGTCTTAGTGTTTTGTATATTGTTTCGTGCTGAGTTAGAGGTTTTGTTTGTTCTTCAAGTGTTGTTATTTTTTGTTTGAATTGTTCTATTTCGTTCTTTACTGCCGCGACCTGTCCAACAACTTGCTTGTGTCTCTCTTGCAGTTTGTCGTAGTGTGTTTTGCGCAGGGCTGCTAGGTCTGCTTCTTTTTCTTGAGTCAAAAGATTGTCCAGTCTTATTTTGAGGTTCGCGAGCTCTTTGTCTTTTTCTTTTCTTGTCGCGTCGTGATGTAGTAGTGATTTTCCTATGGCGTCTATTTTGTTTTTTTCTTCTGTTGTTATTTTGTGTTTGTGCTCGTGGGTAACGCTTTGTTTGCACATTGGGCAGTTGTCGAGCGTAGTCACTTGCTGCGTTATTTTTTCGCTGTTTGTCTTCATAGCGTTGAGTTCAGCCTGCCGTGAGAGTGTCTCCCTTATTTCTTTTTCAATAGTTGTTATTTGGTTTTTGACGGTGTGCTGTTCTGTCAGTATGAATGTTTTGTCGGAGGGTGCTGGTGGCTCTTGCGCGATTTCTTTCATTAATTTCTCTGCCTCGCTAAGGAGGTTCGCGTGTTGTTGTTCTTTGCTTTTGAGAATTGTTTTGTTGGCGTTTAGTTCCGAGTTTAGTTTCTCGTAGATTGTTTTTTTCTGCTCGAGCTCGAGTATCTGTGTCTTTAAAGTGTTTATTTGTTTTTTTGACTGTTCTAGGAGTGGCGTGACTTTTGCTGTCTGTTCTTTGATTTGTTTTTTGTCGCTTTCGTATTGTCGCGCTTGTTTTCTCTTTTCTTCAAGGTCTGTTGTAACTACTGACAGTGCTCTCTCTCGTTCGCGGAGTGTTTTAACGAATGTTGTCGTGTTTTTCTTGATGCGTTCGTATTTGTCTATGTCAAAGATTTTGCGAAGTGTCGCGAGTCTGTCTTCCGGTGATTCTAGAATTATTTGTTTCATGTCTTCCTGCGGTGTGTAGACGGTATATCGATAAATTATGTTTTTCTTTGTGAGCATTTCAGAAGGATATCCTAGCAATTCCAGGATGCGCGCTTTGAGTTCTGTCGCCGTTCCTATTGTTTTAACGCCGTTTGTTATCAGGTGTCCGCTGTCCTGTTCCACGCTTGTTTTGTTTCGTTTGAGCGTTCTTCTGATGGTGTGCGTGTTTTCTTTTATTTTGAAAGTTAATTCAACGCTTCCTTCGTTTGAGCCGTTGCGAAGCAGAGCTCCCCCGCTTAGTTCTCCCCTTGACAATCCAAAAAGCGCGAATTCTATGGCGAGAAGTATTGTGCTTTTTCCTGAGCCTATGTCTCCGGATAGCAGTACGATGCCTAGCGGGAAGTCTATTTTGACGTTGGTGTAAGAGCGTATGTTCTGCAAGGTTATTGATACGAGCTGCATGTTACCCCTTTGTGATTTTGCCCGTTTTTGGGGCTTATAAGAATTTATGTGTTTTACCCGCCACAAGCTTTAAAAAACTTGTTTCTTTCATTCGTCTTATGGCAGATAAGGTGGATACTTTGACGGGGGAAACTTGCCCGATGTGTCGTACTAAAAATATGACTCTTACCGAGGCCGAGTCGGAAGTCCCTTTCTTTGGCAAGATTTTCATTTTTAGCGCGCACTGCGCCAAGTGCGGTTATCATATGGCTGATGTTGAGGCCGCTGAGAAGAAGGAGCCGGCGAAGTATTCTCTTGACGTTGAGACAAAGGATGACTTGAGCGCGCGTGTTATCAGAAGTTCTGAGGGAATAATTAAGATTCCCCACGTTGGAAGTATGGAGCCTGGAGTTAACGCAGAGGGTTTTGTTTCTAATGTTGAGGGTGTTTTGGAGAAGTTCAAGAAGCAAATTGAGCATTTGAGAGATTCCGCCGAAGATGAGGAAGATAAAAAGAAGGCGAAGAATATGTTGAAGAAGCTTCAGAATGTTTTGTGGGGTTCTGAGAAAATCAAAATCATTATTGAGGATAAGACTGGCAATAGCGCCATTATTTCTGAAAAAGCGGTGAGGTCTAAGTTATGAAAAAATCAAGGTTGAATCCAAAGCTTCAAATCGCGGACGAGTTTCTTGACACGGAAAAGTTCAAGACTGATATGATTTTGAAAGAGCTTGACGAGCTTATTGTTATGCGCGAGCTTCCCATCGAGGAGCAGGTTAAGAGAAAGCTTAAGCGTTAGTTCTTTTTTCCCATTCGGCGAGTTTACTTAGTGTTTCGTCTTGCAATTTTTTGTCCGGGTGAGCGAATATTATGTCCGAGATATTTTTCAAGTCTTTTTTCGTTTTTGTTCGCTCGAGAGTGTCATCAAATTGGTATCGCAAAAGTATCGGTCCAAAGTCTAACAGGACAGGGGCGTATCTTTCCCAAAACACATATATTCCGTTGAAGGAGTCTCCGCGTGTTTCCGCGACTCGTTCCAGCAAGTTGTTTAAGTTTTCAGGCGTTGGTGAAATCGTCCAGTCATATATTGATTTCATCGCGCGAAGAATTTCTGAGCGTTGGCTGTGAAGGTCTTCTTTTTCGGCGATTTGCAGCGCTTGTTCAAGAGTCAGAGTATATTGCAATGCGGTGTGGTATCCGTGAATGAACGTTGATATTTTTGTGAGGTCTTTTTTTGCCGGTTCCGTAAGCTCTTGGTGGTGCGCCCGGTATAAGTCAAACAGCGTCTGTTGAACGTCTAATTTTTTTGCCATTTGTGGAGCCTGTGTTTTTCTTCCTTAAAAACTTTGTTTTGTAACTACCAACCAATGATGACAAATAGAAAGCTTTAAATACTCCTGTGTGGGTTTTATGTGTGAAAGGGTGGCTGTATGAAACAGGTGAATTTTGGGCAACTAAAGGACCAGGCTAACGCCGTTTTGAATCAGGTTTCTCTAGATGATGCTGTTCCGAAGGAAGAGATTCGTTTTGTTGGCGGTTTTGATGTTTCTTACGATGGAGAGGATTGCGTTTGCGCGGCTGTCGTTTTTGACCTTAAAGATAATAAGATTGTTGAAAAAAAGGTTGTCCGCTCAAAGACTCCGATGAAGTTTGTTCCTGGATTTTTGGCGTTCAGAGAGGGTCCTGTAATGTGCGAAGCGTATTATTCTCTTGAAAACGAGCCCGATGTTTTGATGGTTGACGGCAACGGTCTAGCTGATGACGGCGCTTGCGGCACCGCCTCATTTATCGGCGTTGAGCTCGCGAAGCCTTCCATTGGCGTCGCGAAGCGTCTTGCTGCCGGCGTGGAAAAGGACGGCTTTATTTTCATTGGCGAGCAAAAGATTGGCAAGATTGTGAAAACCAAAGAGTTCGCGAATCCTTTGTTTGTTTCAGTTGGAAATATGGTTTCAGTTGAGACTGCTGCTGAGCTTGTTTTGAAATGCGTCATTCCTCCTCATAAGATGCCTGAGCCTATTCACGTCGCTCATCGTGTCGCAGATAAAAAGATAAAAAATAAAGACGAAGTTGTTTTGGAGCAGTTTCATGAAATATAATCTTTCAATCGACGAAATTCTTGGCCCAGGTTACGTAGTGAAGGTTGACGGCGTT
This sequence comes from uncultured Methanosarcinales archaeon, assembly GCA_964572035.1. Lineage (GTDB taxonomy): Archaea > Nanobdellota > Nanobdellia > Woesearchaeales > ARS49 > CAZNDX01. The sequence continues at coordinate 3,900 of CAZNDX010000003.1, forward strand.
CCTTCCTGGTTTGATAATTTGTTTGGTAGATCTATTAATGAAAAATATATTGTCTGTCGAGACGGATTAAATTTTATTTGCGCGCAAAAGGTCGGCTCCAATCAGGTTTTTCAGCTTGTTGAGAAGTCTGAAAACGGCGTTTGGTGCCGTGAGATAAAAAAAGGAGAGCTTGGTCCGGAGTACAGGGCTCCGATGGTGATGGCAGAGGTTTATCGTTTCATGGATTCTCATTATGCTGGTTTGGCCATTGAAGAAGTTTGCAACGAAATTTTAAAAGAAGTTGAAGAAAAATAAAATTTATTCCTGTTCTGGCGCGTGTTCTGACTGAACGGTTTTCATTTGCTTGTTTCTGTATATGCTCGCAAATGAAGGCGTTACAACGAGGAAGTCTTCGCCGAATCCTGCGATTTCCCCTTCGATGGCGTCGGTTGTTTTCTTGAGCTTGTTTATCGCGCGTTTCAATTCTACAAGGTCTTTCTCCTTGAGTGGTCTGATGTTGACCAGCGCGATTGTGTATCCTTCGCGAAGCGAGTCAAGGACTGGCTTCACGTCGTCAAATTGTTCAAGCTGGAATGGCCTTACTAGAACTTTTGATTTGCCCATTTCCATTTCGTTGTCGAGCTCAACGTATTCGCTGTGCTGTTCCATTTCATCGTATTTTGGGCTGCTTCCAGTGAACGCTTCTTTGATTTTTGAAAAAAATGCCATATTCTCTATTCCTCCGACACCAATTTTGTTTTTACTCTGTGATAGATAAGAGGTTTGGTTGTATTTAAACTTGTCGGAACAGGAATATCTAATTGTTATTAATCGTTTCCACCATAACATTTATAAACCCCTCCCTTGTTTCGTGAGACTATGTCTAAGCGAAAAGGTGGGCCAAGAGCGGGTGGAAGAAGTGTTTTCCGCAAGCACCCAAGAACAAGAGGAAAAATTTCTCTTACAAAATACTTTATGCCTTACGAAGTTGGCGATTTGGCTATTTTGACTGCTGAGCCTGCGGTTCAAAAAAATATTTATCACGTTCGTTTCCACGGAATTACCGGTTTGGTTACAGGCAAGCGCGGCGCGTGTTACGAGCTTCAGGTTCAGGACGGCGGCAAGCAAAAGATGCTTATCGTTCACCCAATCCACTTGAAGAAGTACACAACTTCCCAGACTGGAAAAGTTGTCGCGAAGCCAGCGGCTAAAGCGGCTCCAAAAACTGAAGCTCCAAAGAAAGCGGTTAAGAAAGCCGTTAAGAAAGTCGCGAAGGTGGCAGCATGAGGGAAGTTATCAGTCAGACTCCAATAAATTCATCCCAGCTTAAGGCTGAAATGGATTCTATCAAGAAGCGTGATGAGACTCTTGGTTTTAGAGCGCAGAAAACTGTTGATTACTTGGACTCAATGGGTCCCCTTCCAGAGAAGAAAGCGGAAGAGCTTTACAAGAAGCTTGAAGCTTTGGCTGTTCCTCGACTTCGAGATGTTCATTTTCACAAGATAATTGACATAATGCCAAAGTCCGGCAATGAAGTCAAGACTGTTTTGCAGGGTTATAACGTAACTGTTTCTGCTGAATCCTGCAAGAAGATTGCCGATGTCGTTGCCGAATTCGCGTAAGGATATTGAGGCTCTTGTGCGTGAGAGATTGAGTTCTCCTTTTGACGTGATGGTTAAGAAGCTTTAATCATAAATCTTATATAGTCCCGCAACATCATTTATTTTCATTAGCATGAATAGTGTGAGTTTGAACGGATATGGAACAAAGACCAATGGAACAGAAGGAGCAGCGTCTCCGCGAAGAGAAAGCCATCGTTCTAGACTTTTTGCCGCACGGCTATCCGTTTGATAACAGACCTTCTCATAAAAAGACATCTATTGTTCAGGCGATTGGAACTACGCATTTTACTTTGCTTGAGCTTGTTCCAAAGCCGGAAGTTCAGCTTCAGCCTTTGGCGGAAGTTTACATTGGTGAAGGCAAAAGAGACCAGATTCATCACATAATTGGCAGGCTTCCTCCTGACCGTTTGACTCCTACTGCGAAGAACGAGCTTGATTTTGTGCTGAAGGATTTAATCAAGAGGCAGGAAGCGAGGTTTGTTGACTTTTTCAACACTGCTCGTCCGTTGACGACCAGAATGCACCAGCTTGAGCTTTTGCCAGGTCTTGGTAAGAAGCATATGTGGGAGATTTTGGAGAAGCGCGATGATGGCAAGTTCACTAGTTTTGCCAATTTGCGTGAGCGCGTTCACTTGATGCCTGACCCAGAAAAGGCTATTTTAAAAAGGATTCTTGAGGAGCTTTTCGGGGAGGAGAAGCATCACCTCTTTGTGGACAACCAATAGAGCTATTTAAACCCCGCAAAAAGTTTATAAATCACACAAGCCAAACTCTGTGTATAACGCTCATTTCGGAGGTGGGGTTAATATGGCAAAAGAAAAATTAAAGTTCTTCGATGTGAAGAGCAAGGAAAAGTTTGACACCGCGGAATACCGCATAGAAGAGAAGTCCGGCAAGTTCTTCGCTGTTGCGAAGTCAAAGTCCGGTCCTCACGAGTGCTGGAGAGTTGTCTCAAAGGACTTCGCGGCTAAGAACAAGTAATTTCTTTTTTCTTCTTTTTTCTTCTTGATTTTGTTCATAACGTTTATATATTTGTGAAACATCGGTATCTTCTAGGGGGTGTTGTCTATGGCATACGCGCCGGAAAAACAGGTGAAGCTCATCGACCAGATTTCGCGCAACATTATGAACAAGACTGGCATGAATATGCGTCTTGCGAGAGAGCTTGCGAGGAACTGGGTGAAGGGAGGTCGAATATGAAGTACCTAGCCGAGAACTTTGAGGAAGAATTCGAAGATATGGACGATTCGGACGACGAGTAGTTCGTCTTTTTTTATTTGCTTTTTTTTGACGGCAGTACGTCCAAAACTTTAAATAGGTGGCGTTCCTGTTTTACTTCTAAAAAGGTGATGTTATGCGTCATGTTCCTATAAGCATTTTTGCCATTGTCGCGATTGTCGGTGTGGCTGTTATGATGTTCTCGTTTTCTTCTTATGATGTTCCAACTCTTCTCGCTGTTCAGTTTACTCAAGCTCCAACTTCAACAGGCAATACTGTGATAGCCCGCTTGGAGATTGGAGAGTTTTTGGCGAATAAAGTTACCAGTTTGTCCGATGCGCAAATGCCTGGGTTGAGGAGCACTATTGTTCAAACCGAAGGCGGCCGAGCAGATGCTTATCAGTCTGTGAGATTCTCTGAGCCTGGCATTTTTACCGGCGGTCAGGTCTTGTTTGGAAGGACTGAAGATGGTGTTACAACTGATTTTTTGCAGTTCAATGATGGCGTTTTCAAATACCAAATTGACTTTTCTCCCGGCCTTGAGAGCAAGGTTGAGGGCGGTGAATTAAGCGGTCTTCTTGATGAGGATGTTTTCATTTTGGGTGAGACTTTCACAATTGTTGACGCTTCAACTTCAGGTAACGGTGTTGTTTTGAGATTGTTCGGCGGTTATGGAAGTATAGAGTTCCGCGATGACAATTATTTGGACAACAATTACCAACAGTTTGGCGGACGCGTAAATGGCGAGTCTGTTAACGCTCGCGTGATGGTTAAGGCGCAGATGGTAAACAATATGCTTCAGATTTATTCTATCCAGTACATTTTGGCGGCTGACGCGAAGCAGGGCGGCAAACTTCAAGTTCTTCCGCTTCATTGCACGAGAGAATACTTAAGATACCCGACTGGTTTGTTGTCTCCGCAGTTTGACATTTGTTACAAGGGAACTGGCGGCGCTGTCGTTCCTACTACGAAGGGAATTTCTGGAAACCAAGTTCTTGTGAAAGCGAGAGGCGATGATGAATATACAATGATTGCTTCAAACATCAGAGGCCAGGTTTACGAGATTCCTTTGGCGCAGATGCCTGGAATGTATGGTAATAATGGCAAGGATTTTGTGTTTATTGAGGCGCCAAATTCAGCGGCTCCAAACATTAATGTTGGAGATTACTTTTTGGTCAGTAGCAGGAATCAAATTCCTGATGTTCAGGCGGTTTCAAACGTTTTAAGATATGACAATGTTCAGAATAATGTTGTTTATTTCCAGGATTTGGCCGGCGGTTCTCGTCAGGCGACTTTTGATACGAATACTGGTCAGGGCACTCTGAACGTCGGCGAGGGTTCGTACACTTTCTTCGTTGGCGCTGGCAACGCTTTGGCGATGGACCAGACCAATGACGGCAACATTAATGGAGGAGAGGCGACGTGGCGTTTCCCTGGCGGAACGATGGCTGATTTTGGTCCGGGCTTTACCGTGAAAATCATTACTCCTCAGCGTTTGTTTGATGATTATAACGCGAATGAAATAACTGACTTTGACATTACATTTGGCGGTGGCCAGATTGATTTGTTTATTCCAAGTCCACAGGCTCCGATTTTCAAGCTTATCAGCGAGGGCGGCGGTACTGAGCAAGGTCTAACTAAGTTTGGTATTTTGTGGACTTTAAGCGAGAGAACTAAGAGTGACGATCTTAAGTTGATTATTCCTGGTTCTTACGCTCCTGCTAAAGGCGGCGCTGGCGCTGAGGTTTTCATTACTCTTGACAGGCCTGCTTTGATGAAGGAATCTCCTGCAATGGTTCCTGCAGTTTGCGGTGATAGGATTATTTCTTCAGGCGAATATTGTGATCCTCCTGGAAGCGCCTGCGCTGGTACTGGTGCTTTTGAGCGCGGTGTTTGCGCGGCTGATTGCAAGTCTTGCGCGATTACTCCGAGAGCGGTGTGCGGTGATGGAAAGGTTACTTCTCCTGAAACTTGTGAGGTGAACGCTGATTGTCCTGCTGGAAAGTGGTGTGACAGTTGCCAGTGTGTTGGCAAACCTGTTTGCGGCAATGGTGTTAAGGAATCTGGAGAAATGTGCGAGTCAAACGCGCAGTGCGGCGCTGGCTTGATGTGTTACGGCTGTTTGTGCGTCCCTCCTCCTGTTTGCGGTAACAATTTGATTGAGCCGGGCGAGATGTGTGAGAAGAATGTTGACTGCGCTAAAGGTCAGTCCTGCAGTGGCTGCCAGTGCGTTTCAGGCATTGCTGGACGTGCAGGTGACGTAGGTGCAGTTCAGGGCAATGTCTTCACAAGATTCTGGTCTTGGCTTACTGGATTGTTTGGAAGGGCTTGATATTATTGGCTAAAACTCTTTCAACTATTTTCGTAAATAATTCTAAATAGGCTCCCAAACTCTTAAAAACCCGTAAATCTTTCAGTTCTTTATGATTAAGGGTGGCAAAGGTGGAGCGAATACCTGTACCGGTCTGCACTTTGAAAACAGAACGAGTCTTCCCCAAAAATTCAGTAATTTGAAAGGTTATTCAGTCAAGGAAGATAGTTTATTTTTTAAAGAAAAACTAATTGGAAAATTTTACAAAAAGAATGCATTGTATAAATTTCTAGACTTTTTAAAAGTCAATTGGAGAAAAAGAATTTCAAAAAGGTTGATGCCTGATGAAGCCCTTTTAGTGATAAAAAATAAGACTTTGTTCATTATTGAAATGAAATTTCAACATGGTCCCGGTTCTGTTGATGAAAAACTTCAAACTTGTGATTTTAAGAAAAAGCAATATTCAAAATTGTTTAAGGGAACAGGAATAAAAATAGAATATTGTTATGTCCTGAACGATTGGTACAAAAAACCAGAATACGAGGACACTCTTAGTTATGTGCGGTCAGTAGGCTGTGAGTATTTTTTTGAAGACGTTCCGTTTGGATTTTTAGGTTTGCCTGAACCAAAGGGTAATTAGTAACGACTATTTCGTTGATTTCCCCTCTTTTTGTCGCGTCACAATTTATCATTCTTTTTGCTTTTACAATCGAAATATTGTAATCATCATATAGTTCTTTTACGAAATTTGTATCGCTGTTACTAAGCATCACTAAACATCCTCTTTTGTCTAATTTTTTGAATATGTTGGCGAGTTTTCTTTGTTCTTCTTCAAGAAATTTTTCTTTTGTATATGTTGTGAAGTTACTTTTTCCTTCTAGAGGATAATAAGGCGGATCAAAATAAATGAAGTCTCCTTTCTTCGCGGTGTTCAAAACGTTTTCAAAAGAAATATTTTTCATAACTGTGTTTTTCAGAAGTTTTGAAATTTCTCTTAGTTCTTTCTCTAGAACTATAGATGGGTTTTTGTAATTTCCCATTGGCACGTTGAATTCTCCTTTGGAATTTTCTCTGTATAATCCATTAAAGCAGGTTCTATTTAGATAGATGAATCGTGCAGCTCTTGAAACTGCATCAAGGTCTTTTGGATTTTTCTTCCTTACCTTATAATATTGTTCTTTGCTGTGTCCCTTTTTCCATATTTTGAGTGTTTTGATTAAAACTTCAACATCATTTTTTATCACGTTGTAACAATTTATCAGTTCAGAATTCAAATCTGATAGGTAAACCTTACTTGGTTTTTGTGTTTTTAGAAGATAAAGTGCGACACTTCCACCGCCCACAAATGGTTCGTGGTATGAATTGAATTTTTTTGGAAAAAAGTCTTTAAACTGCTCAAGAAGTTGTTTTTTTCCTCCTGCCCATTTAACGAATGTCGGAATATCCCTCATTTTAGTATTTTTATTAGTTTTACTTATTTATATACTTGAGTAATTATTGTCCAGTGCAAAAATGAAGTCGGTTGAATATGGAATATTTTCAATTAGAATACTATATTTCTACTTAATTATCCCAAACCCAATTAATCTCCATCTTTGACCTAAGTTTCTGCTTATCGCGACTTTTGCTCCTACGTCAGCGCAGACTGGTCTTTTTAGAAGGCACTTAAAAGTATTCTTGCCAAGTTCGCTGACTATTCCTACCGTTGGCGCCGCGTTGACGTTCAACAAAAGAGGTTCTCCTTTCTTAATAGGCTCAACAACCAATTTATCTTTGGCGCCGACCACTCTTTCAAGCAAATGAATTTCAAGGTGCAAGTCATATCTGACTTTTGGAGTTTTCCCCTCAACCCCGACCAATGACCCCATTAATTTGTCTGACTTCACGACGCTTGGGTCTAGTGTTGTCATGAACGCGATACTGCCTCCTGGGTGCAGTTCTGTTACTTTTTGTCCGCCGCTCATTAATGAGACGACTTTGGTTTTGAGTGGCTTCCAGATTTTTTGGTTTCTTTCTTGAACTTCATAACCGGGCACTATTACGACTTCCATTCCTTCTATTAGTCGTCCTTGTTTTAGCTCTCCGCCGATGATTCCGCCGACGATTTTGTCAGGTGTTGTTCCCGGCTTGTTGATGTCGAATGAGCGCGCGACGAACATTACTGGGTCTGCTGTTGGGTCTCTTTTTGGTGTTGGGAATTCTTTTTGTATTGTTTCAAGCAAAACGTCGATGTTTATCTTGTGAAATGCCGAGGTTGGAATTATTGGCGCGTCTTTGTATTTTGTTTCCGCCAAAAACGCTTTGATTTCTTTGTAGTTTTTTTCCGCCTGTTCCGGCGTGACTAAATCTATTTTGTTTTGTATGACTATTATTTTTGGCACTCCGATGATTTCCATTGCTTGGACGTGTTCCCTTGTTTGCGCTTGGGGGCAGGTTTCGTTCGCGCCAACTAGCAATAACGCTCCGTCCATTATGTTCGCGCCTGACAGCATTGTCGCCATTAGGCTTTCGTGTCCTGGCGCGTCCACGAGTGATATTTTTCTTTGGAATTCTCCTTTTGTTTTGGTTTTTGGATCGGTTTCTTGTGTTCCGTACGCGTCAGCCCCTTTTAGTCCGGGATATTTGTAGATTGTTACGTCCGCGTATCCGAGTCTGATTGTGATTCCTCGTTTCATTTCCTCAGAATGGGTATCTGTCCACTTTCCGCTTAGCGTTTGAACGAGGGTTGTTTTGCCGTGGTCCACGTGCCCGATTAGACCTACGTTTAGTTCTGGCTGTATGATTAGCGGCTTTTCTTCCGTTTTTTTGGCTTTTTTAGAATGTTCTTCCTTTGGTTCTGTTGTTTCTTTCTTCTTTCGTGGAGCCATTAAGTCGTGAAGGATTAGGTTGGTTTATAAATCTTGCCCGTTTAAACTGATATGACTTTGTTTCGCCCGCTTTTCTTGGCTTTATAAAGGTGTCCGTCCGCTACGTCTATGATTTCCTGCGCTTTGTTTCCGTCTTCTGGGAATGTTGATACTCCCGTGCTTATAGTGATTTCATTTATGGACGTTTGAACTTCCTGTTGCGCGTTTATTCCGTCCATTAGTCCTCTGCTCGCCACTTGAATGGCGTCTCTTATTTTTTCAGCGACTCTTGCCGCGCCTTCTTTGTCGGTGTCTGGCATGAATACGCAGAGCTCTTCGCCTCCTAGTCTTCCGACAAAGTCAGACGCTCTAACGTTTCTTTGTATTATGTTGACCACGTGTCTCAATACTGCGTCTCCCACTGCGTGCCCGTATGTGTCGTTGAATTTTTTGAAGTGGTCTATGTCGGTGTATAGGAAGCTGAAAATTTTCGCCGTTCTGCTGGCTTTCGCTATTTCTTTTTCCATTAAGTCTTTTATCGCTTTTCTGTTTAGGGCTCCCGTTAGTGAGTCTCTTGTCGCGAGGTGTGTGAGGTTTCTTTCTCTTTCTGCTGCCTCCTTGGCTTTTGTTTCTCCTTGCGCGCTCAAGTATTTGCGAGCTTCTGGTGTCAGCATGTGAGCTTCCTGCATCATCGCCGCGACGTATTCGTGAATTTCAGGGTGTGTTGTCAGCGTTTCGAGGTCTTCCGCGATGTCCGCTTCTGTTATTTTGGTTGCTGCTGCTGTTATTTCTTCGTGTGTCGGTCTTTTTTGTCCTATCCATCGGAGGCTTGCGAGTCTTTGTTTTATTTTGCTTGCGACGCTGTGGTCTTCTTCAAAGAGGAAGTCCATTTGCCTGATTATGTTGTCATTTTCTTCTTTGAGCAGTGCGTCAATTTCTTCTATGAGTAGTTTCCACTCGTGGGCGAGAGAGTCGTAGTGGTTGTCGCGCTGTGAGCCGATTGTTTTTTCGGTTTCCAATATCAGATTGTATTCTCTGTTTGAGAGTTCCTGTTGTTTTTTCGCGTGTTCGTTGGCTAAATTTATGATTTTCTTCGCGTGTTCGGTGAATGTTATGTCTTGGCCTGTTTTTTTGATGTGTTCCGCGAATTTTCGCTCGAGTTGTTCGAGTCTTTTTTTCGCGATTTCTGAAGCTATTCCTTTTGTGGCCTGCCTGATTTGGTCGATGTCTATTATTTCTTCCTCGCGGATTTTTCCAAGTCTGTAAGTTATTATGTCTGCTATTTGCGGATTCACCAAAGCGAATGGCGGCAAGACTTCGCTTTTTATTCTGGACAGAATTAGTTTGACGAGCATTGTGTCTGCTTTGCTGTCAGGGTTTTCCTTTAGGCGCAGTGTCGCGTTGATAAGTTCGTTGACGAGTTGTTTGTGTTTCGCGAGTGTTCTTATTCTGGCGTCAAATGTCGTGAGCATTTTTCTGGCGCTGGTTGTAAGTTCGTCTAGATGTTCTTTTGCGAACATTGCTTGTATCATTTCTGTGTTCATTCCAACCGCCTCTTTACTTCTTTTACTCCTAGGGCAAGGTCTTTTTTGTTGTTTGCCTCAACAACGAGCCGTACAACGGGTTCTGTGTTGCTTATTCTGAAGTTGAACCAGTATTTGCCCAAGTTAGCGGCGAATCCGTCGGCGCACTTAACGGAATATTTGCCAAACGTTTTTCTTACGCTTTCCATTGCTTTTTTTCTGTCGGAAACTTCAAGGTTTATTTCCTCTGTTTTGATGTATTTCTCGAATGGCTTGTAAAGTTCGCTCATTTTTTTGCCGCTTTTTGAAAGTATTGAGAGCATAAGTAGCGCCGCGATGTCTCCTGAGTCTGCGTATTTGAATTTTTTGAAGTAGAAGTGACCGCTTAATTCGCCTCCCAATACTCCCTTGTTTTTCTTCATCGATATTGGGACTTCAGTGTGTCCTATTTTGCATTGTACTGCCTTCCATTTGTTTTCTTTTGCGATGTCAGATATTATTTTGCTGCTGTTCGCGGTGTATGACAGCGATTCTCTTTTTTTCATTAATTCTTTTGCGAATAGCAGGAGTGCGTATTCCGGCCAGACTCGTTTTCCTTTTTCATCCACAAAGAATACTCTGTCGCAGTCTCCGTCGTACGCTACTCCAAGGTCGTATTTTCCGCTGACGACTTTTTTCTGCAGCTCCTTTGTGTTTTCGGCTATTGCCGGGTTTGGAACGTGGTTTGGATATGTTCCGTCCATTTCTCCGTACAGCAAGTCATATTTTATTGGCAGTCCCTTCAGAAGTTTTGGAACGACGTATCCTGCCATTCCGTTTCCGCAGTCGATGAGAACTCGAAGTTTTTTGTATTTTCCGCTTACGAGTTTGCGGACATAATTCACGTAAGATTGCAAAATTTCTTTTCGCGCGAGTTTTCCCTTTCTTGTTGGTTCTGAGAACTTCTCCTGCTCTGTTAGTTTTTCGATTGTGTTGAGTCCGTTCGTTTTTCCTATTTGTTCAACTCCTCGTTTTGTTATTTTTATTCCGTTGTATTTCGCGGGGTTGTGGCTCGCTGTTATCATTATGACGTCCGATTTTTGCGCGCAGTAGTATCCCATGGGGGTGTTACATAGCCCGATGTCGATGACGTTCGCGCCTTGGTCAAGAAGTCCGTATTCCGCCGATTTTTTCAAAGCAAGAGATGATATTCTGCAGTCTCTTCCAATTACGATTTGTTTTGTTTTTAGAAATGTGGCTATCGCCCGCGCGGCTTTGTAGGCAAGAGTTTCGTCTATTTCGTTTGGGTATATTCCTCTTATGTCAAACGAGCGGAATGAAGGTATCATTCTTTGAACATTCTCTCGCCGTTGTACAGTCCGATTGCTTTCGCGCCGTTTGGGACTTTTTTGTCGGCGGTTATTAGAACGTGTTTTTTGTCTTTTCTCGCGCAGAGTATCATGCAGTTGCTTTCAACGCCAAGTATGTTTATTGGCTTGATGTTCGCCATTAGGAGGACTTGTTTTCCAAGAAGCGTTGCCATCGAGTATGATTTCGCGAGCGGCGCGACTGTTTGGTATTCTTCGTCTTGCGCGAGGCAGTCGATTTCAAGAATGTAATGTTTGTCCGATTTTGGGTGTCTTTTTATGTCGGCTATTGTTCCGACGAACAAAGCGATTTTTTCAAAATCATTGACGTTTAATTTTTTGTACGGGCTTGTGTCTATGCGCGCCATATTATCACCTTTTTTGAAGCTATATTTCGTTTTCTTCTTTATATATCTCTCGGTATGTCCTTGGCTTGAACGGTTTCATATCCGTGGTCTCTGAATGCGGTGAGGTATGCGTATCCTCCAATGGCTTGTCTCGGGTCGTGTTCGATTTTGACTTCCTGAAGATAGTCCTGAGTTCTTTGTTTAAAATTTGGAAGCGAGAAGTATCTGCCCATTTTTTCGGATAAAATAAATCCTCCACAGGGTCCGCATCCTATTCTTTCTTTTTGTTCAAATGAGATGTCGTAATTCACAACCGTGAATTCATCTGTTTCAAATTTTTTGTATGCGTCTTCAAGTTTTGTCTGTAGTTCGTTTAAAATTTCTTCAAGCTCTTTTCTTGTCCTTATTTTTTGTTCATGTTTTTCTTCAACGAGGTTCACAGGGTGCTGTGGAGATGGCATTTTGACGTCCATATTTTTTTCTTTATAAGAATAAGTTTAAATATCTATTCGGTCTATTTATTTTTAAAATGGAAAAGAGGAAATTTTTGTTCGTTTCTGAGGAAGCTCTAATCGGAGACCTCGCTTGGCAGGTGAAAAAAGAAGGCCACGAAGTCAAGTACTATATCGGCGAAAAGGCGAGCCGTGACATTTGCGATGGATTTGTTGACAAGTGCGACGATTGGAAGAAGGAAGTTGATTGGGCGGATGTTGTTGTTTTTGATGACGTGTTTTTTGGGGCTGAAGCGGATAAGTTGAGGAAACAGGGCAAGGCGGTTATTGGCGGATCAGTTTATACCGACAAGTTGGAGGAAGACCGAGAGTTTGGTCAGGCTGAGCTGAAGAAAGTGGGCGTCACTGTTTTGCCTCATTGGGATTTTAAGGATTTTGACGAGGCTATTTCTTTTGTTAAGAAGAATCCTTCGCGTTATGTTTTGAAGCCGACTTCAAAGGGAGGGGAGAAGGAGCTTTTGTTTGTCGGTCAGGAGGAGGACGGGGCCGACGTTATCAATGTTCTGGAACTCTATAAGAAGGCGTGGGCGAAAAAAATAACTGATTTTCAGATTCAAAAATACGTTTCTGGTGTTGAGGTTGCTGTTGGCGCTTTTTTTAACGGCTCAGAGTTTGTCCGCCCCATCAATGTTAATTTTGAGAATAAGAGGATGTTTCCGGGAAATATCGGCCCTTCAACCGGAGAGATGGGAACGCATATGTTTTGGGTGAAGTCAACAAAGATTTTTGAGGATACTTTGGCGAAGATGCAGCCTTTGCTTGCGGAGTCCGGCTATGTGGGGTATATCGACCTTAACTGCATTGTTAACAGCAAGGGCATTCATCCTCTTGAGTTCACGAGCCGTTTTGGCTATCCGACAATCAGCATTCAGCTTGAGGGGATTTCTTCAGCTGTTGGAGAGTTTTTTTATTCCATCGCCAACAAAAAGCAGTATGATTTGAAAACGAAAAAAGGTTTTCAGGTTGGTGTTGTTGTCGCCTGTCCCCCTTTTCCTTTCTTTGATATCGCTGCGTTCAGGAAGTACGCGGAGGACGCGACCGTTGTTTTCAAGAAAAAAGTTGAGGACGGCGTGCATCCGGGTGACGTGAAAATTGTTGACGGAGACTGGCGTCTTGCGGGTTATTCAGGTTATTGTCTTGTGGTTACCGGCTCAGGTCAGACGATGGAGGACGCCAGAAAGCAGGCTTACGCCAGGGTTGGCAACATTATGATTCCTAATATGTTTTATCGAACGGATATTGGAGAGAGATGGACTCACGATTCCGACCGCCTCTTGACTTGGGGGTATTTGTCCTGATGGCTTCTTACACTAGAATGGAGGGCGAGCTTATCAGTTTTGAGACCAAGGATAAGCTTGAGCTTGAAGGCTTGCTTGTCGCTCCTGTCAGGAGCAAGACTTGTCTTGTGCACGTTCACGGCATGGCTGACAATTTTTATGGTCTGAGTTTGGTTGATAATTTGATGCACGCCGCGTTGAGAAATGAGATGGCTTTTTTTTCGTTCAATAACAGGGGCCACGGCTCAATCACTATTTTTACTAAGCTGCGTCACCATTTGCTGTTCCGCTCAATTGGAACCACTCTTGAGAATTTCAAGGAGTCTGTTCTTGATATTGATGGCGCGTTGAAAATGCTCAGAGAGCGCGGTTATGAGAATTTCATTCTTTCCGGCCATAGTACGGGTTGCCAAAAAATTACTTACTATCAATATAAGCGAAAGGCGAGGAGCGTTAAGGGTTTGATTCTTCTCGCTCCATCCGACGATTTGAACAGCCAGATTAAACTGATTGGTCCTAAAAAGTTCAAGGAGTCTATTAAGGAAGCGAGGCGTATGATTCGCGCGGGCAAAGGCAGGGAGATTTTGCACGTTGAGCACGATCCGCCTTATTTTAGCGCGAAGCGTTATTACGAGTTGTATAAGCCGGGCAGTATTGAGGGACGTTTGTTCAATTATTTTGGTCCGATGAAGGAAGTCTCTGTCATTAAAACTCCAATTCTTGCCTGTTTTGGCACGAAGGAAGATTTCGCGGTTATTCCTCCGAGGAAGATGCTTAAGATTTTGAACGGCAAGTTTCAGAATAAGTATTCAAAGTCCGCCCTGATCGACGGCGCTGACCATTGTTTTTGCAATGAGGAGGAGATTGTTGAGTCGGTTATTTCTAAGTGGTTGAGAAATTTGTTGTGGTGAAAAATGAATTATTGTTTATTTGATTCAAATTCGGATTTTAATTCTTTATAAAGAATTTCTCTGTTTTTTTTTTAATTCTTGTTTGCGTTTTTGTTCTCTTTCCTTTTCCTCATTTCTTACTTTTGCTTCCAAAGAATCGTATTGTTCTTGCCAGTCTCTTGCCCAGATTAAATTTGGAGGAAAGTTGAGTGATTCAGTATATGGGTGTCCCATGACCATTTTTGTGTAAGAAATTGCGATTTGTTCTTCATCGAAATCAATTCGGTCTATTGAAGAGTCGGGTTCACGTCTTAGCGCATATTTGAAAATTTCTTGCACTCTTTCTTTTAGTTTATCGTGTTTATTCACAAATTCAGAGTATTCTTTTTCATTCATCAAGTTTAGGTTTGTTTCAAAATATTTAAAACTTCTTTTTATTATTTTAAAATAAGTGCGCCGGGGCGGGGATTTTCATCCCCTGCAGCTTGAAACCGCAAGGTTTTTGAACCCCGATACCTTTCTCAGGTACAGTGTTTCAAACTGTTGCCATACCGGATTAGGCGACCCCGGCTTGGTTTTATTTTTATTTCTTAGTTTAATATGTCTTTTCAGAAAAAATCCGTAAATTTTTCAATTTATATCGGAATGCCGACCAAATAGTATGGCTTGGCTTCTGTTATTCTGACGCGAACTTTGCTTCCAATCGGCAAATTTTCACGAACAATTATTTGTTTGTACGCGTAGTTTCTTGCGCCCATTCCGTCTTTCGCGCGTTCGTCAATTATGACTTCTCCTTCCCAGTTTAGCCATTTGTTGTTTTGATTGTGAGAGACTTTTTTGTAAACTTCTGTTAGTTTTCTGCTTCTTTCCTTGCTTTCGTTGCCGTGAACTTGTCCTTCCATTGTCGCGGCGTGCGTTCCTGGTCTTGGCTGGAATCTCGCGATGTTTATGTTGTTAATTTGCAGGTCTTCAACCAGCTTCAAGGTTTTTTCAAAGTCCTCGTGAGTTTCTCCAGGGTGTCCGACTATTATGTCTGTGCTTATCGTGATTTCAGGAACCGCTTCGCGGAGTTTGTTTACGATGTCAACGAATGTTTTGACGTCGTGTCCTCTTCTCATGTGTTTTAGTGTGTTGTCGCTTCCCGCTTGAACCGGCAGGTGAACAAATTTGAAAATTTTGGGGTGTTTCATTATTTCAACGAATTCTTCGAGATATTTTGGCAGGTGTCTTGGGTTTCCCATTCCTACTCTGACCAAGAAGTCTCCTTCAATTTTGACTATTTCTGAGAGCAGTTTGGCGAGGTTTGTTTTTCTGTCGAATCCGTAGCAGCACGTGTCCTGTCCAGTTATCCAGATTTCTTTGCATCCGTCCGTGACGCAGTTTTTGACTTCGTCAACTATTTGTTCTGGCGGAAAAGAAAATAATCTTCCTTTAACGAGTCTTGTGCTACAGAATGAGCACGCGTCCATGCACCCTGATGATATTGGCACGATTCCAACTACTGGATTCATTCGAACTCTTGGTTTTAGAATTTTGATTGGTTGCGCGTAGTTTAGCGAGTCTTGTTTTGCTGTTGCCAGTTCTTTGAATTCGTCGATGTGGTGCGTGTTGATGAGTGTTGCGTCCGGCGCTATTTTTTTGATTGGCTCAACGATGCTTGGTGTTATGCATCCAGCGACTGCTATTTTTTTGCCCGGATTGTTTTTTCTTACTTGTTTTATTTCATCAAGCGCTCCTTTGTCGCCCTTTACTGTGCAGATGTTTAGAACTATTAGGTCGGCTTCCTGCTCTGATTCCGTGTGCTCTTTGTATTGTCCTTTGATTATTTCAGCCTCAGCGTGGTTCGCTGAGCAGCCGAATGATTTCACGTGGATTTTCATATTTTATTATGCAATATTATGATTTTTAAATATTTGGACTTTTAGTCATCTAAGGTTCATATGAAGAAATAGAAAGATTTATAAATTCGTAACCATTTAGTGGTAAATAGGGGTTTATATGGAAAAAGACATTTCAATTGGAGCAATAGTTTTCAAACGAGATCCGGAGCTCAAATTTCTAATTTTAAAAAGGCGAGATAACCAAATATGGGATTTTGCCAAAGGACACGGTCATAATGAAGAAAAAGAATTGGATACTCTAAGGAGAGAGCTCAAAGAAGAATTAGGAATTACTGATTTTTCCATTGTTCCAAATTTCAAGAGTGAAATTTCTTACGTGAGTTCAAGAGGTGTTTTGAGAATGATGATTTTTTATCTTGTCAGCACCAAGGAGGAAATTCGCATTTCAGGTGAACACTCGGAATTCAAATGGATTGGTATTCCTGAAGTCTCATCTTATTTCAAATATGCTGATGTTAAAGAATTGCTGTTAAAATGCGAAAAAACGTTGAATGAATATTGATCTTTATCTAGTGATTCCCGCAAGAAACATCGAAATGACTTTAGAGCGTGCAATTATAACTGCGCACAATCAACTCAAAAAGAATTATCAACTTTTAGTTGTAGAGAATGGTTCGAATGATAGAACGTATAATTTAGCTAAATTTTTGGAAAGAACATATAACAAGATTCCCTTGCGTGTTTTGACTTCTAGTCCAGGAAAGATAAGAGCATTAGTGACTGCGTTGGACGAAATGAAAACTGGAAAACCAGTATTATTTATGGATGGGGATGTAGAAGCAATTAGTTCTTCGTTTAAACCTCTTCTTCACCAAATGACAACTAATCAGGAACTCATTATTGTTAGTGGTTATCCTGTAACTCCTGAGAATTATTCTTTAAAAGAAAATACATCGTATTTGAACCTATCTTCCTTTTTTCCTTTATCTAAAAAAGTTGAAAATAATAAATATGGATTTAAAAAAGCAAACTTGGACCCCCAACCAAATATTGATCCAAAAATCGAGGGCGACCTAAAACCTTTTTTTCATGGAAGAATATATTGTGTGAGAGATAAAAAGTTCATCCCTGATATTATTCCTAGAGGAAACATAGCTGACGACGTTTTTTGGAGTAGATATGTTTTGTTGAATTTTGGTCCAGGGTCTATCAGAACAAGGTATGATGCCAGAGTATTTCACTTTCCAAGAACCACGGAAGAAGAATTTCTAAAATACAGGCTAAGAATTCAGCAGCAGGTTAATGATTTAACATCAGAATTTCCTGAATTTAATTCATTGTCAGATGCATTTAACACCAGGAGAGATTGGTCATATATAAATTCGCTTCCAGAGGAAGTTATTCGGCTCTTCAAAAAAGAACGAGCAATATATTCAAAAAATCTCATATTTGAACAAAAAATTCCATGGCATGGAGACTTATGACACTAAGAGAAAAATTGGCAAACTGGGACAATGACTACTCTCATTTAGAGCCGTTCATAAATAACACTCCTATTTCATCAAGCATAATCATTCCAGTTTATAATGAAGATAAATTACTTGAAAAAACTCTAAGTAATCTCTCAGCTCATCCACAACTCAACAAAATTCCAGATCTATTTGAGATTATATTAGTTGATGATGGTTCCTCAGAAGAAATTAACAGATTAGTAAAAAAAATGAATTTTCCTTGCTGTTTTAATTATTTCAGATTTAATGACAATAAAGGTCGCTCAAAAGCAAGAAATAAAGGAATTTCAATGGCAAAAAACGAATTACTGTTCTTCTTTGATTCCGATATTCTCATCCCTCACAATTACTTTAAAGAACACTGGAAAATACATAACTCAACTAAAAAAGCGGTCGTGCCTGGCTTTGCAGAAAATATTGAACCAGGGGATTCAAGACTGGAGAGCTTGACAAACGGAGAAGATGTACAACCTAATATATACAAAGATTTTAGATTTAATAAGGATTTGTCTGGAATTTTAGGAATTTCAGAACACTGTTATCTGATGCGTGATTCTAAAGACTTCAAAGAGTTTGGATTTCAAAAGAAAATTGGAATTTGGACGCTTCCTTACATGGTAGTTTCTCATAATTTGAGTGTACGAAAGGAGAAGGTATTGCATGTTAACTGTTTTAACGAAGAATTCAAGGGATGGGGTTTTGAAGACACTCATTTAGGTGCCAAACTTATTTGTTCTGGGTGTTATGTAATTCCAGTTGAGTCAACAGGAGTTTTTAGAATCAAGCATAAATCACGTCAAGGGACGGAAAAGGATAGAATAAGAGAAATGTACGAAAATATGAAATTATATGAGCATTTGCTTGATGAGGGAAGTACATGTTAGAGGAGTTAATAAAGGAAGGAATTCAAATTATTGGTCCCAGATTTGTAGAAGGAAAAACAAATCTCGTTTATCCAGCAACATATAATGATTGTCCAGTCATATGCAAAATTTATAACAATAAGTATTTCACAAATCAAATTATCTACGAGAAAAACGTTTTAGATCAGTTGAATGCAGAAGGATTCAAAGTGCCTAGAACTATTAAGCTAGGAAATGTAACTGGAAAGAATTATATTTTGTTAACAAAACTTGAAGGCGAACCATTAAACTGTTCTGTCCCAATGAATTATATAAGCCAAGTAAATCATTTTCTTTCAGCTTTGCACAAAGTAAAAATAAAAATTTCTATCGAACACCCACTTCAAAAAAATCCAGAATTTTTAGTAATGAAAGCTTTGAATAAACTTAATGAAAAGAAGTTGAAAAAAATATATCTGTCCTCCCAATTGGGCTCAAAGGGGGCTGTTTTCTGTCACAGAGATCCAAATTTTAAACATATTATTTTTAAAAACTCAATACTGAGCGGTTTTGTCGATTTCGAAGATTCTATGATTTTAGATCAAGAAATAGATTATGCATCCTTTATTTTAGATCAAATTGAATTCAAGAG
The DNA here is from genome assembly GCA_964572035.1 of uncultured Methanosarcinales archaeon. GTDB lineage: Archaea > Nanobdellota > Nanobdellia > Woesearchaeales > ARS49 > CAZNDX01. Next base: position 22,617 of record CAZNDX010000003.1, read on the forward strand.
ACCAAAGAGGGAAATATTTGAATTTATCAAAAATTACGAAGGAAATCCCGACAATCTTGCAAAATATATTGCGCGTCTTTATATAATTGATATGGCATTTAATCAAGGAACTATCTCAGGTGGAAAAGAAAAGTATATTGACTCTGTTTTTCTTCTTTTAGATAACGGCTCAATTGAGAATAAAATTGATAAATTAATTGGTGAGTCAAATGATAATTAGTGTTGTGGGAAAAAAAGGTTCTGGAAAAACAACTGCTCTTAATTATTTCAAATTACTTGGTTTTAAAACACTTGAGATTCATGACGCTTATCATAATTTATTAAAAGAGAACGTTCTTGAAAAAGAAGACATAATTCCAAAAGACGTTTGGGGAGATGCATACGCCAAAGTTATCCATAAATACTTATTAAAAGACACAATTGATGATATTGTTTTTTTAGGCGGACTCTTAAGGCCAATTGAATTTAATTTTTTAAAAATGCATCATGACGTCCTTTCTGTAGCGATTTCTGTCGAGAATAATTCTGAAAGATATCGTAGAATGAGAGAAAGAGGCAGAAACAACGAAGCGAATTACAGCGATGAAGATTTCAGTTTAAGAGATGCAAATCGCAGTGGCACATCAAAAGAAAAATACAAAGAAAACAATATAGATAAATTAATTGAAGAAGCTAATATTGTCATTTCAAATAATGGTCATCCTTCTGAATTTAATGAACGCTTATTCGAAGTGGGATTATATATTGGAGGTTATATTCAAAAAGGAAGTAGTTGGTACGATGATCCTAAACGTTATGTTTATTCGAATTATTCTAAACTTTTCAAACTAGAGGCACTTTTAGGTGGTCGAAAAAAAATAATTAATTCATTGGGCGAGTTCAACTCGGCTGTTGCATTGGGTTGTAATGATGGCAGCGAACTAGAACTCATTCAAGCGAAAAAATTAATCGGAGTAGATATTAACAGAATATGGTCTGATCCCCTAAAAAACAAGGGCAAGTTTTCAATTATTTGTACTGACTTATTTAATTTTAAAGGAAATTATGATCTTTCAACTTTATTAAGAGTAATCGGAGGCACTCAAATTAATACTGAAAAAGCATTAGAAAAAACACTTAAATTGTCAAAAAAAGTTTCTCTAATAAGTATAGCAACCGGAGGAATAACTAAAGAAGGGAAACTTAAGAAATATGGGGTTGTTCTTGGAGGAAAAATGAACTTAGAAGAATACATCGTTAATTGCAGGTCTTATTTGCAAAAACTTTCGAATGTTGAAGAAATTACAACTCCTTTTGAACATTATTTTATTTGTAAAAAAATATAGTAGTGTGAAATTTTCAGCGAAGTTTTCTCGCTTTTGCCTGTTCAAGGGACACAGTCCTTCTGCATTCCACGCACCATTTTCGCATGGGGCTGAATGTTTTGACGCCTGTGCCGCATCGTTGGCATTTAATCATTCGTCTATCAGATGTGAACCCCTTTAAAAACCTTTCGAAAATGAGACTACTAATCAGTAATGACAGGAAGTCGCGAGGATGCTTTTTTGACGTTCTCCGGCTGTTGGTTGTAAAGAATCTGGTATTTTCCTATTTCAATAAGCACGAGCTCAACGCAGTTTTCTTTCGCGCTTCTTTCTCCGAGGTCGATGACGTCAATTTCCCTTCTCTTCGCTGTTTCAATGACGCTTTCAAGATCGTTCTGATTTAATTGGTCGTAAAACCCTTCCCTTTTGATGGCGTCGCACATCGCGGTGATGTAACTTCCGCTCGGCTGTTTGCAGTAGATTATTGCCTCTCCGAGGGGTCTTTTTTCACTTCCCAATATCCATTTCATTTTGTCACTCGTAAATACAGGTACACTAGGAGCGCTGTGAAAAGCGCCCAAGTCGTCACTGTCCATAATGGTATTAGCTTGTGAACCAGCACTGTTATTAAAAAGCTTGCGCCCGCGCTCCACGCGTATATGTTCACTCGTTCTCTTTTTGTTATGTCTGCGTAAGCGCGTAGGAACAAAAGATAGAGCAAAAATCCGTTCACCGTGACCGATACTATTGGAACTAAAAACAGGTACGCGAGTATGAATAGCGCGAAAACGATTACTGCCAATACTGTTATTTCAATCCACATTGTTTGTATGTTTTTGTTTCCTTTCTTTTTAATTCTTCGTGCTTACTTGAAAGTAATATTTTATAAATACGCCTGAGATATCGTGCTTCATGTTTAAAGAAGAAATCCTCGCAGCTCTGCAAAAGCACGTGAAAGATCCGGTTTTGGAAGTTCCTCCTGATCCAAAGATGGGTGATTTCGCGTTTCCCTGTTTCGCGCTGTCAAAGGAGCTGAAGAAAAATCCTGTTGAGATTGCTAAAGATTTGGCGTCAAAAATAAAAAAGCCAAAATCAATCGAGAAAATTATCTCGATTGGTCCTTACGTTAATTTTTTCGTTGACAAGTCCGCTCTTGGTAAGTCTGTTCTTTCTGATGTTTTGAAGCAGAAGAAAAAATATGGCGAGTCAGATGACCTCAAGAATGAGATTGTCGCGATTGATTATTCTTCGCCTAATATTGGCAAGCCTTTCCATTTTGGCCATTTGCGCTCGACTATTATCGGCGAGTCTTTGGCGAGAATTTTGGAGTGTCGTGGCGCGAAAGTTGAGCGTTTGAATTATCTTGGAGACTGGGGAACCCAATTTGGCGCGTTGATGTGCGCTTATTCAATGTGGGGCAATAAAAAAGATTTAGATAAAGACCCAATAAAATATCTTGTTGATCTTTATGTTCGTTTTAACGCCGCCGCTGAGAAAGATGAGAAGCTAAAAATCGCGGCGAGAGAATGGTTTTCTAAGTTGGAGAAGGGCGACAAAAAGGCTGTTGACTTGTGGGGTTTGTTCAAGAGTCATTCTTTGAAAGAGTTTATGCGTGTTTACAAGATTTTGGGTAGCGAGTTTGATAGTTTTAACGGCGAGTCTTATTACGCCCGCCAAGTTGACGCGGCTATTGATGAAGTGAAGAAGAAAGGCGTTACCAAAGTTGATGATGGCGCCTTGATTGTTCGTCTTGACCAGTTTGGAATCGATACTCCAATAATGTTGAGAAAGAGCGATGAGAGTTCTACTTACGCAAGCCGTGATGTCGCGACTATTCTTGACCGTTTGCACACGCTTAACGCCACTCAGATTTTGTATGTTGTTGGTCACGAGCAGTCTTTCCATTTCAGTCAGCTTTTCGCTTTGATGAAATTGATTGGCCACGATAAGGCGAAGTATTCTCACGTTTCGTTTGGTTTGTATCTTGGCTCTGATGGTCAGAAGTTGTCTACCAGGAAGGGCAAGATTATTTTGATGGAAGAAGTTCTCAACGATTCTATCGCGCTAGCCACAGAATTAATCGAGCAGAAAAATCCAACTCTTGCCGGAAAAAAAGAAGTCGCGAGAAAGGTCGGTGTTGGCGCGGTTATTTTCGGCGACCTGCTGAACGACCGCCAGAAAGACGCAGTTTTTGATTTGCAAAAGATTTTGTCGTTTGAAGGAGACACGGGACCTTATGTTATGTATTCTCACGCGCGAGCCGCGAGTATTTTGCGAAAGGCAAAAGAGCAGGGTTTGAAACCTTCAGCGTCTGCAGACGCTTCTTTGCTTGTTGATCCGACTGAGCAGGCTTTGTTGAAAGTTCTTGCCGAGTTTCCAAACAAGGTTTCTCACGCGTCCGTTGATTTGAAGCCTCATATTGTCGCGCAGTTTGTTATTGAGTTGTGCCGTTCTTTCAATGAGTTTTATCACAAGTGCCCCTGCCTTCAGCTTGAGGATAAAAAACTCAAGTTAGCGCGTCTTTCTTTGATTGAGGCTTCCCGGCAGGTTATGGAGAATTCGTTGTACTTGCTTGGCTTGTTCGCTCCGATGGAGATGTAGTTGTGTCAGTTCTTCTTTTTTCTGGGGCAAAAGAATATCCTTGCGATGTTTGCGTTGGTTTGAAGGTTGAAGGTGTTCAAAATTTTCCTCTTAATTTCATTGAAGCGGAAAGTGTCTCAAGTTTTTGCGATTCTTTGATGGAATTCTGCCAGCGTTTTCAAAAGTTGGACGTTTTGGTTGACCTGTCCGTCCTTGACAAGGCGTTTTATGAGAAAGGAATTGTTGGCGGTTTGTCTTCTAGGGAGCTTTTGTATGTTTTGAGGAGGCTTAAGATGATGCGAAACTGCGGTAGTTTCAAGTTTGAAGGTGAAGGAGACCTTGTGTCTGTTTTCCCGAAAAGCTTTTAAATACCATTCTCAGTAAAGGTGTTTATGGGAAGAATTAAGACAAAACTTATGCGCCGTTTGACGTTTGAGACATTGGGCGTTGCGCGTGAGAAGTTATCTAAGGATTTTAACCAGAACAAGCTAGTAGTGAATGAAGCATTGCCAACCGCGAGCAAAAAGATTCGCAACACTGTTGCGGGTTACGCCACGCGTTTGATGAAGATGCAGGAAAACTACTAGGTAAATGCAGGACGACAACAGCATTTTTGTGGGAAATAAGCCGTTTATGAACTACGTTACAGGTGTCGTTATGCAATTTCAGCAAAAAGGCGCTTCTGAGGTTTTTGTGAAAGCCCGCGGAAAATTCATTTCTCGCGCGGTTGATGTGGCTCAAGTTTCCGCCAATCGTTTTTTGGATAATCAAGTGAAGGTTCACGCGGTCAATATCGCTTCTGAGGACTTTACCAATGAGGATGGGCGTCCTATTCGTGTTTCTACCATTGAGATTTCCCTCCGTAAAGTAGAGAATCCTCAATAGCAATGTTTTTAAAGCCGAAGCGTCTTTGATTCTTAAAGGAAAAGAGTGGTTTATGTGAAAAAGGGGACAATAATACTATTTATAGCGTTAATCCTAGTGTTATCTGTCTCTGTCGCGGCGGATGGAAATTTCTTCACAACGTTTTGGGATTTGATTGTTAAGTTCTTTTCAGGAACTCCTACGGGCGCTTCAACTTTCCAGACTGCTACAGTAATTACAACAGGGGCATGTTTTACCGCTTCTGGTCTTGGCGCGGTTGCCGGAGATGAAATTCAGCTCACTGGAGATATTTCAACTGGCGCCGGTAATTGCGCGGTTATGGATGTCGCGAACACGATTTTGAACTGCAGCAATTTCAGAATTTCAAATTCAGGAGCGGCGACTGATGGAATCAGGGTAACTGCGAACGGCGTTACTGTGATGAATTGCGTAGTTAGCGGTTTCAGTGGAGATAACATAGAGGTAACTTCCTCGGGCGATGATTTTGTTATTACAAACACAACTTCTGAAAACCTCACTGGTTTTGTTTCGCGCGGACTTCGAATTGCGGGAACTTCAAACGGAACTGTTCAAAATAGTGGCTTTTTGAATATACAGAACTTTTTGATTACGACTGCAACCGATTCCGACTTGAGAATTCAGAACAACAGGTTTAATGGAACAGGGCTTACTGATTTGTTTTTGAATTCTTGTTCGAGCTGCAATTTATCCAACAATACTTGGCTTTCGGACCGTGATAACGATACTGATTCGATTACTGCTGTTTCTGTTCTTGGAACCAGCTCAAATGTCAGATTTATGAATCACCAGAATTTCTCTATGAAAGCGCAGTTCTTGGGCGAAGGCTTTAATGTTTCAAACAACACGCTTTTGAATAATGGTTTGATTGAGATTGGAGCGGCGGGCACGACTTATCTTGTTCCAAGTTACGTTCACGACAATGAATGGTTTAATATTGACATACAGGGAACGACCAGCGGCGGAATTATAATTAACGGTATTTACGTTATTCCTTCGCAGATTTACAATAATGTTTTGGCGAATGGTCAGATGATGTCGATTTCTGTTGGTAGTAATGTGCAAGTCACGAACAACACTATAGAGAATGTAATTGGTGTCGGTTTTGAGTTTATCGGGCAGAATTCTACTGCGTTCAATAACACAATTACTAACTTTTCAGGTTCTGTGTTTAAGGTTGTGAATGATAGCGCGAGTTTCAATCCTTATAATAATTCAATTGTGAACAACACTATTGTGTTTGTGCTTAAATCGCTTAACACTACTTTTAACTTGGCTAATTTGAGCACCCCGATGCTTTCTGAGGGAACTAACGGTGTTTTGTTTGTTGGTCCCAGTTTGTTCACGACTATTGAGAATAACCAATTTAATGTTTCGAATCCTTTGAATCTTCCCGTTGGTGTTATCGGTGTCAGAAGCACCGGTTCAGCTTCGGAAATTGTTGTTAACCAAAATTCATTTATTGGAACTCAGAGCGGAGTTTCAATCCTTAACGCGTCAAACAGCACGATTTACAACAATACTTTTGTGAATTCAACTTTCAAGGCGATTATTGTTGAAAGTGGGCAAAACATCAGTGTTCTCAATAACAACATTACTTCAAGTCTTCCAGCGGCGATTAGCGGTTCAGTTGCTGGAATAGAGTTTTTGAGAACGAATGGCTCGGCTGAAATTCACCACAATACGATTTCCGGCTACGATTCTGGATTGTATCTTTTGAACGCGAATAATTTGAACATTTCGAATATCACTGTTTCATCAACTCCTGGAAATGGTTATGGAATATTCAGCGTTTCGTCTTTGAACAACACTTTTCAGAACATTACTGTTGTTTCATCAGTAGAGACAGGAATGAAATTCTTGTATTCGAATAATTCTTTTATTAACGCTTCAAATTTCACTTCAAGCGTCTCAAGCGTTGAGTTTTACTTTTCAAATTCAAATACTTTGAACGGGTCTTTTGTTCAGAACGCGGTTACTGGGTTGTTGTTTGACTTATTCAGTTCTTCAAACTCTGTGAATAACAACGTGTTTTCAGGCAATTCTCTTGTTGATATCCTGTATGATATGTTTGCGTCGTCAAATACTGGAACAGGTAATGGAGGGCCTTCCCAAATGTCTGAAGACGGCGCGGCGGGCAACTCTATAACATGAGAACGCCTGTTTTTGTTTTCATTTTGCTGTTATGCCTAGTTCCTGCTTTCGCGATTACTAATACTGTGTTTTCCGACGTTGATGGTGATGGCGATCTTGATGTATTTTTGGAAACTTACCTTGAGAATAATGGAAGTATGAATTTTATTGTTCGTAACGTGACTAGCGGTATTCCTCAGTTGACTGGTGTGACTCAGGCTTATTTTGTCAACGCAGGTCTTACTGCTGCCGAAGATTTGTATATTGTTCGTTCAGGTTTGCAAAATTTGCTTTATTTCAGTTTGGGTAACGGTTCTTTTGTTAACGTTACTGGAACAGCTCTTGGCGCTAAGTTGACTGGTTCTCCTTCGGTGAATACTGGAACTGTCTTTGCTGATTTTGATTCTGATGGAGATTATGATGCTTTTGTTAATGGTCAGTTTTTTGTCACCACTGCTTCATTTGCGAGTCTTAACTGCACTTCTGAGTCAAATCTTGGTGAACTACCTGGAATGAGGCATATGTACGCCCAAGATATGAATGGGGATATGACTTTGGATATTGTTGGAGTCACTGTCGCTGGTGCAACTCGTTTGATGTTGAATACTGGCGATTCGAACGGTGATTTGTGCCCTGAGTTTTACGAAGCCCAGCAGGACGTTCAGCTTGACCAGTTGTCCGGTGTGAACTTTATTTCTGTTGGAAACATTAGTTCTGGCGTTGCTCTTAACGACACTTTATCTTACTATCCGTTCGCTGGAATTTTGCCTCCGTTTGTCGCTGACAACTTTACTGATTTGTATTTCGCCCGTTCAACTGATAACGTTTTGGCGATTCAAATCTGGCCGGAGACTCCTGTAGCTTATAGTGATGGTGGCAATGCCCAGTTTGCCTTGCCCCGTTTCGCCGATAAGTCTGAAGGTAGCAATGTGAATATTTCTGCGGCGACAACGTCTTCCTTGATTGCTGATTTTGACAGCAATGGTTTCAATGATGTTCTTGTTGGAGGCGCCGCGTCTAACAGCAATGTTTACTTGCGTAATTCGTCTTCTTGGAATCAGTCTTTTGTTCTTGACACGACTATCGGTCTTCCTTCAATCGCGAATATGAAATTGGTGCAGGCAGCCGATCTTGACAGTGACTCGGCTCTTGATTTGGCAATTATTGACGCTCAGCAAATTTGCGATGGTGTTGTGACTTCAGCTGGCGCTTCTACTTTCCAAACGACTGGTAATCCTGGAATGTCTGCTGACCCTGGTCCTGGTGGCGCGAGTGTTTCTGATGTCACGTCTGATTTGATTTTGTCGTCTCAGCTTGACAATATTGTTTTGTCTAACTCGTCGCCATTTATTGTTTTCATTGACGCGTTTGAGATTGCGGTTAACGCGCTGACTGGTCACGCTATTGTTACTGGCGGTAATTTTGATTGTTCCTTGGTTGCTTTCTCGACCGAGGAAGCTCCTGATTTGACTTTATCGGTTACTGGTCTTCCAACTACTGTTGTTCAAGGTAATGATATTACATATACAATAACTTTAACTCCAACAACTAGCGTGCCTCTGAATGTTGGCGTGATTAATACTTATCCTGCAGGTGTTACTTTTTCAAGTTCGGTGCCGGCTCCAACGACTCCTCCTGGCACGTGGAGTGTTGGAAATTTGTCAGGAGTTAGCGTTATTACAATTACGGCCAGCACGGTTGGCGCGCCTCTTGGCACGGCTACTGATACGGTTGTTGTTACTTGGCAGGATACGAGCGGTAATAATTATACGACCACTGCGTCTGTTAACAACGATATTGTCACTCCTAACTCTACTTCCCTGTCAATAAACTTATCAGGTCCCGCTACGGCTACCGCGGGTGACACGATAACTTATTCGATTGATATTAGTTTGACTTCTGGAAACGCTTCTGATTTGAATATTACTTATGTTTTGCCTCCTGGTTTTTCTTTTGTTAGCGCGTCTCCGACGAACACGAGTTCAGGTCCGACTTGGGCGTTGGGTGATTTTGTTGCGCCGGCGACAATTCAGGTTAACGTTACCGTTTCAATTAACAGCAGTACTTCTGGAAACATAACAAGTACTGCTACTGTCGAATTTGAGAACGCTTCCGGCGGTTACGAAATGATTGGGGATAGTTTTGTTACTTTTGTTAATGCGCCAGTTTCTGCTGCGGGAGCTGCTGGCGGCGGTGGAGGAGGAGGTTACTCTCGCATTAATCAGTTTTTGATTGTTGACAAAGTCACGGTTAACAATATGGGTCAGAATTTTGTTGTTGGTGGTCTTAAGTTTGGCGATAATTTGAAGATCGCGGGAACTGCTTTGACTTCTGTTCAGTTTGATGGTTATGTTGTTGCTACAAATCCTGATAAGGGGCGTATTATGAAGGCTCAGCAGGTTTTGGTTCAAATGGGTAATTTGAAACAAACCACTATGACTGATGAGAATGGAAGATTTTCCGCTTTGTTCTCTGATTTGAGAAACTTGCAGCTTGGCGATCAAGGCAAGGATTTGACCATTTGGTTTAGTCCGGAGCTTTCAGATTCTTCTGATCAGCGTCGTATTGGTAATACTTATCAGCCTTATTATTCAACTAATCCTACTTTGAATTTCGCAACTCCTCCTCCAGGCATTGATACTCAGTATCCGTTTAGTCCTGGTGTTTGGTTTAATGGTGTGCAGTTGTCTCCGATTCAGGTTTATGTTCCGCCAGTCGAGGCTCCTGTTATGCCTCCTGCTCGTGAAGATGTAGTTCCTGAAACTCCTGTTACTCCTACTCCTGAACTTCCTGTTGCTCCTGCGCCTCCAAAATTAGGATTCTTTGGCGGGTTGTTCGCGGTGATTGAGCAGTTGGTTGGCGATATTTTGATTTCATTCACTCCAGTAACCCCTGAGTTTAGCTGGTATGACTTTAACGGTCCCGCTCCTGGTAACTCTATTGAGAATTGGAGTGATGTTCCTGGTGTTGGCGTTCCTATTTTGCCAGGTCCTAATATTTTCCCAGAGGATGAAGTTCCTCCAGAAACTCCGAAGACTTCAGCCGATCTTCCTCCTCCGCCAGGCGTCGCTCTTGATTGCCGTTTGGCTTGCACTACTGATGGTAAGAACGCGATATTTGCGTACACTCCTGCGGGTTGCGGTGTTGATTTCGTTCAGGAATGCGCGTACGCTTACAATAAGGGAACTCCTGAATTCAACAATTACGTTAATGCTCAAATGGATGAGTGCTGTTCGTTAACTCCTCCTGGTGTTGGTGTTCCTCCTTCAGAAGGTCCAGGTCCATTCCCAGAACCCGGATTCCCAGTTCCTCCTGCTGAGGAAGTTAAGTGTAAATTGACTTGCGAGCTTTCAGGCAATAGTGCTAAATACAAATATGTTCCAACTGGAAACCTTGATTGTAAAGCGGATTTCACAGTAAGTTGCGGTTACGCTGGAGCGCCAGGAAAGTACGAGCCAAAACCAGGTGATCCGCAAGCTTCAGAAGCCGACGCGATTAATGAAATGCTTGATGCGTGTTGCGGCGGAAAGAAACCAGAGTATCCGGGAATTACAATAGAACCTCCCCAACCTCCAAGAAATAGAACTCCTGAAGACAAATGCACCTACAATTTCAAAGACTATTGCGCTCCTGATGGCGCACCTGGTGAACAGTTTGTACGTGAGCACCAATGGTTGCCAGGGGGAGATGATGTATGTCAGACAGATTGGACTGAAATTTTGTACACATGTGATCTTTTGAGAGGTCCTGTTGCGGAAGGAGCGGAGTATCCAGACGTTAATTCTGATCTTGTGGCTGCATGTTGTCCTGCGTTCCAAAACAAGTGTATTCTTGATTATGATTTGAGGTGTATGGTTGGTGGCGGTTCATTCCTTGAAACTTGGAAATGGATTGGAGTGGCATGTCCTCCTGATCAGGAGAACGTATACTCTTGTGGAGGTTCTGCGGGAGATTGGGGTACTTCGCGGTGGATCTATGGCGGATCCTCTGTAGGTTGGGGTTATAGTCCGGCTCAGACTTTGCCTTCATTAGTTGGTCAAAAGAATTACGATGCTTGTTGCGGCAGTGACTCTGCTGCTTCAGTGTTTTACGCTCAAAACTGCACAACTTCTGCAACTCAATCAGCATGTGTGTATTATTCAACTTATAGCGGTGCTGGTCTTCCATTCTTCAGAACAAACACTATCGAAACTTCAGGCAGTACTTGTGTTGAAGAGTCTTCAGAAACCAATTACGAGCAATGCGTATGCGCTGATATGCTCCAAGAATACGGCGCCTGCAATTCTGCTGAATTAAACGCGAGAGCCACGATAAGTTATGAGGCAGGTATTGTCCGTTCTACGTGTTGTCCTTCAGCGTTTGTTCCTGGTACTGAGCCTAGAATTCCTGTTCCACCTCCAGGTGTTGTTCCTGCTCCACGTCCTCCGCCTGAGACGCCTCCTGTTGAGGTTCCTCCTCCAGATGTGCCACCTGTTGAGATCACGCCTCGTCCAGAATTACCTATTGATGTGACAAGGCCGGTTCCGGTTAGACCTGTAGAGAATCCTGTTACAATCACTGCTCCGATTAATCCAAATCCTCCGCCAGCGATTGATTTCTGTGTTCCTGCTGACGCTTCAGCTGGAGTTCAGACAGAAATTATTTCGAATGATGAGGCTCAAACTATTTTGGAAAGTTCGGAAGCTGCGTTCCCTGAAGAATATGTTCCTCAGGATTACGAGTTGATTGAATCTGTACGTGTTGACGCGTGTCAGTCTCAGCAGTTGTCGTTTAGAAGAAGCATCTCCAACCAGTATCAAGATGTGCACGTATTTAGATGTCAGAATGGTGTTTGCAGTTGGGTTTCTGATGAAACAAATCCTGATGCGTCTTGTGAAGATGCGTCTCTTGAGCGCATTTTATCTGGAGACCAGACTCGTGTGCTTGATGTTACTCAGATGGGTGTTGTGACGACTGTCGGCGAGGAGATTACCGCGAATGACAGAACCATTGGCACTGGCCGTTATAGTGTTGAGTTTACTGGCAACTTGCCTCAAGGTGTTGTGAATATTGGCAGGCCTGACGGCAGAGTTACATTGCCAAGAAACACAGGTCTTGTTTTGGTTGGAACTCCTCTTGTAATTACGGTGGCCTCAGCTCCAAGCGAGGCCAGAATTACTTTGCCGGTTACGCCTATTGAAACCGCGACTTCGTATTCCGTCTTTGGTATGGTTGGCAGAGGTTGGATTGAGGTTGGCGGAACTTACGACGCTGATGCTGGAACGATTACTGTTGATGTCAAGAACTTTGACACTTTCGTGAAGAACAACAAGGCAGTTTTCGCGGTTATGGCGTACACTTCTCAGACCAAGAGCGATTCTTGTGTTATGATGAAGGAAGATGGCAATGATGAGTTGATTGTTCTCGTTCACGGTTTCACTTCTAACGTCAATACATGGAAGCCGTTTGTGACGCAGGCTTATGTTGGTAACGAGCCTTACGATATTGTCGCGTTCCAGTATTCTCCTGAGCAGACTACTGATGCTGCTGCGAAGAGTTTGATGTCCTGCCTCAACACTGTTGCTGGCAATTATAGAAGTTACAATGTTGTCGCGCACTCGGTTGGCGCGGTTATTACGAATAAGGCTCTTGCGCAAATGAATGAAAATCCTGACGCTTATCCAACTATTTACACCGTTGAGAAGGTTATCTCGCTTGGTATGCCAAACAAGGGCATTGATGTTTTCGTTATGAACCGTTTGGCTGATGTTTTGGCGAACTACCCAACTCTTGCTACAGTGTTTGACAGAAGAAGCGTTATCGCGCAGGAATTGGTCAATCCAGAGTGGTCTAACTTGACTGTCTCTCCAAGCTGGGCTCAGCACATCGGTGTCGCTGGAACCGTTGAGTGTGACTTCTCGCAGATGTTGACTGATGTTACTGACAGGCCTTCCGCGGGTGGCGCGTTCAGCATTATTGATCCAATCCAGAGATTTACCAGAGCGAATGATTGTGTTGTTACTGTCAAGAACGCTCTTGAGCATATTCCAAATCAGGAATTGTGTAGCAACACGTTTACGCCAAATGTCTGGCACATCGCTTTGAATGATGATTCAAAAGTCCGCCAGTTGATTTATTACTTAATTAACTCTGAGAAAGCGAAATCTGACCCGACAAGAGGCTTTGCCGGTTACAACCAGTACGTGAGCTGGGTTGACGGCTGCTCTCCCGGAGCGGTTTACGGTATTGTTGGAAAGAAGGCAACTGCTCAGAAACCGTTGTTCTGCAACTGCGGCGATGGAGTCTGTGACGCCACGATTGGAGAGACTGAGAATACTTGTCCGATTGACTGCTTTGGATGGAATATGTTTGCCTGCACGATGTTGAAGAATTTGAGCAACATATTATTGGCTTTGTTCGGTGCCGGATTCCTCGCTTATGTTGTGCGTAAGCACGCGATGAATAAGCAGGTAAATAGTAGGCGCTGGAGAGTTGCTCTCTGGTCAATCCTTGGAGCTGCCGCGGCGATGTTGTTGGTTGCGGCGATGCTTTGCCCGACGATTCCAGTCGCCGCTTTGTTCCTGACTGCTTCCCTTGGAGGTTTGATGCTTGCGGAGAATGTCTTGTCAAAGGATTTGAGTTCTGCTCCTCCTTCCAAACCTTTGAAAGGCCAGAAGGCGCAGGTCAGCATGGAGAAGGAAGTCGATGAGTGGGAGCGCCGTTATGAAGAGCTCAAGAGACGAGAAAGCGTTTTGAAGAAGTTTAAGGTTTAGTTTTTGTAATTTCTTAAACCGACGTATTTTCTTTTTATGAATTCATCACGACCTTTGTCGAATTCTTCATTAGTGAGTCCGATCAGTTTTATTAAATCGTATTTCCCTGGGTTTTCGAACTTTTCTTTTTTATATCCGTCAGTTAATAGTTTTACAAGTTTATCTTTGTGTTCATGAATCAAGTACTCTGCTCCTGCAAATGCCATTGCGGAATCATCTTCTGTGAATTCATCAAATTTCAAACGTATTAGTCTATTTGAGGATATTGATTTGTTTTGTGTTAGGAGTTCGTATGATTTCTTTCTCATTTGATTAGGAAGCTTAACTGAAGTCCTGCTCGTAATATCTCCTGCATATTTTGCATTTCTATCGAGCAATTTAGAAGTCAAAGTAGTTCCTAAAAGTTGATCAGTGAAATTGTAGCAAATAAATCTGTAGAGCCAAGGTGTTTCTTTCTCAGTTGTTCCATCTACGTAATAAGACGATCGCCATAAAATATCCTCTATTGTATAGTGTGAAATAGTATCTTCTTGAAGTTTGTCAAATGTTTCAAATTTATGGAAATGCCCAAATCCAAATTCATATTCTTTTGTTTTTGAATTCCATCTTTCATGCACGTCAGTAATGTCTCCTGCACCTGACCATTGTGTGCTCTTCTTAAACTCTTCAAAGTGGGTTTTGTCCTTTACGAGAGTTATTCTGTGATATGGTTCAGGATCAGTATTTTTTGGATCTCTGTCAATATTATACGGCGGCTTCCCTTCCAGTCCCAAATATTCCATCAACAACCTCATTGTCGCTTCTGAAACTTTGTGCGCTCTTTTCGCGCTTTCTTCGTTTAGTGTAGAACGTACGATGATGTCTTTGCTTTTTCTGCGGTAAATTTTATCATTTTCAAGACTCAGTGTTTTATTCAAATCATCTTCCGTCTTATCTTCTTCTCCTTCGCTTGCGTCATTAAGATATTTCATTCCTTTTTCTCTTGCGCCTGCGATTTCTGGAGGTAGAAGATATCCGTCTATTTTTTTCCAGTTTAGTGCTTTTTCAAGAGCTTCGTCAAACTTTGTGCTGTTTTTGTCAATTTGTAGGATCGTGTAGAATATGTCTTGCGCTTCGTCCTTGCTCGTTTTTGCTTTTTCAACGCCGTTTTGGTACAGCGTCTCTATCGTTTCGTTTTTCGTCTTAGTATACTTCTCCTCTATTTTTTTGCTTTCTTTTTCGTTCTTTTTGAGTTTGTTGTCTTTGTCTATTTTTTGAATTAAATCGGTGATTTGTTTGTTTGATGGATCGAAGTATGACGCTATTCCCAGTGATTCCAATGCCTTGTCCTTGTCTTTTGCTTTTTTGTAGAAGTCTTCTCCTATTGTGTAGAAGTTTTGGCTGATTTGTTGGTGGGTGCTTAGTGTGACTTTTTCTTCAGCGGTTGGTTTTGCTTCTTGCGCTATTATGGTTTCCAAGTCGCTTTTTGGGTTTAGGGCTCCGGTTAGTGCGAGGAGTCCTGTTGCTAGTGTTAGTCCGAGTTTTTTCATTTTAGTTCTTTACCTGTCTATATCCAACGTAGTTTTCTAGAACCCATTCTTTCCATTCAGAGTCGAGTTCAGCAGGTGTTTTTCCATATGCCTTATTCAATATTTTTTCTCCCTTGTTGATCAGTTCGTAAAATTCGAATTTTCCGTTTCTTAATTCAGTCATCATGTCGATAGTTTTTTTGTTGTATTTGTCCATTAAGAATTCCATTAGGCTTACTGCTTTGCATTCGCTGATCTTGTCAAATTCAGCTGAGTTTTTTTTCCGTAAAATTGAGTCAACAGAAGGATCCGTATTTTTTAGTACATTTTCAAAAATAATTTTTCTCAAATAATCTGGATTTTCAACTCTCATAGTATCTTGTTTTTTATTCCCGTATTTGTCTTCAAAATCTTGTTTTTCAGTATATAACGTTGTGCAAACAAGTTCGGAAGTCATCAAGTAATCAAATCCAATATCTATCCAGGGATTTGTACATGTGTAGCCGGACGAATTCCTAATGTCGTATGACAATTGGTGAATTATGTTGTCAAGAGTGTAGTCTCTATCGAATCGCCTGTGAATTTGACCTCTATGAATTTTCTTTCCTTTATCGTTAGTTCTACTTTGCAAACTCCAATTTATTCGTGCTCGAGTCCAATTTTTTACTTCGTCTTCTGAAATTTTTTCAGCGTATTTTTTGTATTCTTTTGCATCTTCAAATTCAGTAATTAAGTAAACTATTTTGCCTGACTCTTTTTTTATTTCTTCTTTTTCTTCTTTATTGAGTGGTATGAATGGATAATTAGTTATGTTCAGTCTTTGGCATATGTATCTTGCTCCTCCTTCGCAGAATTTATGTATTTCTTTTGCATTGTTATCGGATATTCTTGACCTTGCGATGATGTATTCTCCTTTTCTTTTAAAGCTGTCAAGATCTAACAATATTTTTAAATCATCTTCCGTTTTGTATTCTTCTCCTTCTCCGGTTTCTTCAAGAATTTTTTTAGCTTTTTCCCTTGCTTCCCAGATTACTGGAGGGACGTATATTCCTGAGTCGTTTTTCTTCCAGTTGAGTTTTTCTGCTCTTGCTTCGAATGGTTTTTCTGATTTTTCGTCTATTTTCCAGATCTCGTCGAGAATTTTTAGTGCTTCTTTTTTGTCGGTTTGGATTTTTTGTATTGCGTTGTTGTATAGGTCGGTTATGGCTTGTTCTTTGTTTTTAGAATAGTTTTCTTCTGCTTTTTTGAGTTCTTTGTTGTCTGTTTTTAGTTTGTTTTTTTCTGCTTTTTGGATTAGGTCTTTTGCTATTTGGTTTTCGCTGTCGAATATTAATGCTAAGTTTGCTGCTTCTTTTGTTTTGTTTGTGTCTTTGGCTTTTGTGTAGAATTCTGTTGCGCTGTTGGTGAAGTATTCTGCTATTTTTTTATACGTGTCTGGTTGTTCTTCTTTAATATCTGCAACCGGTTTCGCGTCTTGCGCTACGATGGTTTCCAAATCGCTTTTTGGCGATATAGTTCCAAGTAATGTGAGAAGTCCAGACGCTATAGCTAGTCCTACTCTTTTACCCGCCATACCGTCGTATAATGCATTTGTCCTTTATAAACCTTTCGAAAATAAGTCACTTGAAAGTGACGAAAATGAAGTCACTACTTGATGACTATTCGTAAGCCTTTTTTCTATGTTCGAACCAGTTAACAATCAGTGTATTTCTCTCAATTCGATAAATTAATCTGAATGGTGTTATGCGAACGCTTCTGTGATTTTTTAGTTCGTGTTTCAGCGGTTTTCCCATTGTTGGATCTTTTGCTATTTTTTTGACAATTTTTATAATTCGAAGTCTGGTTCGCTCATCGCGTATTTTTTGGTACTCTTTTTTGAATTCTTCAGAGAATATTATTTCCATCAGCAGCTTTTGAGCAGTTTGTCGATTTCTTTGTCGCTCATTTCGCTGTTTGCTTTGGTGGTTTGTCCTTTTTTTACTTGCTCTTCAGTTTTGAGAATCTTTTCAATTAGTTCCATATCTTTTGCGAAAAAACTGTTGTCGAGTTTTTTAAGGACAATGTTTCCTTTGTAGTTAAAGACGATGAATTTTTCGTGCCGTGATAGTTTCGCTTTTTTGCGTATGTCTGAGGGTATCACTACTTGTCCATTTTGCGACATTGTTGTTATGTTTGCTTCCATCTACAACGTATTGTAATTTTAAAATATATAAGCTTTTCGTCTTTAAACCAGAATTCTTTCTATTATTTCCTTTTGCAGCTGTAAACTATCGCCGGCGGAACGTTCTTCAGAACGTGTTTTTTGTTTAGAATTTCAAAGTATTGTTTTATTTCTTTTTCAGCCAATGGTGAATAGTGGAATTGCACGTATTTTTCACCGACTTTTCTTATTTCGCGGAGTATTTTGTTGCGTTCGTTTTCTGAAAAATTAACCAGTGGGAGTCCTGACACGACGAAGTCCGCTTTTTTGACGCAGCTTGACAAGTGAAGCGCGTTTCCTTCTATTATTGTCAGTCTTTTGTCTTTTATTTTTTTTAGTTCCTGGCAGAATTCTTTGTTTATTTCAACGACGGTTAGAGCGCTGTCTTTTTTCATTTTTGACAGTATTTTTTTGGTGAATACTCCTGTTCCAGCGCCGACTTCGACGATGTGATTTGTTTTTGTGAAGTCAATTGGCAAGACCATCGCGCTTGCGAGTTCCTCGCTGCTTGGCAGCACAGCTCCTGTTTGCTTGAAGTTTTTGAAAAATTGTTTTACAAACCGCCACATATTTGTTCTATTTTCGCGGTTGTGTATTAAATTATTGCGTTTGTCTTGTTAGAATTGTGTAATCGATTTTTAGTCCGAGTGCTGCAAGCAGATAGTCTTCTTTTGGTTGGAATCCGTTTGGCCCGAATTTGCTTCTGTATGTTATGTGGTTTTCTTTTTCTTCAACGGTTATGGACGCTCCGCCGTTGAAGTTTCTTGTCGCGACGCTTCTCAGGTGGTCTGCGAAACTGTCTCTCATGCTTATTACTGGTATTGTTATCTGTCCCGCTTCTGGTCCTAGCATTTCAACGAGGACTGGAAGGGTCGCGTGCTGTAGTTTCCTGTCGTGCGCTTTTTCCTGGATTTGTTTGAATTGTTTGAATCTGTCTTCTATTTCGTTTATTTTGTCGTATTTCTGTTTCTCTTTTTGGTAGCTTTCTTTTGTTGTTTTTATGTTTTCGTCAATGACTTTGATGGTTTCTTCTGATTTTTCGACTTTGTTTTTAAGGAATTCGAGAAGTTCTCCGCTGACTCCTTTTTCTTGCGCGATGTTTAAAAGCTCTTTTTCGGCGAATATTTCTTTTTTCTTTGTTTCATATTCGTTTAATGCGCTCTCGAAGTAGGAAGGAGTGTTCATTTTTTCTTTCCAGGAACTGTATTCTTGTTCTGTTGAGAAACTTATTCCGTGTATTATTTTTAGGTAGTCGAAAAGTGTGCAATCTGTTTTTTGGACTGCCTCTCTTTCCTTGTTTTCGTTTATTGAGACGAAGTCCGCCGCGACTTCAAAAACAAGCTCTTCCGATTTTGGAAGGTAGGTATTTATGATTGCGTCACTTGGCGCGTTGAAAACAGATGGTTTTGCGCTAGCGATTCTTTCTTCAAGTATTTTTATTTCTTTTCCCTGTCTTCCTATTACTTTTTGTCTTTCGTTCAGGGAGTCTGATAGGTATTGGATTGTTTGTTCTTTTTGACCAATTTCAGTTTCGTGCTGTTTTTTGTACGCTTCGAATTCTGCTTGAACTTTTTCAAGAGTTTTTTGCCAGGATATGTTGTCCGCGGACTGGACTATTGTGGGAGTCTCATCTCTTTCTAAGGGAACAATTGTTATTTCTGGTTTGTGAGTGTTTTTTGTTGGCAGTTGTCCGCTGTTGTTAATGTGGTCAAGAAGGGCCCTTGCGTTGATGTCCAGATTTCCGTTGTAAAATATTTCCAGCCTCGCGCTCATTCTGTCTGAATGGGCTTCAAAATCTGTGACTCTTGCTTCAAGATTGTGTGTTGCTAAGAATGTGTTTACTGCTTTTTTTATGGAATAGCCTACTCCCTTGTCGTGAATGTTTGCTGTTATCTCGTAGATTATATAGGGTGCCTTGTTTGACATATGTTACTACTCAAAAGTAAGTATATTTAAAGCTTTTGGTTGGTTTTATCTAGGTAGATATCCTTTTAAACTTGTTCGGTTAATTTTGTTTTTATGGGCCTGTAGTCTAACGGATAGGACGCGGGGCTTCGGTGTGTAGACGCTGTGACGCTTTTGCCGAGCAATCTATATCGGTGACACCCCGTAATCTGGGTTCGAATCCCAGCAGGCTCGTTAAGATTTCAATACAAGGTGTCAAGTTAATATTCACGGCTGGGTTTGAACTTTCGCCGAAGGCCAAGTTCGAATCCCAGCAGGCTCGTGGTCGCGGGGGTTCGAGGGGGACGGCGATTGAGTCCTCCTCGGGCTGACTGCTTCTTTTGCCACGTTTTGATTTCCACCGAAAGTCTTTAAAAGCAAGTGTGTTGTTTTCTTCTAAATTAGCCAGGGGTTATGATCTAACTTGGTTATGATGCATGGTTTGGGACCATGTCGTCCCGGTTCGAATCCGGGTAACCCCATATGATTAGCACGAAGTGTTTGACAACCATTAGAACCCGGTTTGAACTTTCGCCGACAGGCCAAGTTCGAATCCGGGTAACCTCATTATGAAATTCACGGTTTCCCGTTATCGTTATTGGTACGGTTATCTTCTTGCGTTAATCATTGCCCTGCTTGGTTCTTATTTTTTGGATAGAGCGATGGACGCCGCCGCTTGGACTTTGTTTGGCGTCGCTGGAATTTTGTTTCTGTTTTTCGAGTATGTTGTCCGCTCGGAATCTCTAAGCGTAGTGCACGATGGTTTCATTTATAGAAAGGCGGGTGTTTCTGTTAAGCTTCCTCCAACTGAACACATTCACGTTCAGCAATCATTTATGCAATACATGTTGAGAATGGGAACTGTAACTATTGGCGATGTTACAATATCTGGATTGAGGGAACCTCACCGCTTAGTGAAGAAGTAAGTTTTTATAGCGTTCTGCTATTTCTCTGCATATGAAAAAAGAGAGTTTAGGTTTTGTTTTAGTCGTTCTATCGGCTTTCTTAATTATTGGTTCTTTTATCGGCTTGTTATACGTCTGGTCTGTTGGCGTTATTGACGTTAAAGTCATTGAGTCTTTTGAGCAGAGTTCAAAATCTGTAACTGTGACTATCAAGGACGCCGCGTCTACTATGCAGAATGGCGCGACGAGTGTTGAGTCTGCTTCCGCCGCGTTAATCACTGCGGGCGCTGTTGCTAAGGGCGCTGGCGCTGTTGGCGGTATTGTAGGCGGTGTGCTTGACTTGTTCGGCGCGGGTAAAACCGTTAATGAAGAGAATCAAAAACTTCAAACTCTTGGAGTTCAAATAGAACAAACTGGTTTTGATTTGCAGACTAACGCTGAGGATTTGCGAAAGTTTTCAGCTAATCTTAATCACGTCGCGAATAATTTTGACAGAACTTCCAAGGACATTTCTGTTTTTATGAGACGCACGAATTTTATTTTATCCGTTCTCGCGACCGGCCTTCTGTTGGTAATAATGACTATGTCCTTCTATGCCTTGAAGAAAGGTCTTGCGATGCGAAAGTCTTTTAAGTAAATCGTGTGAAATTTCTGTTATGAGAACTAAACTTTTGAGATTTGAGCAGACTGACCCTGATGTTAGTTTGATTGACAAAGAGATTGCGAAGGAAGTCCACAAGATTGAAAGCGATGGATTCATTGTTTTTGACGTTCAGCATTCTGTTGGCCGTGATGCTCCTGAGGGAACCGCTGGCAAGCGTTATGCTGTGACTGTTTTGCTTCTTTACGACGAGCCTGAAGAGGAAGAGTCGGAAGAGTAAACCGCACAAGTTTTATAAACAACTTTCTTTCTTTTATTCTTATGGCCAAAGAGGAAACTCAAGGTATTACGGTTAAGAAGTCAGCCGACATTTCAGAATGGTATACTCAAGTTATTCAGAAGGCTGAGCTTGCGGAATATACTGACGTTTCCGGCTGCATAATTTACCGCCCTAGGAGTTACGCTATTTGGGAGAAAGTTGTCGCTTTTTTTGATGCTGAAATCAAGAAGCTTGGAGTTCAAAACTCGTATTTCCCTTTGTTTATTCCTGAAAAATTGTTGAAGAAGGAGCAGGCGCACGTCGCTGGTTTTGCCCCTGAAGTCGCGTGGGTTACTCAGGGTGGCGATACCGTCTTGAGCGAGCGTTTGGCCGTTAGACCTACGTCTGAAACAATTATGTATGACGCGTATAGCAAGTGGATTCGCAGTTATAGAGACCTTCCTCTTAAACTAAACCAGTGGTGCAGCGTTGTTAGATGGGAGTTTAAGCACGCTGTTCCATTTTTGCGAGGTAGAGAATTCCTCTGGCAGGAAGGTCACACTGCTTTTGCAACAAGAAAGGAAGCCGAGCAGGAAGTTCGTGACATTTTGAGATTGTACAAGCGAGTTTACGAAGAGCTTCTTGCTGTCCCAGTTATTGAAGGCATCAAAACTGAGGATGAAAAGTTCGCTGGTGGAGATTACACTACTTCGATTGAAACTGTTGTTCCGTCAGGAAAAGCGCTTCAGGCCGCGACTTCCCATCATTTGGGTCAGAATTTCGCGAAGAGTTTTGGCATAGAGTTCCTTAACGAAAATAAGGAGAAAGAGTTCGCGCACCAAAACAGTTGGGGAATCACTACGAGAAGTATTGGCACTATGATTTTGATGCACGGCGATGACAAGGGCGTTGTTATTCCTCCGAAAGTCGCTCCGCTCCAAGTTGTTATTGTTCCGATTATGTTTGATGATACGAAGGAAAAAATTATTGCGGAAGCGAAGCGTCTTGGCAAAGAGTTGGAAAAGGTGAACGTTTCAGTTTTTGTTGACGAGCGGGATAATTATACTCCTGGCTGGAAGTTTAACGAGTGGGAGTTGAAAGGTGTTTGCCTGCGAGTTGAGCTCGGTCCGAAAGATTTGGACAAGAAGCAGGTTGTTGTCGTTAGAAGAGACACTGGCAAGAAGGAGTTTGTGAAGATTTCAGATTTGTCAAAGTTTGTTCCGGGCGAGCTTGAGCGTATGCAGCAGGATTTGTTTGTTAAAGCGAAGCAGTTCTTGCTTGACAATATTGTTGATGTTAAGTCTTGGAAAGATTTGGTTGAAGTTATTGAGAAGAAGAAAGTTGCGAGGGCTAATTTCCTGCCGACTTCTGAGTTCGCTGAAAAACTTAAGGCGGAAGCGGGTGCGAAGTGTCTCAATATGCCGTTTGAGTCTCAAAGGCAGGGCTTTTGTGTTTTGACTGGGAAGGTCACGAATCATGTTGGTTTGTTTGGAAGGACGTATTAAATTTTAATGATTGAATTATTTTCAATATTGACAATATTTATATTTTTTAATGATTAATTATATTAAAGTGTTACTACTGACAGGTAATGTATGAATGAGGATGGTAAACGAGAACAATCCAATTACACAACGTCTGTGAAATTTTTACACCTGGTGGACCACAACGGTACGATATTTAATTTAGTATCTCCACTAGGGAGATTTCCGGAGCATAGAATATTAACTAGTTTTGACTTTTCATTGGAAGATTCAATAAATATTATTGAAGATTTGTTAAGTAAGAATGATGCTGCGTTGATTCTCCATTCTACAGGGAACAGTAAACCTTTCTATTCGATTAAAGATAAATTACTTAAAATGTCTAAACAATCTTACATTTTTCTTCATGTTTCACCCAAACATTTTATGTTGAAGAACCGCGAAAACGAATTGAAATCAATTAAGTCAATTTCTGATACTTATGGATCTGATATCTTGACACCTTCTCAAAATATTAGTCAAGAACTCAAGAGCAAAGGTTTGAATGCAAGGCCAATTCAAGTTGGTATTGATTTTAATGAGGCTTTTTACGATAACTCAAGAAAGAGATATATTTCAACAGTATGTACTTCGGAAGAGCCAATATATCAATATATCAAAGGAATAGATGTATTTTCTGAATTGATGGATGAATTGAGATTGAAAGATCAGAGCACAATTTTTGGAATTAATTCTAATCTATATGGGATAAAATCTATTAACGTTTCAAATGATGAATTCATTCGATGTATGTCTGCAAGCAAAATGTATGTTCAATTTTCAAGAACAGAGTCTTATAACATATCTGCAATAATTGCAAAAAGACTTAAAATACCTGTAATTGTCAGTGACATTGAGGGTCACAAAGATAATGTGTGTTTCGGTTTTAGAGTAAAATCTAAAAAAGATTTAAAAAATTGTTTGGAAAATTTACTTTATGAAAAAAATAACTGTGAGCTTAATGAAATTATTGAAAGGAACTATAAGGATAGCTTAACTAGAGAAAGTTTAGATAATTTTAGATATGAATTCAAAAAACTACACTATGGAGGAAAACTCAAATGAAACTAAAATCGTTATTGGATTTGATAGAAAGCAAACTCGGACCATATGAAGAGTATGATAAAGAAAACAACAAACTATTATACGGGAATCTTGAAAACGAAATAGACAAGGTATATTTTTGTTGGAGATTAACCTCTTCGATGTTAGGTGATTTGGAATTGAATAATAACACGCTTATCGTCTGTCACGAGCCTTTAATTGTGGATGTTAAATATGTTCTAACCGACCAAACTGGAAATGGTTTTATTTCCTCAAATGAAGAAAAAAATAAGATTATTTCGATCAAAGGGGTTAATATTGCAAGGTTCCATTTATCATTAGACAGCAGTATTTATGGAACCAATCAAACATTGATAAAAAAATTAAATTTGATTGAAAAAAAGAGGTTCAGATACTTTTCCATATGTGAATTTCAAAAACCACTGCCTGTAAAAAACTTTGTCAAAAATATTAAGAAAAAATTTGGAATTGATTCTGTGCAAGTTACAGGCGATTATAATAAAGAAATAAAAAAAATTTTGGTTGTCGCAGGAGGCGGTGCAAATAAAGAGTTTGTTTTATTTGCAATAAACTCTGGTTGTGATGCTATTTTTTCAGGTGATTCTTATATGGAGAGCAGGTACCTTGCTCATGAGAATAACCTTGTTATAATCGACCCTGGACATCAGGAGTTGGAAGTTCCGGGCGTTTATGATTTTTCAGAAGTAATTAAGACTGCTTTGACAGGAAAAAACATCAAAGTTCAGTTTATTAAAAATGAGAAGATTGAACACGTTTGGTGATTTGAGTGAATGACAACATTGGTGAGCATCCTTAACAGTGGCGAATCACTTGAAAAAGCAGTTGTCCTAATGAGTTCAGCTGTAAAACTAAATTTTGAATTTTACTCTAGGTATGATAAGATTGTTTCTATTTATTTTGAAAATTTACCAAGAACTAATAAAACTACAGTTCATGGCACTTTTGGCGGTTTAATTCAAAATTTTAAAAATGAGAAATTTATCCCGTATAATTCAATTGATGATTTGTGGGATGATCGCGAAAAAATACTTGAGAAATTAGTTTCGAATGGAAGAATCTCCAAAAGAATGGAAATCAAACTTCAAAATGATAAGATTAGATTTGATAGAACAATATTGCATATCCCTTGGTATTTTACACTTGATAAATTCAAGAGTTATCTAGAAAATAGTCTTATGAATGACCACAAGATGGAATTAAAATTTTTTGACTTCAAAAAAATATCTCTAAATATGTTTAATTGTCCTCCTGATAACTTGGATTGTAAATTGTTTCTTCTTCATCCTGATGGTTTTGTTGGGTCGCGATTAATTCGAAAATGGAAAAAAAATAATTCTGTCAAGCAATTAAGGCCAGTCGAACGAAGCATTGTTGTATCTCCTAATGTGCTTACCTTTTTAACTGCCATTAATCAGTATTGTTCCACCCTTGATAAATTCGAAATTGGATATCGCCCGTTCATAAGAACAAAAAGAGAGTCATATGATCGAGGTATTAAATTCTTGCGTCAAAATAACTTTCTTGTAGAAGAACCAAGAAATACGGCATTTAATACTGTATTGGATGAAATCGATAGAGAATACCGAAATATTTGCCAGGATAGAAAGATAACTTTAGGAGTATACAATATTTTAAATCAAATAGTGTAATTGGATTTTTAAGAAGTATTCTACTGAAAATTTAAGATATTGTAGAAACCTTTTTATCTTTCTTTGACTTCCGATATTTTATGAAAAACTGGTGGCTTGTATTGCTAGTGCTATCTGCCTGCGCTCCAGCGCAGCTTTCCGCCGATTTGTATAATCGTGACGGCGCGATAGTTGGCTCGGCGAATTTTACTCATGTTAATGGCGCTGTTTTGGTTTCAATTGACGCTCGCGCGTTGCCTCCTGGTTTGCACGCTTTGCACATTCACGAGTTTGGCATTTGTGAGGGCGCGTTCAATAGTGCCGGAGCCCATTTTAACCCGACCGATAAAGAGCACGGGCGAAGAAATCCTAAAGGTTATCATTTAGGTGATTTGGGCAATGTTAATGTTGATGAGTTTGGCGATTTGAGGACTGAAATCCTTGTTCAAGGCATTGGTCTTGTGAGAACCAACCCAATATACAATCGCTCTATTGTGTTGCACGAGTCCGCCGATGATGAAATTACTAACCCGTCAGGCAATGCGGGTGCGAGAATTGTGTGTGGCGTGATTCAGTAGTACGTTTGTTTTTACGCAATATATATATTCTTTAGTTCTTTTCATCATCAAAAATAGAGGTGAATTTATGAAACATCATGGTTGGATTGTATTTGCGATAGTTGGCTTGGTTCTTGTGACTGGGCTTGCGTTAATGTATTCTGGTGGAGATTTGAAGACTGCGGGTGAGGCGAAAAAGTTCGGTCAACAATATGGCTCTCAGCAATTGCCACAGCCTCCTGCGACGACAACATATGCTCCGCAGTTGCCTGCGCCTCCTAAACTTAGCGTCTATAACGGAGGCAGTGTACAAATAGGAATTCCAGTAACTTACACTTTAGATGGAACTTTTTACAGAACTCAGCTTTATAAGTTGGTTCCGGGTTCCAGTGCTGGTTGCATGGGTGCTGACGGTATGATTTTTGAGATTAATGGCGTCAGTACAGTATCAGAAATATGCCAGGGCGGTGGCAGAGTGATTCATGACGGCAGCGTGATTGTTTTCGCCGGAACAACGCCTTATGGATTTAATTTCGTCCACATCCGCTAATTTTTTCTTTTCCTTTTTATTACTTTTAAGTGACAACAAACGAAAGATTTATATAGTGTAAATCATGCTTATCGTCTATGAGCTTGCTGGATAGAATCAAGCAATATGCGGGAACTGCTCTTTTTTGCTCAGCTGCATTAATGTCTGGTTGTGACAAGAAGGACGATGAAAGTAAAGAGCGCTACAAGGGGACTCCTGACCAGGCTGTTTTTGAAATTTCAACTCCGAGACAGGCACAGGACTTCGTTAACAAGTATATTGAATATGAAGACCGCAATCCTGGCATCAGAGGAACTAATGGCGGCGACACTTACAGTTTGACAAAACTTCTTGAGAAGGACACTGGTCTTTGTCGTGACGGCGCTGTTTTTGCGGCAGCTTCTGTAAAAGATGATGGTTTCCCTTCTTTGATTTTGAATAGAACACCTCAAGATAAAACAGGCCACGCGGTTTTTGTTTATCAGAATCCAAATAATCGTGATATGAATCCTAAAACTCCTAATTGGGGTTCTGTTGGTATTAACAAGGATGATTTTAGAGAGCCGCAATTTACTTTGGACCAGATTGTGCAGGGAATTGACAGCAAATTTGGTTATTCCCAAACTGGCAATTGGTCTTTGTACGATTTGTCTGATTTTGATTTAAAGAATGGTTTTAACGGCTGGGTTAACGTAAATGTTTGCCCTGTTTTTGGAAAGGATGTTTCTTCAGGGCAAGACAATCTTTCAGGCAGCGGTTATGTTCTTCCAAACGGTGGCGTGATGTGGAATTATTCTTTTACTTCCAATGGGATTACCTCAGTAATTTCTGACGAGCGTGATAAAAATCAGTTTGGTGTTTCAATTAACAGGCAGATTGATATTTCAAGCGATTTATCGATTGATAAAATTCTTTCTTACGTCATTACTGGAAGATATCCTGATGGCGCGAAAAAAACTATGTTTTCTTCTGAGGAATATTTTTCTTCTAGCGCGCTTACCGGACGTAATGAAGTTTTCACTGAATTTTACGAAAATAGCGAGAGACCTTCAATTGATTATTTTGACGGTTTTAGAATCAGGACAATGTTTTCGTATGATTCAAATTTAGTTTTGAAGTCAATCACTCAATCTGAAATTTTGCCTGATGGCCGTAGAATTGACAGGTTTGATATAAATGCCGATGGCGTTTGGGACGTTGTTCAGGGTCCGTAAACGTTTTTCCTGTGCCCTATTTCTATCGCGAGAAGTTGTAGTTGGTTTTCGTTAATGTCTATGATTATTCTGTAGTCTCCAACTCTTAAGGAATAAAATGGTTTTCCAACGAGTCGTTTGAGAAAGTTTTTTGGGTTTATTCTTATTTGTTTGAGTTTCTCAATGATGCGGTCTTTTGTTTTTATTTCTAATTTTAGTTGAGTTTGCGCCAGTTCTGAGAGAATGACTGTGTACATTTACGCGCCCAGTTCTTTTTCAACCTGTTCGAGGGTTTTGTATTTGCCTTCTTTGATTTGCTGTAGTGAGATTTCGATGTTTCTTTTCGTTTCTTCAGAAAGTTCCTGCGTGTCTTCTATTAGGTTCCAGATTACTTCTTCGTATGTTTCTTTGACGTACATTTTTCTTTTTTGTAGTTCTTTTTTGAGCTCTTCGCTTATTTGAATTGTAGTTACCATAGCAGACTATAGTTGGCTATAGTTAATAAACCTTTCGATTGAAATTTTGAATATGTTTCAGGCCAAGCCACATATAATTCTGAAAACAAAACACAACCTTTATATACTACCAATTGCACGTATGAATCATAAGAGGTCAATTCTCAAGGGGTTATTTTAATGGAAAAAAATTTACAGAAAGGGACTACAACTGTTGGTATCGTGTGCAAAGATGGCGTTGTTTTAGCCGCTGACAGGCGTGCCACAGCGGGTTTTGTTGTTAACAAGAAAGCTCAAAAGATTCACAAGATTACAGATAATATGGCGGTTACGATGGCCGGTTTGGTCTCCGACGCCCAGCTTCTTATCAAGCTTATTCGCGCTGAAGTCAAGCTTAAGGACTTGCAAACCTTGAGAACCAGCACTGTTAAGGAAACTGCCAATTTGCTTGCGGGCATGCTATATAATAACCTAAGAAGGCCGAGTATGGTTGAGGGTATTGTCGCTTTCCTGCTTGGCGGTCACGATTCCCAAGGTTCGCACTTATACGATTTGGGCATTGACGGTTCTTTGACCGAGATTGACGATTACGTTTCTGATGGTTCTGGAAGTATTTTCGCTATTGGTGTTTTGGAAGCGTTGTACAAGAAGGGAATGTCTGTTGATGAGGGTGTTAAACTCGCTCAGCGGGCTATTGCTGCCGCGATTCAGCGTGACGTTTCTACCGGCAACGGTATTGACGTTATGGTGATCGACAGCAAGGGTGTAACGCAGGTTGTGGACCGAGACGTTACGCCAAAGATTGAGATTCAATAAAATTCTCCAAGGGAGATTCTAAACTATGGAAATTATTAAGGAAATTTTAAAATTTTTGCCTCAAGGTAAAGTTAGCGATGCCGCTTTTGAGGCGGCCAATATAGTTCTCTACACGAAGGACAAGGATTTTTTCACGGATAACCAAGGTCTTATTCGCCAGGTTGTTCAGGAGTTCAAGAAGCGTATCGAGTTAAGGCCTGACCCGTCTATTTGTATGGAGCAGGAAAAAGCGGAAAAGGCAATCAAAAAGATTTTGCCTGAAGAGGCCGGTGTTTCCGCTGTTTTGTTTGACACTCAGCGTTCTATCGTTATCATTGAGGCGGACAAGCCCGGTGTGGCGATTGGTAAGCAGGGCGAACTTTTGAAAGAAATTCGCGAAAAGACTTTCTGGGTTCCTCAAGTTAGAAGAACTCCTGCGTTGAAGTCTCAGATTATTGACAATATTCGCGCTGTTTTGTATGAAAATTCTGATTACAGAAGAAAATTCTTGGACAAAGTTGGCCACCGTATTTATGACGGCTGGTTGAGAGAGAAGAAGCACGAGTGGATTCGTGTTACTCATCTTGGCGCTGCGAGACAAATTGGTAGAAGTTGCATCTTCCTTCAAACTCCTGAGTCGAGAATTATTATGGACTGCGGTATCGATGTCGCGAGTGAGGGTCAGGAGGCGTATCCTATTTTGGACGCGCCTGAGTTTAACCTTCAGCAGTTGGACGCGATTATTCTTACCCACGCTCACGTTGACCACAGCGGATTTATTCCGTATCTTTACAAGATGGGTTTCAGGGGTCCTGTTTATTGCACCGAGCCGACGAGAGATGTCGCGGCTTTGCTGATGCTTGACGCTGTTAAAATTATGAAGGGCGAGAATAAGGAGCCGATTTATGATGTTGATGACGTCAAGGAGTTTGTGAAGCACTGCATTACTCTGAACTGGGAGGAAGTTTCTGACGTTACTCCTGACGTG
>CAZNDX010000003.1:52559-74598 GCA_964572035.1 uncultured Methanosarcinales archaeon
GAAGCACTGCATTACTCTGAACTGGGAGGAAGTTTCTGACGTTACTCCTGACGTGCGTTTGACTTTGTACAACGCTGGCCATATTATTGGAAGCAGTATGGCTCACTTGAACATCGGTAACGGTTTGCATAATTTGATGTACACTGGTGACTTGAAGTTTGGTAAGACTCCTCTTCTTGATCCCGCTTCAACTATGTTCCCAAGATTGGAAACTGTCATTATTGAAGGAACTTATGGTGGAAAGGCAGACATTGGTTTGCCTGCCAAGGAATCAGACGATCTTCTCTGCAATTACATTAAGGAAACTGTCAAGCGCGGCGGCAAGGTGCTTATGCCGGTGCTTGGTTCCGGTAAGGCGCAGGACGTTATGGTTATGATTGAGGGAATGGTTCGCCGTGGCGAGCTTGACCCTGTTCCTGTTTATATTGACGGTATGGTTTGGGATATTACTGCGATTCACACTGCGTATCCTGAGTATTTGAACGCGACTTTGAGAAAGTTGATTTTCCATAAGGATGAAAATCCCTTCCTAAATCCAATTTTTAGAAGAGTTGGAAGTCCGAAGGAGCGTATGCAGGTTGTTGAGGAAGAAGGTCCTGCTGTTATTTTGGCGACATCCGGTATGATGGTCGGCGGTCCTTCTGTTGAATATTTCAAACATTTGGCGGACAACAAAAATAATTTGCTCATTTTCACTTGTTATTTGCCTGATGGCACTCTTGGCAAGCGTATTTTTAGCGGTGAGCGCGAGCTTGTGTTTAAGGATGGAAACAAGCAGGAAGTTGTTCAGGCGAAGTTGGAAGTTGTCAAGGTCGCGGTTTCCGACCACTCTGACAGAAAGCAGTTGATGAATTTCGTTTTCAAATGCAGTCCAAGACCGAAGAAAGTTATTGTTCAGCACGGAGAGTCCAGCAAGTTGTTGGACTTGGCTTCAGCTATTCACAAGCTTGGCAGAATTGAAACAGTTGCTCCTAAGAATTTGGAGACAGTTAGAATCAAATAAGGTGAATTAAGTAATTCTAAATATATTTTGTAATTATTATGTTACGGAGGTGAATTCTATGCAGAAGTTATATGTTCATAATGGAAAAGTTTGGGAAAAGCCAGAGCTTCATTTGAAGTCGGCTATTCCAAAATTTAACAGATTTAATGTTGTGAAACAGATTGAGCTTGATTTGTTGAAAGAGCTGGTTGAGTAAACAGTTTTTTCGCCTGCTCGTGAAGGTATTCCTTGTTCTTCCAGTATGTTCCGAAGATTGACATTCCGATTCCGAGGCACCAGTAGCACATATTCTTTTGTCAAGCAGTATCTTTTTATATTTGTTTTTGTTTTGGACTGCTGCAAATGGGGTGTTTTGTATGGAAACTGTGAGCGATCCGAAGTCAATAGTTGATTTGTTGAATGGCGAGGCGAAGTATTTGTCAAAATTTATGCCTAGCATTATTCGTTCCGAGGAGATTTTTATTGAACGGTCTCTTTCTGAGTCTTCAAAGAAAAACGCGAGATATCAGCTTATTTGTCGTGTTGTGCAGGATCTTCAGTCAAATTATCTATCTCCTGATAATAATGACAAGTCTGTGAAGCCTATTCCTCCTAATTTTTTTGAGGTCGCGATGTCTTTTTACGAGAAGAAGTACGCGAAAAAAGAAGTTTCTTCTCAATAAATCTTGTTTCACGTTGTTTCAAGGAGTTATTAAATACCTCCCTGGACATCTTTTTTCTTACAAGCCACCATCCACGAGTATGCGAAGGGGATGAAAGTCCCCTCGCTACTCACCTTTTTTATTCCCGCCGGGAGCGCGAGGGTGTGGCGGTTTGAACACCTTCGTATATGCAAGCGAAGCCTAATTTTTCTGAGAAGTTTCTTGTATTTTCAGCGTAACCTTGTTCGTGTTCCCGTATATTGTCTTTACTACGACGCCTCTTGCTTCAAGGTTTCTTATTATGCGTGAGACTTTGGCTTTGCTGAATTTTGTTTCTTGAAGTATTGTTTTTTGCCAGGCTTCGTGATTTGGCGCGTTTTGGAGCAGTTCCACGACTTTTCGTTCATCCTCTATGAATTGAGGTAGAAGCTCTTTTACTGGTTTCTCGGTCTTTTCCGCTTTTCTTGCTGTCTTTTTCACAACTTTTGGTTTTCTGTAAAATAGGATGTATGCTATGCTTCCCGCCGCGATTATTGTGCTGATTCCGGCAAGGGCTATCCAGGCGGTCGGTGTTGGTGTGGCGTCTCGCATGATGACGCTGATGTCAACTTCCTGTTCGTCCGCCTCCCAGATGAGTATGATTCTTTCTCCGTCGCTGTAAATTTCAGCTGTGTCCGGAGAGATGTAGAATGATTCGTCTTTGCCGACTTCTCTTGGAATTATTGTTCCCACAGGCAGTTTCAAAGTTATGGTTTGTTTTTTGCCCGGGTATGTTAGTCTTACCGCGTGTTTGAATAGCGTATTTTCTCCCACTGTCGCGAGCGGGTAGCTTGTTGTGTATGAGAAGTCTATTTTGTGGTCTCCTGAGCTTAGGTTTCCGCATCTTGCGAATTCCTCTTGAAGCTGGCAGTCTCTTTTTTCTCCGTCAACACTGACTTTCGCCGAGCTTGCCTGTTTGCTCAGTATTAGTATGAGGTTTCCTATCGGTTCTGTTGATGAGATGTATTGGCTTGTTTGTATGTTTGCCGTTCTTCCAACCAAATCTATTGTGGTGTTCGCGTTGATTATTTCTGTGGCCGCGAATGCCGATGGCAGCAATACTAGCAATAACAGCAGTTGTTTCATGTTGTTTCACGTTTGGCAAATACGTTATATAAAAGTATGTGCCCAAATTTCATAATGTTTAAATAGGAGAGTTTCTGTTTTCGGGTTATGAAAAAGTTGCTGATGGCGCTTGTATTTCTTCTTTTGGCGAGTGTCGCCTATGCTCAGGTTCAGTGCACTGATACCGATGGCGGCGGCAAAGATAGTAAGGACGCTGCCCTCAAGACCATGGGTACTGCCAAAGTTGGCGTGACTCCGAAGGTTGACGTTTGTTTGACCTCTGAAGAAGGGGTTTCGATTAATGAGAGTAAATATTTGAAGGAATATTATTGCGGTACTGACAATCAGGTGAAGTTTGAGGTTTATGACTGCACCCGCGAGGGTTATTCCGGTTGCAGGAACGGCGCGTGTTATGGCGCGAGTTCCGGTTCTGCTTCAAACACGAGCTCTGGCTCAACTTCTACTCCTGTTTCAAGCTGTGGAAACAAGCTTCTTGAAAAAAACAAGGGCGAGCAGTGCGACCCTCCTGGAAGCATTTGTTTTGGTAAGACTTCCGCGCAGTATGGCCAGTGTTTGAATGACTGCACTTGTAAGATTTCAGGCGCGGCTCCTGCTCCAAAGGCGGTTTGCGGCGATGATTCTGTTGACCCTGGTGAGGATTGCGAGAAGGACGCTGACTGCGGCGCGGGTTTTGTTTGTTCATCATGTTCATGTGTTAAACAGCTGACTGCTGAAGAGATTGAGGCTTTGAAAAAGGGAGAGACCGTTAAGGAAACTCCAAAGGATGAGCCTAAAGATGAGCCTGTTGTGGATTCAAAGGGTGTTGTTGACACGACTCCTAAAAACTTCAGCGATACCGGCGCTTTGAAGGCGACGAGCAGTGTTGCCGGATTTTTCAAGGCGATTTTTGGCTGGATTGGTTCGCTGTTCAGTTAGTTTCAAAACGATTTAAATATTGTTTCAGATAATGAAACATTGTTAGAAATATTTGTGAGGTGGAAAAATGGAAAAGAATCAGATTTTGACGGTGCTTTTGACTGTCGCTATTGTCTTGTCTGTCGTTAACATTTACGGCACTTGGCAGATTAAGAAACAATTTGAAACGTTGCCTGCGGGAGGCCCTGCTCCGACAGCTCCAACCGCTCCGACAGCTCCTTCGGGTCCTGTTGATGTAAGTTTGGATGATGACCCTGTTTTGGGTGACGCTAATGCTAAGGTTACGATTGTTGAGTTTAGTGATTTTGAATGTCCGTTCTGTGGCAGGTACTTTACTCAGACGTATCCTCAGTTGAAGAAGGATTATGTTGATACTGGAAAGGTTAAGCTCGTTTTCCGCGACTATCCTTTGCCGTTCCACCAGAGCGCTCAGAAGGCGCACGAAGCGGCTGAGTGCGCTGACGACCAGGGTAAGTTCTGGGAGATGCACAACAAGTTGTTTAGCAACCAGCAGGCTCTTGATGTTGCTTCTTTGAAGAAGTACGCGGGCGAATTGGCGCTTGACCAGACAAAGTTTGACGAATGTCTTGATTCAGGAAAGTATGAGTCAGAGGTTCAGAATGACTTGTCGCAGGGAGGCTCTTATGGGGTTTCCGGCACTCCAAGTTTCTTCATCAATGGAATAATGCTTGTTGGCGCTCAGCCCTATTCTGAGTTCAAGAAGCTGATTGATGCGGAGCTGGCGAAATAAATTATTTTTTATTTTTTAATTAAATTTTTAAATGTCTGCTGTGTGTTTCTTGTTATAAAAAGAGGTTGAAGTGAAAAAGCCGATTATTCAGTTGAAGAAAGTCTGGAAGACGTATAAGATGGGCGAGGCTAATGTTCACGCTTTGCAGGGTATTGACTTGCACGTTTATCCGGGTGAGTTTTTGGCTATTCAGGGTCCCTCGGGAAGCGGAAAATCAACAGCGATGAATTTGGTCGGCTGTCTTGACGTTCCGACTAAGGGCGAGGTTTTTCTTGATGGGGAGAATATTGCGAAGCTGACTGAAAGCGATTTGGCGCAGATTCGCGGTCGTAAGATTGGTTTTATTTTTCAGAAGTTTAACTTGATTGATACACTTACTGCTTTGGAGAATGTTATGTTGCCTATGACTTTTCAGGGCATTTCTGAAGGCGAGAGAAAGAAGCAGGCGGAGAAGTTGCTTAAACAGTTTGGTTTGGGTGATAGAATGGACCACAAGCCCAATCAGTTGTCTGGTGGTCAGCAGCAGAGAGTCGCGATTGCGAGAGCGCTTGCTTTGGATAGTCCTGTTATTTTGGCTGACGAGCCTACCGGTAATCTTGACAGCAAGACTGGTAAGGAGGTTATGGAGTTTTTGCGCGATTTGAATGAGAAGCACGGCAAGACTATTGTTTTGGTTACTCACGATGATGTTCTTGCTCATGTCGCTGATAGGGTTGAGTTTCTAAAAGACGGTCATATTATTGAGTCGAAGACTATTAGGAGGTCAAAAAAATGAAAAAATTGTTTGTTGCGTTGATGTTAACGCTTGCTCTTGCTGTTTGCGTGCAGGCGGCTGGCGGTCCGATGATTTCGGCGTCGATTTTGCGTTACGAGCCCACTCCTGCTGAGCAGGGTAATACTGTTGATGTTTGGGTTCAGCTTTCTAACGCTGGAACCGTTGCGGAGAAGGTTGCGGTGAAGTTCGTGCCTGATTATCCGTTTAGTTTGCCTCCTAACGCTGTTGAGGAAGTTGATGTTGGCGTTATTGCCGCGACTGAGTCTAAGGTTGTGAAGTTCACGGTTTATGTTGACCCTAATGCTCCTAATGGCGACCAAACAATTACTTTCCTGTATAGGTACAAGTTTGACCAATGGCTTGAGTTTGAAGCGCCAATAAGTGTTCAGACTCAGAACGCTGTTTTGGTTATAGATAAGTTTGAGGTTTCTCCGTCTCAAATTTTGCCTGGACAAACGGCCAAGGTTGATATTGTTTTGAAGAATATGGGCCGTATTGGTGTTAAGAACGTTGACGTTGGTTTTGACCTCTCAACTGCTCCGTTCTCGACTGTCGGCACTGGCACTAAGAAGAGAATTGATTTGATTTCTTCAGGTGAGAGCGTTACTGTTTCGTTTGTTTTGGCGTCTGACCCTTCTACTGAAGTTAAGCTGTATCAGGTTCCTGTGACTTTGTCTTATCAGGATGATAGGAACAAGATGTTTAATGATACTGGCAAGATTGGCATTAGAATTAACGCTGAGCCTGAGATTAGTTTGATTGTTGACAAGACTGATTTCGCTTCCAAGAGGAAGCCGGGAACTGTTAGCTTGAAAATTATTAACAAGGGCGTTGTTGATATGAAGTATGTTAACGTTCGTGTTGTTCAAACGCCTGAGTATGAGGTTTTGTCGACGTCTAATGAGCAGTATGTTGGTAATTTGGACAGCGATGATTATGAGACTGTTGATTTCATAATCAAGCCGTTGGTTGATAGTCCTAGAATGTCTGTTGTTCTTGAGTTTAAGGACCCGTACAACGTTGATTTCAAGCAGGAGTATAATTTGCCTGTGCGTATTATTACGCAGAGTGATTTGGGCAAGGGCGGTTTCCCGTGGGGAGTTGTCATTGTTGTAATCTTGCTTGTTGCGGGCGGAGTGTATTGGTACAAGCGCAAGAAGCGTAAGTAAGATGTGGAAAGATTATTTTTTTATTGCTTTTGGTAGTTTAAGGAAGAGGTTTTTGCGAACTTCTTTGACGATGCTTGGTATTTTTATCGGCATCGCCTCAGTTGTCGCGCTTATTTCTTTAGGTCAGGGTATGCAGAACGCGATTAATGGTCAGTTCGCGTCGATTGGTACGGATAAGGTTACTGTTCAGGGCGCTGATGCTGGTTTTGGTCCTCCGGGTCAGAATACTGCGGGTGTTATTGATGAGAGTGATTTGAGAATTGTTCGTTCTACTCAGGGTGTTGATCGTGCTGCGGGTCGTTTGCTGAAGTCTGTGACGACTGAGTTTAATGATGAGGTTCGTGTTATTTTTGCTTCATCGCTTCCTCATGATGTTGAGGGTCGTGATTTGGTTGAGGATTCTTTGAATTTGGAATTATTTTCTGGCCGTTTGTTGAAGTCTGCTGATTCTGGGAAGATAGTTCTCGGTAATGGTGTTTGGACTGAGGCTTTTGATGAACAGATTGTTGTTGGTGATAAGATTATTTTGAATGGTAAAACTTTTGATGTTGTTGGTGTTTTGGATAAGGGCGCGGCTTTTGCTAATGATGCTTTGTTTTTGAATGAGAGGGATATGCGCGATATTGTTGATGTTAATAATGATGAGTTTAGCATGATTGTTTCTCAAGTTAGTCCTGGCGCTGTTCCTTCTGAGGTTGCTGATAGGGTTGAGCGTGCGATGCGTCGTGATAGGGGTCAGAAGGAGGGTTTTGAGGATTTTAGGGTTTCAACTTCTGAAGAACTGATTAATTCGATTAATACTATTCTTGGTGTTGTTCAGGCTGTGTTTATTGGTATTGCCGCGATTTCGTTGCTTGTTGGTGGAATCGGGATAATGAATACAATGTATACTTCTGTTTTGGAACGAACTCGTGAGATTGGTATTATGAAAGCGATTGGTGCTCGTAATAGTGATATTCTTTGGATTTTCTTGCTTGAAAGTGGCTTGTTGGGTATGGCTGGTGGTGCCATTGGTGTCGTTTTGGGAATGGGTATGTCTAAAGCTGTGGAACTTGCTGGTCGGCAAGTTCTTGGTGATTTATTGACTGCTTCGTTTCCTTTATGGTTGATTGTTGGTGCTTTGATGTTTGCTTTTGTTATTGGTTGCATTAGCGGTGTGTTTCCTGCTAAAGAAGCGTCTTCTAAGTCGCCAGTGGATGCTTTACGGGGGGACTAAATGAACGATCTTGTAGTTATGGCTGTTCGTAATGTTGGCAAGCGTAAGAAAAGGGCGGCTTTGACTATGATTGGTATTTTTATTGGTATTGCTGCTGTTGTTGCTTTGGTGTCTTTAGGTCAGGGTTTGCAGGATACTATTAACGCGCAGTTTGAGAAGGTTGGCGCTGATAAGTTGTTGATTCAGCCTAAAGATCCTGGGCTTTATGGCGGTGAGCAAAGCCCTGGTGCGCTTGATAAGGATGATAAGCGTTTGATTGAGAAGGTTTCTGGTGTTAGTTTGGCTGCTGGTTATTTTTATCGTCCGATGAAGGTTGAGTTTGATGGTGTTCAAAAGACTGTTTTTGTTCCTTCGATTCCTGATGATTCTCGTGAGGCTGAATTGGTTAAGAAGTGGTTTTTGATTGAGGTTGAGAGTGGTCGTGAGCTTAGTCATAAGGATAAGAAGAAGGCGATGATTGGGTATAACATTGCTTATAAGAACGCTTTGGTGAAGAATGTTCGTGTTGGTCAGAAGATTTTAGTTGAGGGTGTTTCTTTTGAAGTTGTTGGCGTGATGAAAAGGGTTGGCGATCCTACTATGGATGGCGGTGTTGTGATTACCGAGCCTGATGTTCGTGAATTGTTGAATGAAACTTCTTTGTATACGCAAATTGTTGCTCAGTCTGCTATTGGTGAGAATCCTGATGTTGTTGCCGAGAGTGTTGAGAAAAGGTTGCGAAGGAGTAGAGGTCTTGATGAGGGTAAGGAAGATTTTGTTGTTCAATCTTCTACTGAGTTGATTGAAAGTTTTAATGCTGTGTTTAATATTATTCAGGTTGTGTTTGTTGGCATTGCTGCTATTTCTTTGATTGTTGGCGGTATTGGTATTGCTAATGTTATGTTTACAGCTGTTTTGGAGAGAACTCGTGAGATTGGTGTTATGAAAGCTATTGGGGCAAGAAATAAAGACGTTTTGCTTATGTTTTTAGTTGAATCAGGTTTCTTAGGTCTTGTTGGCGGTGTTATTGGAATTCTTTTTGGTATGGGTATTTCTAAAACAGTTGAAATCTTTGCGAATACAGCGTTTGGTCCTGGGACGATTTATGCTTCTTATTCGCCATTCTTGATAATAGGAATGCTGGTGTTTAGTGTAGGGCTGGGAGCGCTTTCAGGTGTTCTGCCGGCGAGAAGGGCGAGTAAGTTGAAACCGGTTGAGGCGTTAAGGTATGAGTGATCTGTTTATTAGGCGTGTCTCAATTTTTTTTAACACCTGTCTGAGACTCTTTTTAATCTCGTGTTCCCATATTCTAAGAACAAAATACCCTCTTTTCTTCAGATTGGCGGTTATTATTTTATCTCTGTTCACATTTTTCTCTATTTTTTGAGTCCAGTATTTTTTATTGCTTTTTGGTCTTCTAAAACATTCAGGACATTTATGCCAAAAGCACCCATCAACAAAAATTGCGATTTTTTTGCGTTGAAAAAGCAAATCAGGCTTCCCCTCCATTTTTGAATGAATTATAAATTTGTGGCCTTTTGATTTCAAGGCATTGCAAAGAATAAGTTCTATTTTTGTGTTTTGCGATTTTATTTTAGACATTACTTCGCTTCTTTTTCTTTTTGTGAAAACATCCATTTGTTGACTATTGTTTTGATAATATTTAAATATCTTGAAATTTTAATATAAATATGCCTGATTTAGACGTGGCTGAACCGGAATGGGAAATATTGAAATTATGTATTGGAAATTTTGTTCAGAAAAACAGATTGACTAGGCCAGTAAGATCCTCATCGGATGTAGCCGTTGCATTCAACAAATTGGCAGAAGGACTGGAGAATGAGGAGGTTTCTGCTTCAATTATCGGATATTATCTTGAAAAATTGGTTTCTGGTCGGCACATAAGAAAAAAACACGCTTCAGGAGACAATTTTGAAAGATTTGTTGATTTATTTTTAGGCACAGGAGAGCAGAACAGAAGTATTGTTCCCGCTGAAACAAGAGCCGATCAGAATTCAATCCAATACTGGATAGCTCTTGGAAGAAGAAAAAAGAACGATGTGAGAATAGGCGATTTATTATTTTCTGTTAAAACTCTTATGCCGAATAATCAGGAGCTTAATGTGGGTTCTTTTGCATGGGAGGGGCTTTCAAGAGGAATTTGGGGGGAGCGTGTGGGAGAAAGAAGACAAGGGTTGGGTTCTTCTGCTCAGCTCCTTAGACTTTTTAGAGAAATTGATTCTCAAGAAATGTGGCCAAGACTACAAAATAGATTTGATGAAATGGTGAGAGGAATTTTTTGTGATTCTGATTGGATAATTGCTGTTAAAGAAGGTGATAAACTTAATATTTGGTTCATTTCAAAGCAGGAGTTCATCAACCACTTAACTGGTTCATTTCATAGAGGTCCCGAAGGGGCGTCAGACGTCATTCAGCGATTTGAAGGTCACGCGTTGAGATTAAAGTTGCCTCCAATTCTTGAATGGGGAGAGAATATATCGCTCAGTCTTCGAAATGACGTGACTCCGATAATACATGATTTTCTAAGAGATTGTCTGAATTCTCAACTCCAAAAAATAAACGAAAGTTTTGAACTCGAAAATTTAACCGATCTAAGGCGTTATCTTAGGGGTTAGTCATTTTTTGACATCATCTTTGCAACATGATACGCCAAAGGCCAGGGTACTGCGTTCCCTATTTGCCTATACTGTGAAGTAATGGCGCCTTCAAATACAAATTCATCAGGAAAGCTCTGAAGTCTTGCGGTTTCTCTTACAGTCATTCTTCTAGTTCCGGATGGGTGGGGTATTATGACTGGTCCTCCAGTTCCTCCTCCTCTCCCAACAATTGTGGGGGAAGGCTTATCTTTTCGTGTTTCTCTATTTCCTAAATGCCCATTAATTTTGACTTTATGAGCAGTTCCCAAATGATTGGGTATTTTTGGCGTCGGCTTCAGAGGCAGACCTTCCAAGGCATCTCCGACAGTTTTCCAGTTATCTTTAGAATATTTTGGAGAAGGATGCTTGAGTTTTTTAGAAACGTCTTTTCTGGTTCCAAGAATTAATACTCTTCTTCGAATTTGCGGAACTCCAAATTCCGCTGCATTCAAAATTTTCCACTCTACAGAATATCCTGCATTTTCAAAATCTTTGATTATCATTTTTAGAACTCTTCCCAGTCCTTTTTTCTTATCTTCTTTATTTTCATATCCGCCTATTGAACATAGCCCTGTTACGTTTTCCCCAACAAAATATTTTGGTTTTTTATCTCTGATAACTCTTAGCATCTCAAGATAGAGTTTATTTCTTTCATCCCCTGTTTTTCTATAAGGATTTGCCAATGAAAATCCCTGGCAAGGGAATCCTCCTATGACTATGTCGCCATCTGGTATTGATTTTGATGGTATTTTTGAAATATCTTCGCAAACAGGGGAATGTCCAATATTTCTTTTGTAAGTCTCGCAAGAATCTTTGTCAAAGTCGTTAGCCCAAACTATCTTATGACCGGCTTTTATGAAACCCAAGTCCATTCCTCCTGCCCCGCAGAATAGTGAAATCACCCTCATGTTCTCCTCTTTGCCCAAATTATCTAATTCATAACTATTAACTGATTTATAAGCATTGTCATATTGGTTATTCCACTCTAAGATGGATTTTTGTGAAATTGTTTTTATTTCATTCATAAAAAATCACCTCTTTGTTTAATTTTAAGATTTTGGATTTAAATATCTCAAGAAACCGAGTCTAGTGTCTTGTGAAGTTCGTCAAGAAACTCTTCCACTTTGTCCAGTATTTCTTCCAAAAACTTATAAACTCCGATGTCTATTTTTTACTTATGGCTCTTAAAAATCTCTGGTCATTAACAATTGATGAAGCGTTGGTTGCTGAAGAACTTAAGAAACATTTTAACAAAAAGGACTTTGAGGTTTTCTTTCCTGTCAATTCTCAACTAAAAGATATTGATTTGGCGTTGTTGAATCTTAAAACCGGTAAGAGCAAAACTGTCCAAGTTAAGGGCAGTAGAACTTATGAGCCCAAGCGTTTAGAAACTTTAAAGTTTGGAGCCGGAAGTCCTGCTTGGTTTATTATTGATAAAGATGCTATTTTTAATGCTTCTAATAAATTGGATTTTTTCATTTTTGTTCTTCATAATATGATTGATGAAGGTTCAAAGAAAGAAATTAAAGTGAATTATTTGGTTATTCCTTTGAAAGATCTTCAAAGACTTGTTAAGAAAAAGAAACAAAGAAAGAATGGCACGTATCATTTCTCTATGTGGGTTGATAACAAAGGGAAGAGAGCGTTTGATTTCAATTTATTGAAAACACCTATTCAATTCTCAAAATATTTAGATAATTGGAATCTCCTGAAATAGTTTTATATTTCTTGAAGTTCCCTCGCTAAATCAACCATCCCTTCTGTATCCAACTTACAATAAGCAAGTAGTGCTTCTCGTAGTTCTTTACTCAGTTTCTTCCCTTCTTTCAGTTTTTTCAAGTATTCGCGTGAAGCTGTATCTCCGTTGGAAATTACCATTCCTTCGTAGCTTTTACCAGTTAAAGCTGGCAATACGTACTTTATTGAGCAGCTTCCTTGTTGTTTTGGATGATAATAATAAAATTCTTTGAAAGGGACTATTAAGTCGCGTAATCTTGAGATTATGTTGTGTATTTGTTTTGATTTTTTTGGGAATTGTTCTGCTAAACCTTCTAATACTCTTTTTTCAAAGCCCATATTGAACGCTAATATGGTTCCTTTTGAAGGTATCATTTCCAGCGCTTTAACTAGTTCTTGGCGTGGATCTGAATTACTTTCAGCTAAGAATTCATAATGTGTTAAGCTTCCGTTTGATTCCAATATGTGTAAAGAAAACTGGAATGGTATTGCTTGGTATGGTCTTACGCCATCATATAGCGGTATTGCTGTGGCAACAGTTTCAAAGTCAAAGAAGCTTAATGGATACTTTAAGTCGTCCATAAAGTCTTTTATTGCTTTTTTATCGATATGTGGTTTATTACTTAATGTTGCTTTGATTTGTATTTTTTGTTTTTCTGTTAGTTTAATTTTTGGTAAATCTTTCAGTTTGGTAATTCCTTGATTAACTAGTGGCCATGCTTTTTTGCCGAAATAGTGTAAGTTGCAAATCTCAATATTTTCAACGTCTTTAGAGCAAGTTGGGCAGCTTTTTGGTTCTTTACAGGTTATTCCATATTCTACTTTAGGTTTTGGTCCAATAATGATTTTTTGGAATTCTTCCAAGTTTTCAGGAACTTTTGGCAGCATTTCTTCTGCTTCGTCTGTTATGTCTGTCATGTAGAATAGTTCTTTGACGTTAATTTCTCCTTTTCTGACGTATTCGTTGTTGATGACCATTATGTGAACTTTTCTAATGTTCAAACCGTATCCTTTGAGAACGTATAGCTGAAAAGCGGCATCTTCTATGTGTTCGTCTTTTACTTCTGTGCTGCTTTTTACTTCTATTATGTCCCATTCGTCTTTATTTACGGGGAGTAGTATGTCTGTTTTGCAGTAAGCGTAATTATGAGTGAAGGTTGCTTCAAATATTGGGACTCTTTTTTTC
Organism: uncultured Methanosarcinales archaeon; assembly: GCA_964572035.1. Lineage (GTDB taxonomy): Archaea > Nanobdellota > Nanobdellia > Woesearchaeales > ARS49 > CAZNDX01. The sequence continues at coordinate 65,714 of CAZNDX010000003.1, forward strand.
AAGGCGTCTTCAGTTTTTTTGGAAGAGTTATCCAATGGTATGTCTATTCCTTTTGGGTATAGTTTTTTGGCTAGGTTTCCTACTTCTATTCCTTGCTCCATTATTGCTTTGGCAGAGTCATCTGGCGGAGAAATTAGTTCTGGTGCGTTAAACTCGCACCAGAGGTGCTTTATGCAGCTTAAACCATGCATGTATTTGGTTTTGGAGAGGGTTTTCATTGTTTGTTTAATTGAGGCTCTTTCCCAGTCTTTTCTTTTATGTGAGCGAGCACGTCGTATTCAAACTTAGTGATTTCACCCATTTTTTTGAGGTCTCTGGGCGTTCTCGTTTCTTTAATTACATTGACTTTCATACAGGATGCGGCAACGTAAAAATTATTTTTTCTTTTTGTATTTGAGTATGGCTTGTTGTTCGAATATTCTCTATAGAATCTCATTGCTGCAGAGTGACCTCTGTAGCTCTCCAGACAGTCAATGAATTGTTTTATACGTTGTTTCACTCCGCCTCTTGAGTTGCTCATTCCAACATAGAAAATATCCTTTACTTTAACGGGTTTGGCTTCCAGATTTTTGTTAGTGTACGCCAGAATATAAATTCCAGGATATTCGCAATTTTTTAAATTCTTGAAACTCTCAAGATTTTTCCATTTTTGTTTGAATAATGTTTCAATTTTCATTTTTTTGTGAAATTACTTTTCAAATCTTCTTGCAACTGTTCATAGAATGATTTTCCCCAAAGATATCTATCTTTGTCTCTTAGTGATAAGTTTTTCACTTCAGGATGGTTTTTTACTGTTTCAATGAATTCGAAATATTTTTTTATGTATATTTCTGTATTTTTAATGTTTGAATCCATATTCGCAATTTCGTAATATTTGTTCAAAGTTTTACAAACTCGTATATCGTATATTGTGAATTTGTCAGGATATAATACGGTTAAAATCGCAGACGCCATTGGTGGGCGAAATCCTTCATTAAATAATATTTGAAGTCTTTCTCCATCCTTTTTCGCGTTGTATATTTTTGATGTTATTTGTTTGCAAACCATTTCAAGTTTTCCTTTTTTGAGAAGTCTTTCCGCTATTTTGCTTTTCGCTCTGTTGGCTTTCCATATTATTATGCAAAAAAAGTCAAATGCGTTAAGAAAGCCCTGTTCATGGAATCTTTTGTGGACGGTGTTAAACAAATAATTTTCAAGTCCGTAATATTCAATGAAATTCTCAGTCATTCTCACAACCTCGCTATTTTTCCCGCGTCAGTTAACTGAAGTCCTTCGTCTGTTGATATTAAATCCATGTCTTTTAGTTCATCTATTGCACGGTAAAGCATCGCGTTTGAAATGTCTATTTTTTTGGCTAAATCGCTGATGCTGTTGTATTTTCCTTCTGAAAGGTGTTCAAGTATTTTTTTCTGACTTTCTGTGAGTTTGAAGCTTAGTTTTGGCAGGTATACTATTGAGTTTTTATCTTCTTCTGGGTTATATGCTATTTTTTTTATTTTGTCATGTCTTGCGTATGCTGCGAACAGCAATCCTATTGCTTTGGTTTTTCTTCCTGCGGTTATGTTGACAAATATCCAGTCGTCCTTGTCCTGGGCGTCAATTATTTCAACGCATTTTTCGGCGACTTTTACTATGTCGTATACTTCTGTTTTAACCGTTTTTACATCGATCACTTTGCCGAGTGAGTCAGATATGAGCTTTACTGATTTTTCTTGTTCTTTGTCAGGTGTTTTATCAATCAGTAAAATGAGTTTTTGAGGGCCAAGGCGTGTCGCTGCAAGTATCACTGGTTCCGGATTGTATAATGTCGCTATTAAAACTTTTTTGAACATTTCATCCTCTTTGGTGTTTGTTTGTGTTTGTTCGTTATTAAAAGTTTCCATATGGCAGTGTATTTTCAGATCGTTATTTAATCTTTCCTGTTTTTTTGAGAATATTCTACTAATTAATAGAAAAATATATAAATAATTAATCTTATGTATGTTTTAGGTGAATGAATGGATTTTAAGGAATATCTGGATTTAAGATTTTCAGGTGAGAACCTTTGTTTAAAAGAAGGGTTATTGGATATTCGTTCTCAATTACTGTCCAAAAAATTGACAATTAAATCTGTGATTGTTAATGGTGCCAATGGAAATGGTAAAACTGAGTTGATAAAACGTCTTATTAAGGGAACAGGGTTCGATGTTATTTCTCTTAATGATGCGGAAATTAAAGGCAAAGTTGTTTGTTTTGGAGATTTGAGAGCTTATGTTGAAAATAATGATGATTTTGTTCTATTTTTGAATTTCAAATTTTTGGCTACACATAAAGAATTGTATGACGACTGTTTTAAGGAGATTCATGATGTTGTTGTTTTGTCAAAGAAAAAGAATATTTTAGTTATTTTTGAAAATTATGATCATTTTACTCAACATTTTGATTCTATTTTCAGGTTTCTTGGACTTTTTGATGCGAGTGTTTTTCTTAATGAAACTCCGGGATTTGAATATAGGAAAAAGTATTTATCTGATTTGAAAATTAGTATTGATGAGGACACCTTCAGTTTTATTTTGAATAATACGAATGGTTTGGAAGTTTCAGAATTTCATTCTTTTTTATTGCTTCTTAAGGCAGCTTCCTTGAGGCGGTTAATAAATGAAAACTTGGTCAGGGGTGTTTTTAAGTTTGCGAACATATCTGTTGATGATGAACATATTGCTGGCTTAAGATCAATTATTGGAAGACATGAGTTAAAAAGCGATCTGACACGAATTGTTAACCTTTTCAGGAGGAAAGATGAGTTAAAAAATATGGGTGTTAACAAGGTTTTTTGTTATTTATTTGAAGGCCCTCCAGGAACTGGAAAAACTTTTGCCGTTCGCTGTCTGGCTAAAGAACTTGAACTGAAAATTGATCATGTCAATATGTATAGAATTGAGAATGATGGTAAAAACGAATCTGCGGCGTTGAATTCTATTTTTAAAAAATCTATGAGAAGAGGCAATCGCTTGATTTTTATTGATGAAGCTGAGAAAATCCTCGGCAAGAATGAAATTACTTCCAGTGATGGTCCATTGCAGGGCGAGCTTCAGCAAATTATTGATGGTTTCAATGAATTTGGCCGAACTTTTAATGGAATAATAATCCTTAATGTCAATTCATTGCATAAATTCTCAGCTCCTTTGCTTGACCGTTTTAAGATAATTCACTTCAGAACTCCTGATGATAATGATAGAAGGGATTACTTTGAAAAGAAACTGGAATTGCTTGGTGAGTCTTTAAGAAACTCAATTCTTGATGAAATTAATTTAACTGAACTGGTAAAATTGACAGATGGTGACAGTTATAGGCAAATAGACCGGTTGTGGGCGGACTTGGTGTTTTCGAAGTTTGAGGGAAATTCGATATCAAGATTTTTAAGAAAAAATAAATACGCCGAGGTGACTTACCTTGGATGATTTTTTATTTTTTATTCCTTGTGAGTTATGGACAATTATTATATAGTATTTGCTATCATTTGCTATCATGGATAAAACTGAGCAGTTCAACTTGAGAATTTCTAAGTCTATTTTGGCTGATTTGGAATTCATCGAGCGGGTCACTAATGTTCCGAAGTCTGACTGGGTTAGATTTTTCATTGCTGAGTCTGTGAAGAAGGCAAAAGATGAGCACATGGAGAAGTTGGAGCGTAGTTTTATGATGGGGCGAATCAATGATAATGAATTCAAGAAAATTGCGGGATGCTCTCCTGAAGAAGCCTTAGCAAAACGAAAAGAGGTGTATCAGAAGAAGATATTGGAGCTCGCTGAGGAAGAGGCTAAGAAGAAGTTCGCGCGAAAAGCAATAGAAGAGATAAGGAGATAATCACCAAACCCTTAAAAACCTCCCTTCCCTATCGTATAAAAAAAGAGCGTAAAATGAAAACCACCGTTATATCTTTAGTTTTGCTCGTCACCCTAATCGGTCTTCTGGGTATTTTAAGTTTAGATTCAACCACAGGTGCCTTTTCAGCGACAACTTACAAGGGCACTATTGTTGATAAAAACGGTTTACAACTTTACAAAAACTGGCGTCAGTCTTTGTCTATGGTTGTTGCGACAGACCAAAACGATCGTATTGTTGGTTGGGGTCCGTTGCAAACATCAAAATCTTATAAGTTGTCGTTAAGGTCTGGTTGGGATTTTCCTTTGAATATCAAGCTTGGCTATTATGATGAGCGCCGTCAGGAGCGCGGAACGTTATACAATTGTACCGTTGTATATGATTCATTCAGGGATATCGTGTGCGACCAGTTTGACTCTTTGGTTTCCCAGTCCAGTAGAAGTTATCGTTAAGCGATTGTGCAAAGAACTTCTGAGTTTTCCATTTTTGATGGGGCGTCTCTCTCAAAGTTATGTGTTCCTGTTCCCATTATTTTGTTTCTTTGCAGTGCTTTGAAAGCGAGGCGAATCATTATTGTTTTATCTTCCGTTTTGGCGTGGAACTCCCATTGTTTAATGTTTCGTAATGCTTCCTTTGTCATACTGAACATTTTTGATGCGTCAAAAATCTGAATTCCAGTAATGAAGTCTTCTTTGTCAACATCTAAAACTAAATTGCCAAAGTCAAGTGATTTTTTGTATTCTCTGTTTTTTGTTTTAAAGAGTAGTATGTCATTTTTGTAATCATAATCTATTTCTCCTTTCCCATTCAATTGTTTTCCTTTCATATTTTTGGTAAATTTTCTACGATGTAAAATGTTATTATTTCAATGTTTTTTGGATGATTAATTTTGAAAACAATTCTGAGGTAGCCTTCCTTTCTTTTGTAAAACGACGAATGCCAGCCATTTTCTTGAATTCCAATAAACGAGGAAGTTTCATTTTTCAATATATCAATCAAACTTTCTTCTTTATAAATGTTTCTTTGACCCTCGTCGATACGCGCCAACGCGTGCGAACCAACGATTATGTGTCCTTCATATTTTTGAATTAGCTCTTTGAATTCAGAAATTTCAACTCTATTTACTATTCGTGTTGAGGCCATCAGGGAATTTTAAGATATTTTTTGAGTCTTTCTTTCGCGTACTCAGAAAGCTCTCCTTCGTTGTCAAGAAGTATTGATTTTAGTTCAGCGAATTCTTTTCTTAATTGCCGAATTTCTTTGTATACTTCTTTTACTGTTGGTTCCATAAGCACGTTTATCACCTTTGAGAACTTAAACTTTTCGGCTTAAAGAACTCTTTTAGAACATTTCCGTAAACTTTTCAAAAAAATAAAAATTATTTCATCCTTCGAACTTCTTTCCACAATTTGATTACCCATAGCCATACTGCGATGGTTAGTCCTATGGAGAAGAGTGTCCAGAGAATCGCGTGGGCTGTTGTTCCGGCTCCGCCGTACATTCCCATTGACATTGCTCTGCCGTAGTCGCCTGTTAGTTGCGCGAATGCCATTGGCAAAGCCAATAATCCTGCTATCATCATTTTCTTCATTTATTCACCTCTTTTTAGAGAATTAGGCCTTTATTTTATTTAAGTGTTTTGTAAAATAAAAATAAAAGTTTATTTTCTGCTTACGATTAGTATTCCGATGACGCAAATTAGTGTTGTCACGAGCGCGGCTATCAACTTAAAAATCCATCCTTCTCCTGTCGCGCCCATTAGCTCGACTAGTTTGGTTACGCCTTCTTTGATGAATTCGTTCCAAGATAGCGCGATTACCAGTGCGAACGCTCCTGCTATTGCCACCATTGTTTTCTCTTTGACGCTGCTTCCTAGTTCTTTTGGTTTCATTTGAATTCCTGTAGGTCCTCCGTCCAGTACGGTCGTTTTTCATTTAATGCTTTGATAAGGTCAAACACGACAATCACGCTTAGGCTTGTTGCCCCTGCTATTATCCATTCCGTTAGTCCGAGCGGAGTTGTGCTGAATATTTTGTTTAGGTATTGGTTGTATATTATGAATATTGTTGTTACTATCGCGATTAGCGAGGCTAATACGAGGTATTTGTTGGTGAACGGCGTTCTTGTTAGCGTTGTTTTTCTGAATGACCTGAAGTTGAACGCGTTTGTTATTCCGAATAGCACCATTGTTGCGAATGCTATTGTTTTGGCCGTTTGTTCGGGGTATATGTTCAGTGAGATGAAGTAAACGAGCAGGCTTCCGAGGCTCATTATCAGTCCTGATAGGGCGAGCATGAAGAGCAGGGGTTTTGTGATTAAATTGCTTGTTTTTCTTGGTTTTATTTTCATTACGTCTTTGCTGTATGGGTTGAAGGCAAGTGTTATGGCGGTTAATTCATCTGTAAACAAGTTCATGAATAGTATTTGCAGCGCGATGAGCGGAAGCGGCAGTCCTATCAGTATTGCCAAAAATATCAGGCTTACTTGGGAGAGGTTTATGCTGATTTGGTAGGTTAGAAATTTTTGTATGTTTGTAAATATTGTTCTTCCTTCTTTTATAGCGTCTACTATTGTGGCGAAGTTGTCGTCTTTTAATGTTAAATCTGCCGCGCTTCTTGTGACGTCTGTTCCGTTTTTTCCCATTGCCACTCCTATGTGTGATTCCTTTAGGGCTGGCGCGTCGTTGACTCCGTCGCCTGTCATAGTGACTATTTCATTTTGGGCTTTTAGCGCTTTTACGATTCTTAGCTTGTGTTCCGGTCTTACTCTTGCGAAGATTGTTGTTTCTTGAGCGACAAGCACGAGTTCTTCGTCTGTTATTTTGTCCAGTTCTTTTCCTTCAACCACTTTTCTGGCGTCTAGTCCTATTTGTTTGGCGATGCTTATCGCTGTTTTTTTGTTGTCACCTGTTATCATTTTAACTTTGATTCCTGCTTGTTCGCATTGTTCAAGTGATTCTTTGATTTCTTCCCGCGGCGGATCTTCCATGGCGACAAGCCCTATATAGGTGAGGTCTTTTTCCAGTGTTTTTCTGTTTGTGTTGTTTGTTTGTTTGCAGGCGAAGGCCAAAGCCCTGTAGCCTTTTGTTGTGAGTTGTTCTTCCAGCTCCAGGATTTTTTTCTTTTCTTGCGCTGCCATTTTTTTAACTGTGTTTCCTTTCTGTATTTTGGTGCATTTTTCAAGGACAATTTCTAGCGCCCCTTTCACGTATGCTGTCTGTTGTTTTCCTTCCAGGCATACTGTTGTCATAATTTTTCTTTCCGAGCTGAATGGTATTTCTTCTTCTCTTGTCGCTTTAAGGTCTTCTTTATGGATTCCCGCTTTTGCGGCCATTATTAGAAGGGCTGCTTCTGTTGGTGTGCCTATTATGTTGTATGCGCCGTTTTCTCCTGTTCTTGTTATTGTTGAGTCGTTGCAGAGCGCCGCTGTTTTGATTAATAGTTTTAGCTGTCCTTCTATTTTTCCGTTTATTTCTCCTGTGCCGTTGTATCCTGTTCCTGTTATAGTGTATTTTTTGTCTGCGTATATTTCGATGACTGTCATTTCTCCCTTGGTTATCGTTCCTGTTTTGTCCGTGCAGATTACTGTTGTTTCTCCAAGTGTTTCTATGATCGACATTCTGTTTACTATGGCGTTTTTCTTGGCCATTTTGTATGCTCCGCCGGCGAGCGCGGTTATTAGAACTACGGGGAATCCTTCTGGGAATGATGCGACTGCTACTGCTATGAATATTATTAGGGCTTCAATTATTATCTCTTGGTTTATTGTTTGCGCGTAGGCAATCATTACGATTGCTGTTAGCGCTGAGAATATTATGCCGAGTGTGGCCAGGTATTTTGATATGGTGTTTACTTTTTTTTGCAGAAGCAGGGGTTTTTCCGCTGCGGATATCATTTTGGCGATTTTTCCGAATTTTGTGCTCATTCCTGTGTGTATCGCTAGCGCCGTGCATTTTCCGTTGACTATGTATGTGCCCATATAGATGTGGTTTTCTTCTTTGTTTTTTCCTGTTTTTTTGGCGACTTCTTTTGATTCTCCTGTCAGCACTGCTTCGTTTACGAGTAAGTCTACGGATTCCAGTATTGTGCAGTCTGCGGGTATTTTTTCGCCGCTTCTTAGAATTATTGTGTCTCCTGGGACTATTTGTGTTGTTGGTATGCTTTGTTCCTTGCCGTCTCTTAAAACGACTGAGTGGGCTGTTAGCATGTTTTTGAGCGCGTTGATTGATTTTTCCGCTCTGTATTCTTGTATGAATCCTACTCCTATTACGATAGTTATTACCAGGAGAATCGTGTACGCTGTGAGTGTTTTTTCCACTGCGAAGGATATTATCATCGCCGTGACGAGAAGATAGATTATCGTGTTGTTCTTGATTTGTCTTAGGAGTATTTTGAGAGGACTTATTTTGTTGGTTTCTTTTATTTCGTTTGGCCCGTATTTTTCCAGCCTTTCTTCCGCCTCTTTGCTCGTTAACCCCTTCATATTTTGATTTGTCGTTGAGATTTGCTTATAATTGTTGTGAATAACAAATAATTATAAATGAAAACTGATTATTTGACCTAAAAGAGGCTGTATGAAAACTTTATTGCTGTTGTCATTTTTAATCGTTGGAGCGTTTGTTTTGGCAGGTGTTGGAACGACTGGCTCCTTCTCCTATGAAGCCGCGAGCATGTACGGCGCGCTTTATGATTCGCAGGCGAATTTTTTGTACAGCCGTATTACGAGTTGGCTTTTGCCTAATGGTGATGTTTTGTTTGTTCCCCCTGACGCGAATTCAATTGTCGCGATTGATATGACTAGTAATATTTTGGGTGTTGGAACGATTAAGGATTCGTTGTACGATATTCAAATTTCCAATTATCGCCAGACGTTTATGATTTTTGTGGGCAAATACAATCCTGAACAATCGGTCAGTTCTCAAGTCACGTCAGGAAACTTAATTTTCTGTACTACTTATGACGGCAGATTAATTCATTTGAGAAATGGCAGGATGTATTTGGATGTTTTCTGTGATAACTTGC
>CAZNDX010000004.1:0-5012 GCA_964572035.1 uncultured Methanosarcinales archaeon
TTAATTCATTTGAGAAATGGCAGGATGTATTTGGATGTTTTCTGTGATAACTTGCTGAACGCCGCGAGCGCTGATTATAGATTATTTTAGAAAATTTGTATTTTTTCGGCTTTGATTGGTTTTGTTTTTTTGGGTATGTATAATCGCAGTTCTTTTAGTGTTGGTTTTTGTTTGCAGTCGGCATAAATGCAGGTTCTTTCGCCTTGCAGTTCTCTTGCGATTATTACGTTTTGTGTTTGCTCGATTATTTTGTCTCGGTTGAACGCGAAAAAGTTCATATGTCCAGAGTCGCACGCGGCGAAGTATTTCCAGTTGTCTTCAATTAAGTCCCAGTTTTTGTTTGCGTATTTGACTGCTTTTTTAATGTTTTTTTGCAGGTCTTTGTTTGTTTTGTAGAATGGTCCCATGTTGTTTTCGTCTGGGAGTCTTTGCGCTGAGTGGTATGTTATTTTTCCTCGTCTCATGAACGCGACGTGGTAAGCGTTTTGTACTGTTGTTGGCGGCAGAACTACGTATTGGTCTGTACAGCTGAGGTATAGTTCTATTAGTCTGTCGTGTTCTTTGTTGTTTAAGTGCGGTGTTAGTTCCACTAGAAAGGGTTCGTTTACTTTGTCGCGTGGAAGTGATTTTATCGCGTTCAAATATAGTTCTAGGCTCATTCTTCCTCGTTATCTTCTTCTGGCAGGGGCATATAGCTTAATCTCACTGTGTGCGCCATTATTCTTGTTCTTTCAAGCGCGTCTGTTTTTTCTGCTATTACTTCGTAGCTTCCGTTGATTTCTTCAGGTGTTAGTTCTGGTGGGTTGAACATTTTGAATTTGTCCGGGAGCATGTCCGTTGGCATGTAATAGTTTTGAACGTTGGTGAATCCTTCGGCGGATATTATTTGTGCGAATATGTTTAGCTTCATTGGTTTTTTGATTGTGAGGTGGACTGTTTTTGCTTCTATGTTTCCGGTGTAGTACCAGTCTCCTTGGAGGGTTCCGTCGCAGGTTATTTCCATGAACGCGTCGTCTTTTTTTGAGATGAACAGTATTCCCTCAAGGTCTTTTATTGTGACGTCGTTTTTGTTTTGTTTTAGTTCTGTTACTGTTCCTTCTATTTTGGCGTAAGAGTGTTCGTGCAAAGAAATCATCGCGTTGTGTTTCGCTGTTATGTTGATTGTTCTGTCGTTCGCGGCGAATGTTTCCGGTTTGTACGGCTTTACTTCTTTCTTTCCAAATATTGCGTTCCACAGCCCCATATCGTCGGTTTGGTTAAAAGGAGGTATTTAAGTTTATATGAAAGCTACCGCGACGTTTGTCAGTAATATTCCAAGAATGAGAAGGCTGACTGATTTCCATATTCTGCTCGCGTGGGTGTCGTGTGTTATTTTTTGTAGCGCGCAGAGGAGCATTCTTCCGCCGTCTATTGGTCCGATTGGAACTAAATTGAACAACCCGACTCCGAGTGACAACAAGAATAGCCACCAGAACAAGTCTTTGACCCATATCAGGAATGACGCCCATAAGCTTGTGTTGGCAAGCGGTTGTTCTACGAATACTCCGAGCCACGCTTTTTGTGTGGTTGGGTTTTCTCCGAGTGTTATGTCGTAAACGGCATTTGATGTTATGATGTTGACGCTGTCTCCGGGATTTTTAGCTGTTAGCGCGGCGCTGAATTCTTCGGCGTTAGAAATTGATTCTCCGTCGATTTGCGTTATTGTTTCTCCTACAGAGATTCCGGCGACTTGAGCCGGCGGGTTTCCGTCCATTAATTCAGTTACGGTTACGCCGCTGTTTGAGTAGAATTTGTCTGTTATTGGAACTAGTAGGAATGAAAACACTGCCAAGAAAATGAATCCTGTTATGATGTTTATTGCAGGTCCCGCGGCGTAAACTCCTAGCTGCTCTTTGGCTTTTGCCCTGATTAATTTTTTCTCGTCTGGCTCAACAAAAGCGCCGGGAATTATTGGAACCAAAGCCCCAACGACTACCAGTCCGCTGTTTTTGATTGGCAGTTTGAACGCTCTTGCCCAGACGCCGTGCGCTCCTTCGTGTAAGATTAGAATTACTAGGATGCTGATTATCCAGAAGAGGAATGGAACGTAGAATACTCCTTTTGCTTCGATTGGTAACACCACTCCAACTGATGGCGTTATTGCTCCTGATAATATTTTTACAAGATTGCGCGCGAGGTCAAACACAACGACTGCCATTCCGATAAATCCCAGCGCGATTATCCATGGTGTGCTTGCGCGAATTATTGGTCCGAACTTGTTTGCTATTGCGTCCATCGCGCGCAGTCCGAATTTTGTGCGGTACATTGCCGCGTAGAATATCCAGAATCGGTGGAATGTGAGTTTTTTTCTGTTCAAAATTACCGCGATTGTTAGAATTAGGACAAGTGTCAGTGTCGCTATTGTATCAAAGGAGACCATTTCGCTTTTTTTGGTGGTTTTGAGTATATAATAAGATTGTGGATTTGTAAGCTATATGGCTCAAAAAGCTTTAATACTGGTTCTTTTCGTCTTATTCACAGGGTATGGAGCAGTTATTTAGTGACGCTAAGGAATTGACGCCGCATTTGCTTGATTTGTTTTCTGTTGATTTTAATTCTAATTATGACGCTGAGCAGGCGGCCAAGACTGCTTTTGGCACTTTGGTTTTTCACGGCTTTGCGATTCCGGTTCAGGCGAATATGCTTTTGGATGTTGTTATGGAGCAAACCGATCCTTTGAAGCGGGCGAGGGCGATGGTCATCGAGTATTTTTCCGCGATTTTTCCTTGCGTGAAAAAATATGGTTCTGATGTTATTTCTGTTGTTCCTGATTTTGGCGACGAAGTGGGTGTTCGTTTGTTTAGGGAGGGTTCTGATAAGGTGCAAATGTATGTTTTGCGTCATTTGTCGTGGGACAGGCGTTCTTGTTTGCCAAGGCCAAGGCGTCCGTTGGTTAGAACTTTTGAGGGGCTTATGGATTCAGCGAGTTTTTGGAAAAAGGATAATTGTTCTAAGAAAGAGGTTGAACAAGACCTTGAGTACATCACCGCTAAGTCGGATTGGGTTTGGTTTGATGACCTGTATAACGCGGAAGTTAAGGTTGATTTTGCCCCTAAAAGCCCTGATATTTATATTTGGGCGCGGCTTGTGAATTCTCCTTGATGTTGTCACTATTAAGTAACTAAAAATAGAAAGATTTTTATAGTTCTTGTGGGAAAATGAACATAATGAAAACGCTTGAAAAAATGATGGTGGCCTTGGCGCTTGGCGGCTCCTTGTTAACGGGCTGTTCAAAACCAGGCGAGCCAGACAGAAAAATCGCGTCGATGGAAAAGCCGGTTTATTCTGAATCTTCTGATTCTCTTATTGCGGACAATTCTTGGAAAAAATATGAACTGACAGATTATCCTGAATACAACTCGCTTCTGCCAGTTATGGGCGAAGTTTCAAAACAATACGATGTTTCTCTTGAGCACCTTGCCATTATTGCTTTGGTTGAGACTAAGGGGAAGGGCGGAGAGAGATACGAGTCAGGTTTTCAAAAGAAATACATTGATCCAAAGTTTGAGGGTAAAGAAACAAACGACAACAGGCGTTATCGTGAATTTTTTAGAGATCAGTGCGAGCTAAGCGGGCTCACTCTTGACGATTTCAAAAAGCAGCTGTCAACCAGTTATGGTCCTTGGCAGGTTATGTATGCTTCCGCTTTTGACAAGGCTGATTTTAACGGGAGCGCGAGCGAGCTTGCCGGCGCGAAAACTAATTGCGAAGTTACTGCTAAGATGTGGCAGAAGGCGAAGATAAACAAGGATTCTTCTCTTGATGAAGTCGCGAGATATCATAATACTGGCAGCAAGAAGGGAACTCCGTATAAGGGTTATTTTGAGAGAATTGATTATTACAAGAATTTATTGGGGTTGAAATGAAGCGTCTTGATTACTCTTTGATTCCTGAAAAATATCGCGTTGATGCGGCAAAGACTGAGAGTCTTTTGCGTTCCTTTGGTTTTGATGTGAAGTTCACGAAAGATTATGTTGGCGCTTTGCGCGTTGCGAAAGGCTGCAAGGTTTATTTTTCTTTTTCAGGAAAGCCAAAAGTCGACCATTTTATTTATGAGACTTTATTGTTTGAATCTGACGCCAAGATTATTGATGATTTTTTGCGTTCAGGCAAGGTTTCTTCCGAAGTCATTGATGGCGCCTTGCTTGCGAAGGCTCAAAAAAGCATTTTGGAAAAGGAGCTTAATTTGCCTGTAAGCGATGACTCCATTGACGCTGTTGAGTACCTTTTTAATCCTGCGAAAAGAAACTAATTATTTTCCCTATATAAAACAATTCCCTTTAGTAATTCTTTTCACTATTCAAAATAATTCTTTTTACACAGGAAACGCTTATTTTGTCACTTCAAAGTAACAAAAAGAACGAAAGATTTATATACTGGTTCTGCCGTTACTACTCCTTAGAGGTGGTAGGTATGGCGAAGAGACAACAGGTGAAAAACATGTGGAATAAGATGTTGTTTGTGTTCCTGACGTTCGCGGTTTTCGCGACCGGTTTGGGAGTTGGCAGCTTTGTTGGCAGTGAATTTACCAGCAACGCTCTTGCTTCAACTCAGGTTACAAACTCTAAAGCGTTGACTTTTGAAACTGTTGATGCTCCAGAGCCAAAGCCTGCTGATCCTTTGAGAGCTCAGCCTCAGGAAGTTTCACTTCAAGGTCCTGTTGAGCGTAATTCTCCTCAGGATTGGATTTCGCAGTCGCAGATTGAGATGACTTCAGAAGGAGTTTTTGTCCGTATAAGTAACCCTCAGTGGGCGATTTTCGCGGATTCAAACAGTATGGACCCTGTCTTTGACGCGGGTTCTCACGCGATTCAGATAATTCCAACTGACAAGAGTCAGGTGCAGGTTGGTGACATTTTGAGTTACCAGTCGCCTCTTGGTTTCGTTATGATTCACCGTGTTATTGAAATCGGTGAGGACGCTGAAGGTTGGTACGCTATTGTTAAGGGCGACAACAACCCAACTCCAGACCC
>CAZNDX010000004.1:5112-28257 GCA_964572035.1 uncultured Methanosarcinales archaeon
GCTACAATCTTCAGCCGGTGAAAAACTTGTGCGGTCACGGTATCAACAGATTCATCATCCACGATAAGCCGTCTATTCCAAATTATGACACGAAGGACAAGAGAACTTTGCAGGGCAATCAAATCATCGCGATTGAGCCTTTCGCGACGAACGGCGCGGGAATGATTTACGAGGCGGATGCTGGAAATATTTTCGCGTTAACGAACAAGAAGCCGATGCGCAGTCCTTTCGCGAAGGAAGTTCTAAACTTTATTGAAAAAGAGTATGGTCCTTTTCCTTTCACGACGAGATGGCTTGTTAAGCAGTTTGGCGCTGGAAAAACCAATTTGGCGTTGAAAGATTTGCTGAACGCCGGCTGTCTTCACGAGCATCCGCCTTTGGTTGAGAGGGCTAAGGGCATGGTTGCTGTTTTTGAGAACACGTTTTTTGTAGGAGATAAGACGGAAATTTTGACCAAATTATGATTGTCTGTTGAGGTCTTTTAGTTTTTTATTTGCTTGATACGCTATTTCTCTGTTTAGTCCACGTATTAGTTCGTCGTAGAGGTGTATCGCGTCTTTTCTGTATTTCTTTTCGCGTGTTATTGAGAATATGTTGCTCGCTAGGTTCGCGGCGTGGAGTGTTTTTTCGGCTTTGTCCTTTGGTTCGGCGCAGGCGATGGCGTTTTGCGCGCATTCATAGGCGAGTTTTACTATTGCTGCTGCGTCGGTTTTGTCTTCAAATTCATGGCTCGCTTCGTGGTATAGCCTGGAGGCGAGGGTGAGTATTCCGCTTGTGATGTTTTTGAATGGGAATCCCTTTTTATTCAGTTCAACCGCTGTGTTGTTTGAGTCGTTGGCGCCTCTTAGAGTCCAAGTGAGCAGGTCTTGATGTTTTAATTTTTCTATGTATTTTTTTCTTGAGTGGGTTCTTTCCGCTATTGAGCTCCAGTCTCGGAATTTTATCGCGTCATTTATGCTGTTCGTTGTGTGTTCGTACGCGGTAGTTAAGTTTTCGTTTCCTTTTGTTGGCGAGTGTTCATAGAAAAGCGCCAAGTAATGCGAAAGTTGTCCGCGTGTTATTCCTTTGTTTCTTTCCGGCTCTTCAGGAATTTGCGACAGCGCATGTTCGGCGTATGTTATCGCGCTTCTTAGTGTTTGCCTGAATTGCGGTGAGTTGCTCAGTCCTTCTTTGTAGCCGAAAAGGAGTTTTCGTACAAGTTCAACAGAAAGTCCGTTTGGGTGTTCGTATTTTGCTAGAATGTTTATTGCGTCTGCTGTTCGCACGATTTTCGCTTCGCGGATGATTTGTTCTATGTCCATAGCCACCAAATTATGCGCTTTGCGGTGGTATAATATTCTATTTATTTTCCATATGTTAGTTAATTCAAAAATAACCACAATCTTTATAAGCAAACGCCCATTATTTTTTATTAGGAAAACGGGGGCTTTTTTCGACGACAAAATGACTAATCAGGAAGACCAAAAAAACAGCCAAAAAGAGTACGGTGCGGAGCAGATTCAGGTACTTGAGGGTCTGGACCCTGTTCGCAAGCGCCCAGGAATGTACATTGGTTCCACTGATATTCGTGGTTTGCACCACATTGTTTGGGAGGTTGTTGACAACTCGGTTGACGAAGCTCTCGCCGGTCATTGCAATAAAATCATTGTTACTGTTTACAAGGATGGCCATATTTCTGTTGATGACAACGGCCGTGGTATTCCAACAGGCATTCATTCTAAGTACAAGAAGCCGGCCGTTGAAATCGCGCTGACTATGCTTCACGCCGGTGGTAAGTTCGAAAAATCCGCTTACAAAGTATCAGGCGGTTTGCACGGTGTCGGAGTTTCCTGTACTAATGCTCTTTCAGAAAAATTAGTCGTTACAGTGAAACGCGAGGGAAAAATCCATCAGATGGAGTTCAAGCGCGGTGTTACTCAAGGTCAGCTGAAAATTCTTGGCGACAGCAAGGAAACAGGAACTAAAGTTGAGTTCTGGCCTGATCCCCAAATTTTTGAAACTCTTAACTTTGACGCGGATATGCTTCGTTCAAGAATTCGCGAGCTTGCTTTCCTTAACAAAGGTCTCGAGTTCGTTTTCATTGATGAGCGAAATGACAAGACCGAGACTTTCAAGTATGAAGGCGGAATCAAAGAGTTCGTAACTCATCTTAACAAGGGCAAGCAGACTTTTTCCCAGCCGATTTATTTTGAAAAAGAAAAAGACGGGGTCATCGCTGAAATCGCGATGCAGTACAATGACTCTTACTCGGAAAACGTTTTCTCGTTCGTCAACAACATTAACACTGTTGAGGGCGGAACTCACTTGTCAGGTTTCAAAACAGCGCTAACAAGGGCTCTGAAACAGTACGCTGATAAGCACGGTTTGACCGAGGAAAAAATGGAGCTAACAAGCGATGATTTCCGTGAAGGTCTTACCGCTATTGTTTCTGTTAAGGTTCCAAATCCTCAGTTTGAAGGTCAAACAAAGGCGAAGCTTGGCAACAGTGAAGTGAAGGGTATTGTTGACAGTTTGGTTTATGACGGTCTTACTACTTGGCTTGAGGAGAATCCTCAGCCCGCTAAACTAATAATTAGCAAGTGTGTGGAAGCCGCGAGAGCGAGAGAAGCCGCGAGAAAGGCAAGAGAACTTGTCAGAAGAAAGGGTCTTTTTGAGGGCGCGTCTTTGCCTGGAAAGCTTGCCGACTGCAGTTCTAATGATCCTTTGAAGTCAGAAATGTTTTTGGTTGAGGGTGATTCAGCGGGAGGAAGCGCGAAGCAGGGCCGTAACCGAGAGTTTCAAGCAATTCTCCCCTTGCGTGGTAAAATTATCAATGTCGAGAAAGCGAGATTAATCAAGGTTCTGAAGAATGAGGAAATTGGCGCGATGATTACTGCTCTTGGCACCGGTATTGGAGAGGATTTTGACATTTCAAAATTAAGATATCATAAAGTTGTCATCATGACTGATGCGGACGTTGACGGCCACCACATCGCGTGTCTTTTGCTCACATTCTTCTATCGTTTGATGCCTGAGCTTGTCAAGCAGGGTAAAATCTATCTTGCCCAGCCGCCTTTGTATAAGGTTGAGAAGAACAGGAAGGTTATTTACGCTTATTCCGACGCTGAAAAGGACAAGCTCGTTAAAGAAATGGGCGAGGGTGTTGGCATTCAAAGATACAAAGGTCTTGGTGAGATGAATCCGAGACAGCTCTGGGAGACAACTATGGACCCGACTGTTCGTGTTCTGAAGCAGGTCGCAGTTGAAGACGCGATTTTGGCTGACCAGATGTTCACTGTTTTGATGGGCGATGAAGTTGAGCCAAGAAAAGAGTTCATCTTGACGCACGCGAAGGAAGTTAAAGAATTGGATGTTTAAGTATTTTTTAGTACACAAATTGTTAAAAATAAGTTCTATGAATTTCTTGTTATGCCGAAATTTGTGGATATTGAGACTCCCTATATGGGGCGCAATGAAGAGGAGTTAAGAAGAAATCTTCTTTACGCCAGAGCCTGCGTGCGCGACAGTTTGATGCGTGGCGAGATTCCTTTCGCTTCTCATTTGTTTTACACTCAGCCGGGCATTTTGGACGATAATGTTCCTGCTGAGAGAGAAATGGGAATTAATGCAGGGAAGTTTTTAATCGGGTCTCTTCCGGACATTGTTACTGCTGTTTATCAGGATTTGGGGATTTCTAAGGGAATGCAGTTTGGAATAGACCGCGCTCAAAAAAACGGAAGAAGCATTGAGTACAGAATTCTAGGAGAAGGATGGAAAGAAAAAGAGTTGATAATTGCGAGAAATCATTCTCACGCTTCGCTTTGGGGTTTTAACGGTTAAAAATACTCATTTCAGAATTCTACGCGGTTATTTCCGCTTCAACAAGAAGTTCTTTGTGTTTTCTTTTTGTTCCCCTGATATGGTATGCTTGCTTGTCAGAGAGCGCGTCTCGAATTCGCCGCATTATTTCCGCGTCTGAGCCGACAAGCAGCACGTCTATGTCTCTTTTTTCCTTGCCGTTTCGTGGCGTCCAGATCGTGTATGGCACGTTTTGGTGTATTTCAATGTCAGATATTTGTGATGAGAAGTATTGCGCGGTGTATTCCTCTAGCGTTTTTCCTTTTATGTTGCTGACAAGGTCGATGTATGCTTTGATGTTTGAGGGGTTGGTTTTGCTGTGTCCTATTGTTTTTAGTATTGTGTCAAAATTTTTTTGGCTCGGATAGAATAGTTGTTGTATTTGCATTCCGTCGTGCAGCGCTTTGAGGAGTTTTTTGGCCATTTTTCTTTCGTCGCTTGTGTCCAGTTCTCCGGCGATTTCTTCGAGCGCTTTTCTTGCGAGGTCGTGTTCTATTCTTTTGGCTTCAAGGATGAAATCCATGGCTTGTGTTTTGTAGAATCTCGCGTTTGGGTTGTTGTAGAATATGATTCCCGCGTCAAGTTCGCTTTCAGGTCCTAAGAATTCGCGTATGAATCCTGCCGCTTGTTTTGCTTCGGATACTTTTCTTTGGTATTGTTCTCTGCAGAGGCCGTTGGTTACTTCTATTACGGCGCAGTATTTTTTGCCTTTCAGGTCTCTTATTAGTTCACTTGTGGCTTCACTCTTGTATTCCACTGTCCCCTCTCTAAAAAAACGATAGGCCCTGTAGATATATAAACCTTCATAGTCCGCGTTCAGTAACAAGTTTTTTATAACACTGTATGGATTTTTTCTGTTTTATGAGTGAGCTGGAGACAAAGTTATCTTTTCCGCAGGCGATTTCTTTGCATAGATTTGGCAATTTTGTCGATCTGGTATCGACGTTTTCTGGCTGCAATCTCAGAATGTTCAAAAATTCATCCGGCGAACTGCTCTTTAACGGGGAATATTTCCCTTTTTCAATTAATAAAATGGATGGAAAGAAGTATTTGTATGATTCATTCAGCTATCAGCATCCCGCGCAGCATATTTCAAGACTTGAGTTGAAGGGCAGGCTTAGGAGCGCTATCGCGGGTTATTTTTTGAAGTCCAATAATGATTTTTCAATTCCTTTGGGAAAGACGATGACTGATTCCGGCATGTCTGTTTTGTTGAGCAATTTGCAGGACGTGCTTAAGGCTGAAGTTTCTCTTGACGGAAAAACCAGGATGCTTATGAGCAATGGCAAGCTTGACATTGGCGGTTCCATTCGCAGGAAGCCCCATGTTTTGGCGTTTAAATGCGAGTATAGGGAAGGGAAGTGTTCTGAGATGAAGATTTGCGTTCCCTCCGCCGATACTTTGGGTTTTTATGAGGAGGTTCATACCTTTGTTGAGGGCTATCAGCCACCGCAACGTTTATAAACCCCTGCCTGTGAGGATGCATTAATGGCAGTTCCATCAAAACAAATCATTGTCAAGAAGAAGTGGGTTCCTATTCACGCTTCTAAGCACTTTTCTGAGCAGCCTATCGGCGAGTCTTTTGTCGCTGATGAAAAAACTCTTGTTGGCCGCCACGTTAATGTCAGTTTGATGACGATTATCGGCGACCCTCAGCGTCAGGCTGTTCACGTTGATTTTAAGGTAACTGGTGTCGCGAACGGTGTCGCGCAGACCGAGCTTGTTGGCTTTTCATATTTGCCTGTCGCGATGAAGAAGTTTGTGAGACGCCGAAAGGAGAAGTTCGGCGATTCTTTTGTCGCTCAGACTCAGGATGGTCTTTATGTTCGCGTTAAGCCTATAGCGGTTACTCGCGGAAGAACCACGGGCATCGTTCTTACCAATTTGAGAAAGTTTATGCGCGCTTACATCGCGAAGCATTTATCTCAAATGTCTTTTGACGCTTTTGTCAAGAACTTGGTTGAAAAGAAGTTCCAGCACGGTCTTGGCTCTCAGATGAGCAAGATTTATCCAATTGGCGCGTGCGAGATTCGCGCGTTTGAAGTTATTCCGAAGGAAAAAATCAAGGAGTTCGGCATTAAGATTGTTTTGCCTCCTGAGCACTTGCCAAATTTGGAGAGTAAAAAGAAGAAAGAGACTCCGGTTGAAGCGCAGGAGCCTGTTCAAGCTGATGAGCATCCTGTTCAGGCGTAATTTTATTAATTCTGAAGTGTTTTGTTGCGGTTTAGGGGATGGTTATGGATGATTTGGAAAGTCGTATAAATTTTGCGGCGGATTTGGTTTACGTTTTGGTTAGTGAGGCAAAATTTTCTCAGTCCTCTCAGCGTCCAAATTATCATGTTTCTTCCCTGGAAAAAAGTCTTGTCGCGAATTACGAGATTTGCAAGTTTAATGGCGAGTCAACGAGCGAGTTTCGAAGGAATATTTGCGACTATGGAAAGATAAAGCTTTCAAAACTTGACATGCCCTCAGGGTGTTTTGGTTTGCCGCTTGGTGTTTCAACCGCTATTTTAGGCGCGATGATTTCATCTTATCAGCTTCTTATTGTTGGAGGGGCAATTTCCTTGATTTCAGGGCCTGTCGCGTTTTTTTCTGTTAAAAAGCAGATGAAAGCAAGGGCTG
Organism: uncultured Methanosarcinales archaeon; assembly: GCA_964572035.1. Taxonomy (GTDB): domain Archaea; phylum Nanobdellota; class Nanobdellia; order Woesearchaeales; family ARS49; genus CAZNDX01. Next base: position 11,572 of record CAZNDX010000004.1, read on the forward strand.
AGGCAGTAGGTGCTATTTTTGACATGGAATTCAATAAGTATATATTGGATGGGGCGCTAAAGAAGTTGCGTGATGAAAAATGACTGAAATTGGCAGGGGCGCGGAAGCTGTAATCACGAAGAAGGGCGATGTTGTTCTAAAGGAGCGTCCAAAGAAATCTTACCGTTTGTCGGAAATTGATGAGAAGCTTAGAAAGCAGCGAACTAAGAGAGAAGCGAAAATTCTGAAGGCGCTCGAAAAAGCCGGCGTTCTAGCCCCAAAATTGAAATCTGTCAGCGACAAGGATATGGTTATTGAGATGGAGTTTATTGACGGCAAAAAGGTAAGGGATGTTATTCATGATGACAAAAGTCTCGCGAAAAAGATTGGAAAAGTAATTGGCCAGCTTCACAAGGAAGATGTTATTCATTCCGACCTTACAACTTCAAATATGCTCGTTAAGAATGGCGATGTCCATATAATTGATTTCGGTTTAAGTTATGTCAGCTCAAAGGTAGAAGACAAAGCTGTTGATATTCACGTTCTCACTCAAATTTTTGAGTCGTCCCATCACGAGATTCACAAAGAGTGCATCGCGTTGGTCTTCGATGGCTACAAGGAGTCTTACAACGACGCGGATAAAGTTCTTGAGCGCCTTGAAGTTGTTCAGAAGCGTGGCAGGAATAAGAAAAAATAAAAATACATATTCCACTCTCTAAATTCTTTTTAACCTCCTTTTGGTCTTTATCGTCGATGCATGTTGACAGTGTTTACTCGTTTGGGAAGAGGCGTTTGCCTATTTGGGTTGTTTTGAAAGATTTGATTCGAGATTCTTTTTTAGCTCAAGACTGGGAGAAGCCAAGAGGAGCTTTCAAAGGAAAGGGTGTTCCCAGTTTGTCTTGGCTTGTTGATGAGATGGTTTCCGCTGATTCTTCCAGAGAGGACGCTTTGTTTGACCGTTTTAAAAAATTAAACAAGGGAGTTATGACGAATCTTGACGAGCTCATTGGTAAAGACATTGTTTTTACCGACGCGGTTACGCTCAGCAAGATGGATCCTAAGTTTTTGTTTGGCGCGGCGAAAAAGTTAGGTGTCTCGGCGCCCTTAACTTACGAATCAGACCCAGTCAGAGAGATTTTTCACGAGCCTTATTCCAATATGAACGCCCAGTCTGACGCCTTGATTTTATTATCGGCGTTAAATCCGGCGGCGTACGCTGGCAAGATTTTTTGGCCTGTATCTTTTGTTCCTTTTCCGTCGATAGTTTCGGATGACGGCCGTTCTTTGTCTTTTTTTCTTCCAAGTCTTATTGACGGAATTAATGATTCTTTGGAGGGCAAAATCAAATTTGGCAGTATGAAAAAATCACTTGATGATTTGTTTTTACCCAAGGTTGGTTCGTTTGAGTGCAATCCCGCGACGTTTAATCAGAGGAAACTGACTGATTTGTTTATTCTCCACCCATTGGAGTTTGCGAGGCGTCTTGAGCAGCTGAAACAATTCACAGATGAGCCTGAAAAGTTGTTGAGAGAGGAAATTTCTTACGATGTTTTTTTGAAAAAGGAGATGACTGCTGTTTTTTACTCGAAAATTCTTGAGCGGCTTGACGTTAACCCTGTTTATTTTGGCGCGAAGGGGAGCGCCGGCAAGGAAATTCTTGAGCGCGCCTGCGAGCTTTCAAATAAGGAGCTTTCTTTGCCTGGAATTGACGGTGTTATGCCTCAAAAAACGATTTACAGTCATCTTGACGCGTCCGCGTTGCGTCTTCTCGACGGCAGGATTGTAGGCCGGCACGCTAAAAAAACAAAGTTGTTTCCTGTTCAGGTTCGTTCTGAAAAGACAAGTTCTGATGACTTGAGCTTGCGCGCGTGTCCTTTCGCTCCTGTTTGGTGCGAGGAAGTTTATGATGAGAAGGATTCGTGCGCGCGTTTGGAAAACAAAGTTAAAGCCTGCACAAAGGACTTGTACGATTCAATGAAGGATGACAAGGCGATTGAAACTCTTGATATTGGCAGAAAATGGAAAGAGCTCATTAGAGAGTCGCATCCGAATGTTTGTCATTTGGCGGATTTCACGAGCAAGAGGGCGAAGGAGATTGGTTTTAGGATTAGCAGCGCTGAGCAGGTGGCGTTTAAGTTAAGCAGAGGTCCTAACTATGAGGTTTGGTCTTCTGTTGATATTATTGACGATGATTTGTTGGAGGATGATGATAACAGGAGGCGCAAAGGAAGGTCTTCTTGGTATGCCGAGCGCGGCAATGACGTTATTTTTCCTTTTCCTTTGAAAGAAGACAAGCGTTCTCCTTTTTTGAGAGCCAGCACCTTTAATGTCAAGTGTCATTTGGCGAAGGCTTTTGGCACGCTTAAACTTTCCGACACGAGTGTGGATGAGATTTCTGTTTTTGGAACTGCCGTGCATTATTTGATGAACGGTCAGTTTGAAGGGTCGAGTGGTTTTTTGCTTCAGGAAATGCTTTGGAAAAGATTAGGTCTTGAGCCTGCTTCAAGGAAGGATTATACTGAGCGTCATTTGTGGTATGAGCGCGATGGGAAAGTGATTTCTGGACATCCTGACTGTGTTCTTGGCAAGGCGCAGCATCCGCATTCTAAAGTTCGTGACGTCATTATAGTCGATTATAAAACTGGAAGGGTGACTCCTTATTTGCGTCTTGGAAATATTGTTCAGACCGCGAGTTATGGTATGGCGATGGTTCAGCGCTATCCCGAGTTTGACTTTCGCAATATTTATTTGTGCATTGTTAACACGCCTCGTGTCGGTGAGGAGCAGACGATTAATATTGCGAAGATGAGAAATGATCCTGAGGATAAGCTTTATCAAAGGGTTGTCAGGTTTCAAAATGAGGCTCTTGAGAATGTCGAGAAGTTGTTTAATGACGCGGGTTTCCTGAGGGATTACAAGAAGGAGATGTTGTGCGCTGGCGCCTGTGTTCACGATGGCAAAAGCAAGACGGGCTGTTATGGAAATCATCGTTCCGAGTGCGAAAAAATGTTTAATGTGTTGAAGGACGGAGAGAACTTGACTGAATATGCGCAAAGAGTGCGTGATAACGGGAATTCGGGGCAATGAAGTGCTGTTATGGCATCCGACTGATCCGCTTAGCGTTAGCGTTGATGTTCCTCACGTTTACATTTCAAAAGCGCTGACAAAAGATGAGGCTTTGTCAGTTTTGGATAATTTGAAAGATTTGCCTTTTCTGGTTAAGAATGATTCCAGAATGAGAATTTCGAGCGGTGTTTCCCCAAATAATGCTTCGCTTGATGATTTTGTCAAGCTTGGCCAGAAGTATGTTGTTCAATTGTGGGGGAATCCCAAGGATAAGGAGTTGTTGATGCCGTTGAATGTTTTCGCGATTGGCAACAAGCAGTCTCCTGACGCGAGGAATAATATCACAAGAATGAGGCGCTTGTTGCTTGGCTGGCCTTTTATGAAGGCAGGTGTTGAGAACGGCGTTCCTGTTTTTTCCCACGAGCAGGTTTCGTTGGACGAGCTTCTTTCGTATCCTGTTGACGCGTTTGACAGCGAGTTTGAGGGTTGGGAGCAGTCTTACAAATTTAGTGACCTTGATGTTTCTGATTCTCAGCTTCGTGATTTCATTACCCGTCATAGTCTTGCTCAGTTGAGGGAGATTCAAAACAAAAGGAAAGGCAATACTGCCAAGCTTGTGAACGAGAAGTGCAAGCATTTAGTGGACAGCGAGGTTAGTTCTTTGTCTAGGGCGAAATTGATTGAGAAGGTGAAATACGTTGCCTTGCAGGGTGATTTCCAGCCTTTTGGTTTGAGTTATGTTACAGACAAGCGTAATTTTTATTTTTCAATTTACAATCTTCCGGAAGAGCGTTCTGTTGTTGATGTTTTTGGGAAAAAGTATGAGTTTGAGAATATTGTGGCGAAGTCTCCTGATGATTTGGAGAGTTGTGTTAAGCGTCTTGAGGTTTTCTTTCCGAAGGTTCGCGAGTTTGTTGCCTGCGACAAAAAAAGAGTTAAGTCCGCGTCTCAAGCTATTACCTTGCTGTTCGCCGCTACAAAGAGGGCTTACAATGCCTTCCTGACTGGCGGTCATAATATTGGCTCTTATGATTTCCCAAATATTAGGGGTGAGAGGGTTTCGTCTTTTTTGAAGTGTGGAATTAATGGAAAGATTCCAAGGATTGACGCTCAGCTCGGTTTTTACGAGCGCAGTATTGAGGATGGCAGGCACAATATTGATACTTGTCTTGTTTCGCAGCAGTTTCTTGCCGGTACGCTTGACAATAAGCTGAAGACTTTTATTGAGCATTTTTTTGGCGAGCGTGACGTGAAAGATCTTTCTTATGAGGAAACTTCAAAGAAGCGTCTTGAGGCTTCAATGGGTAATCAAAACTCCTCGATTGAAGTCGCGAAGTACGCGATGAAGGACGCTGTTTTGCATTATCTTGCTATGCAGTCCGTAAAAAAGCCTGTTTTTATGTTGTCAACTCTTCTTCGCCAGTCTCCTGAGGTTGTTTGCTCCACTTCTTATCGTTCGCTTAGCAGGCAGCTTTTGCAGTTGAGAAGTCTTGAGAACAGGGGTTGTTATGTTAGCGAGAATTTCGGCGATTTGAAGGAAAGGACTTTTGATGATGTTGATATTGAGGATGAGAAGAACGATTTGTTGCTTAAGCCAAAGAACAGGAAGGTCAATGGCCTGTTTGAGAAGATTGAGGAAGTTGACAGTGAGTTGAAGCTTGCGTTAAAGACCCGTCCTGCGAAGGAGCGCGCTGAAATTTTTTATTTGACTCCTTTTGTTAAGGCGTTTAGTTATTTTGTTGAGAAAAATCCGTCAGCGAAGGCAATTGTTGATGAGATTGGTGGTTTGGACGATTCAAGATACGGGCGTAATTCCCGTCTTATTTTGGCCCAGGGTTTGCAGAAGCATTATCTTGGCGTTCTTGTTCACGCGGCGCTAAATAATTCTGATGAGTATTGGAATGACGCTTTTATTTTTGAGAAAATGTTTGGCGTTTCGTTGAACAAATTTGTGAGGGAGATTTATTCCGCGAGGGATGAGTTTCAGGATATCGTTAAGGCTTATAATGTTGAATTGTTGAATTCAAAGACTTTTACCGCGTTTAGAGTTCCTGCGCATAAGAAGGATTCGTTTAGAAAATCTTTGGAAGAAAGTTTGCTTGGATTTTTTTACGCTCCTGCTGACGTGATTTCTACGGCGCAGTCCGGCCGTTTTCTGTTGAATGTTGACGGCGAGCTGATGACTCAGGGCATTGATGTTTCTGGTCGTGTTGGTTTGCGTCTTCCGTATGAGCAGAAGGTTGTTCGAGAGTTTGTCAGCCGCGCGTTTAGCGGCGGTTCTTTGGTTGATGTCGTGAAAGAGGTTGTTTCTGATTTGAGAAATTACAAAGTTCCGAATGAAGAGTTGGTTGTGAAAAATATCGCGAAGCGTGATTTTGACGAGTATTCTTCGCTTGCTCTTTCAAATCGTCGTGTTTGGATGAATGTTTCCAACGGTGTTGAGAAAGGCGAGGAGTTCGCGTGGGGTTATACTGATAAGGGTATGGTTCCTGCGTCCGATTTTATGTCGGTGAAATATAATCCTGAGCTTTACATTTCGATGTTGTTTGGCCAACCGTCAAAGAAAGGCTGGAGCTTTTCAACTTATTCCTACGCCCGTCCCGATGGAAAGGTCGGCCAGGGTATGACGAAGGCCGGCCGTTTGCTTGAGTCCGTTTATGTTTACGGCTTTGACGACAAGAATGTTCAGGATGCGAGAAGGGAAGAGCTTGAGAGTATTATTCGTTTGAGGCAATTTGTTTGATTGCTTCGAGTCTTTCGTTTGCGTCAACGCTTTGCTCCCAAAGATACCAGAATGTTTTTTGCAAAAATGAGAGCCATTCAGGGTCTTCAATTTCGTAGAGTATGTTTGTCTTTTTTTGCACTCCTGTTTTTTCAGGTGTTAAAATCTCTTTTAGGAGCGCTTTGTTGTCGTCGACAATCAGGGCTCTCAGAGGCTGCTCGCAGTGTCTTAATCTTATTGCGTCCCATCCTGTTCTTTTGTTGATGTTAATTATCTTTTGTGCTCTTTCGTTGCTTGACAGGTCAACTCTCGTTAGAATGTTGACGCGAACTTTCTTTTTGGCGAGTTGTTCCAGGTTTTCTGTTGTTTTTTTGTCAAACGCGAAAGTTAGGTTTCCTGAGAAGAGCAATAGTTGTTGTTTTGGTTCAGCTTTGAGGAGTAAGTTAGGGTCTTCTTTGGTCCTTTTCGCGTTTTTTTGCGTGGCGAATTGATAGATGTCAAATGGTGAGAAGTCTTCCTTTCTTTTTCCGTTTTTTATTTTTTCAAGAAGTCTTTCTTGGTAGACGCTTCCTTTTACGTTTATCGCGTTGAGATAAACTATTTTGAGTGCGCCGCGAGTTCCGCCTCGGAATGTTCGTGTGGCTATTGTTCCGCTCTCTCTTGCTATTCTTTCAACGTAAGCGTCCGCCGTTCTCCAGTTTTTGTTTAGCGCGTGCGCTATTTCCTGTATTGTTCTTGGCGCGGCCCTTACGAAATCGATTATCTTGTTTTCGGCTTCTTTTGTTAAAACCACAACACTGACCCCTATTTTTCTGCAATAAGATGCTTATTTTATACAACTATATATACATTTTGATGGCGCAAAGAGAATTGGACTTTAACGGGCGTTATGTGATAACTGGAGGCCCTGGGGCTGGGAAGACCACAACGCTGAATGAACTGCGAAATATGGGCTATCAGATTGTTCCGGAAGCGGCGAGAATGATTATTGAGCACGGCTGGGGCGATCCGAGAAAGGACCTTTCGGCTTTTCAAAAGAAGGTTGTCGCTCTTCAGTTGTCTCTTGAGCAAATGGTTGACGGTTTCGCGTTTTGCGACAGGGGTTTTCCTGACGTGATTGCTTACAGCCGTTTGGGAAATATTTTTCCTCCGATTATTTCCTGCGACAGGTATTCTGGCGTCTTCCTTATCGACCCAGTTCCGTTTCAAAATGACTCAGTAAGATGGGAGTCAAAAGAGCAGGCGAGGGTAATTCACGATGAAATTGAGCGGGCTTATCGCGAATTGAATTACGATATTGTCAAGGTTCCAGTTCTTTCGCCGAAGGAAAGGGCGGAGTTTATTGTTAAATCGTTGAGAGGTGCAATATGAGCGATTATTACCCTGTTGATGAGGAAGCGCGTAGAAAAAAATCTAAAGAAAACATGAAAAACACAGAAGCGTATTTGTCCCGTTTCTTTTTGAAAAAAGATGTGCGAGAATTAAGGAACGCGTATGAACAACAACAATTTTGTTCATTAGCTCCTAGAGATTTTATTGATTTTCTTTGGGAGAGAGTTCGCGGGATTCATATGGTTGAAAATTTCCCTTCCGAGTGCGCTAATGATGAGTTGGAAATAAAGTTAGTTTCAACTAAGAATGAGTTATCGAATGGTTGTATAGGTTATAAGTTTAAAGTTCCGGGATGGATTTTAGGAGAGTCAAACCCTTCTTTTGGAACAAATCATCTTTATTTTTTTGAGAAGGGGGATGAAACAATTACTTTTGTCAAATTCCAGGAAAGTGTGCATTGCACATCAGCTGAGAGAACTTATGTTAAGAAAAAAGGCAGAGTTTTTGATTTGGGAAAAGTTCTGAAAAGAAAAGAGGAGACTTTTGATGGGAGTCTGGATGTTCTTTTTAGGGAAGTTTGCGCGGGAAAATATGTTGGCGCTCTGACTGAAAAAGAGCATTGGTGGAAGTTTCTTAATGAATCAACGGGTAGAATTTGCGAAGTTACTCATTCTTCAGCCCACGTGGCTGACCATCCTTCGCTGGAAATAGCGCCCCAATTGGAAATTGAGTATAAAGGGTTCATTCCTGGATTTTCTGGTTTTGTGGAAGGAGAGAAAGGTGTTGTCAGTGATTTGGAAAAATTGGCCGAGGAGTTAAGCGGTATTTTAAAGTTGAAACTGTCGCGCAAAACCAAACTTGAAGCGCTTAAAGAGATACTATCATGATGGTAGTTCATAGTGATGGAAATAAACAAGCGCGATTTTATTTCTGGCTAGCGTCTCATCATATATGGTTGTATGAGCTCTTTTTCGTATAAATCTGCGAGGCTTTGGACGAGGATTTTGTCTTCGTACATTTTTTTGAGGTCTGCGAGTGTGTATTTTTTTACGCTGGCGATTTTTTCCGGTTCAAGAATTTTTGGTTTCCCTTTGTGCAGCGCGCGGTGGGAGTTGACTCGGTATCTTCCGATTGGAAGGTCGAATTCTGAGATTCCGACAAGCTCTCGCACGATGACGTCGAGCCCTATTTCCTCTTTTGTCTCTCTTTTGATGCAGTCTTCAAATCGTTCGTTTCCGTCCCTTTTTCCGCCCGGCGGTCCCATGTATGGCCCTCCGTATTTTTTGTATGACGTGTTTTCCAGAAGCATGATGTCGTAGTTGCAGAAGATAAGCGCCGCGCCGACTTCTGTGACTTTGATTTCTTGTGTTTGCATTGAATGCGTTGAAGAAAGTCGATTTAAGAAGATTGTTGTGGGGAAGACTATACTTTATTGACTTTGAGGACGTTTTAGGATTTCTTCTTCAAGGGTTTTAGCTTTTTTTCTTTCTTGTTTCCATTTTTTAAAATTGTATGAGACGACACCAAGTGATATCGCTGCAACGGTCGCACAAATGTAAGTCGCTGGATTTGTGAACTGTTCTTCAATAATTTTAGCGCCGGTTAATCCTGATGCTGCACAAAATATGGCGAGATTCAAATATATGTCTGAAGCGTATCGGTTTTTTCTGTATTTTATGTTGCTAACTTCCATTGAGTTATAGAAAGTCCTGCGGTCATGTTCATAACTGTCTTGGTTTATCGTCATATAGGCTGTTTTGTCTTTATTGTATAAAAACTATTGCACATTAATTCCGTATTTCTTCAATTCTTGTTTCCACATCATTCCGATGCGGACAAGGTCTGCCGAGAATTTGCCTGAAATTCGATATGTTTTCTTATACAAGTCATAGTCGATTAATCCCATCGCTTTCATTGGTGTAAGAATCCTGTCATAAAACTGTCTTTTATTGTAAGACAATTTCACTTTCTTCCCTTTATACGGTGGGTCTTCAAGAATGCATTCGTAGTTTCCGTCGTGAAGTTTGGTGGCGAACTCGCTCATTTCTGTTTTGGTAATTTCGCCTTTCTTCGTCACCATAAACTTAATCAATTCCTTGGCGACGATATTCTGCTGGCTTGTAGAGAAAATTACCTCGTAGATGTCGTCCGGTAAGTTGAATCTGTCGAACAGTATTACCATTGTCTACCACGCCCTATATACGAGTGTGTCGCCTTGTATATAAATGTTCTGTATTGGTATACTGGCTTTTGTTTATAAGCGCTCTTTAAATAAGTTATCGACGATAAACACATAAAAAAACAAAACCTTTAAATATTACCTTATCTATGCTAGTATACAAAAGTGTGACAATTAGTGCCTCTGGCTACTGGTTGCCAATCATCGGAAGCAGCGGGTTTACTATCACAAGGGCTCTCCACTGTTTCTTTCCCATAAACCACCCCCCAAACCCACATTGGAGAGCTCCTTTATGCTCAAACATTGTTGAGGAGGATGAGAAAATGGATTTCCTAGTAAAGAGCGCGATGGCGCAAGAAACGCAGAAAACTGCGGACGGATACGACTTTGGTCAGGCGAACATTAAGGTTATTGGTGTCGGTGGCGCTGGCAACAATATGGTTTCTTGGCTTTACAAGAAAGGAGTTAAGGGCGCCGAAATTATCGTTGTGAACACTGATAAACAGCACGTTGACATTTCTGAAGCGGATAAAAAATTCATGATTGGCCGTGACTTGACAAGAGGTCTTGGCTGTGGCGGTTTCCCTCAGAAGGGCGCTGAAGCTGCTCAGGAATCATTAATGCAAATCAAGGAAACTCTCAGAAACTCAGACATGGTTTTCGTCTGCGCAGGTATGGGAGGAGGAACAGGAACCGGCGCGGCTCCAGTCGTCGCGAGTGTCGCGAAGGAAATGGGCGCAATCGTTATCGGTACAGTTACAATGCCGTTCAACATTGAGCGCGCGAGAATCGACAAAGCGGAATTCGGTCTTCAGCAGCTAAGAAACGTTTCTGACACAGTAGTTGTTATTGACAACAACCGCCTAGTTCAGATCGCGGGCAACTTGCCAATCCAGCAGGCTTTCGCGGTTGCTAACGAGCTCGTTTCAACAATGATTAAGGGAATCGTCGAGACAATCGCAGTTCCATCATTAGTCAACCTTGACTACGCTGACGTTAAGGCGATTATGACCAACGGCGGTGTCGCTGCTATCGGTGTTGGCTCTTCAGACACGAACAACCGTGTTGAGGAAGCCTGCAAGGGAGCTCTCGCGAACCCATTGCTTGACATTTCATACAAGGGAGCGACAGGAGCGCTTATCCACGTCTGGGGCGGACCTGACCTTACTTTGGAAGAAATTAACCGAGTTGGAGAAATCGTTACTGAGAGTATGGACGAAGACGCCAACGTCATCTGGGGCGCGCGTGTTTCAGAGGATATGAAGGGCAAGTTGATGGTTATGACAATCATCACCGGTGTCACAAGCCCTTGGATTTTGGGCAAGACTGACTCGAAGAAAGTCTCTCCTCAAACTCAGCGTTTGAACTCAGAATTAGGCATAAGTATGCTCTAATTTTTTTATTTAAATTTACAATTTTACCATGGCCAGCAAAGAAACAACAAAATATGTATTGATGACGCAGACGCGAGGCCAGCCCTATTCTGTAGTGGCAGTGCACGGCGCTTGCGACAAAAGTACTTTGGAAGCGATAGCGAGAAAATATAGCACTGGTTTTCCAGTTGACAGAGTTGTCCAGAAGGGTCCAAGCGACTATATGATTCTTTCAAGCGCGATGATTGAGCCTGTTAGTTTTGTCGAGACTGGAGGCGTTGTGAAATACAAAGGTAAAAAGTTGCCTGAACTCGACATTGCACCTAAAAAATATCGTTCGCTGAATCCTGTAATTGAAGAAATTATTTTGCGCGCTGAAGGCAACGTTTTGATTGGCGTTGCGCCTGGTACTGGCGACGAAGAGTTGGACTATAGGTCCGCTTTGCTTGAAGGTCAGCTTTGGGCGTATAAGGATAATGTTATTCAAAGTCCCGCTGTGAAGAAGACTCCGACGGGCAAATTGCGTGAGCTTGTAAATAGTTAAGAGAGTGGTAGGAATGATTGATTGGATTTATCGCGTCTTGGGTAAAGAATCTGCTCCGAAAAAGGAGGATTCAGGTAGGTACAAAGTCGCTCAAAGGGGCAACTTGCTTGAGAGTATTCGTGCTTCAAAGGAGCTTGGCGATCCTTTTGGAATAGCGAGAGTCAGGCATCCAAACAGCGAGGTTCTTGAAACTATTCTTGATGCTGTTAATGGCGAGTATTCTTCTGTTCGCAATTCTCAGGTTTCTTTCGTTACTTATTTATCTCAGGAAGATCTTGTTGACCAGCTTTCAAAATTTGTTCCAGATGGTTCAGGTTTGGATTTGCAGCTTACTTGGTATAATGATCCAAAGCAGTTGAGAGTGGGCGATATTTACAAGCGGGCGCATGATACTCAAAAAATTGACAAGTCCTACGAGTTGGCTCAGAAATCAGCTTAGTTTTTTCAAGGAAATTTTTTCTTCTTTTCCACTAACCATGTCGCGGACTGTGACGTTTCCTTCCGCTAGGTCTTTGTCCCCGAGAATTATTACTTTTTTCGCTCCTATGCTGCTCGCGTAGTCGAGTTGTTTCGCCAGTTTGCGGCCCATTAAGTCAATGTCTACTGATTTTTTCCCGCGAAGTTGGGCGGCGAGTTCCATCGCTTTCGGAAGCAAATTCTCAGTTACTGGCGCTATATAATAGTCAGGTCCTCTTTCTGTTTTTGGCAGTTTATTCTTGTCAGCTAATAACAATGTTAGTGTGGCGAATCCTATTGCGAATCCGGTTGCGGGCGTGCTTTCTCCCCCGAATAAGGAAACCAGTTCGTCATATCTTCCGCCGCCCGCCAAACTGCGGTATTCTCCCTTCCTGTCGAAGCATTCATAGACGTTTCCTGTGTAGTACGCGAGTCCGCGCGCGATGCTTAGGTCTATTGTGATGTAACTCTTATCAACCAACGCGAGTGTTTCTTCTAGTTCTTTGAGTCCTTGTTCGGCTTCTCCTTTTGGCTTGAGGGCTTTTATGCTGTTTATGATGCTCGCGTCGCCTTGTATGTTGATGATTTTCTTAACAACATCCATCTTTGGTCCGTCGATTCCAAGCTTCTTTAATTCCTGTTCAAACTCGATTATTTTCATTTTTTTGACTTTGTCAATTAGATGTATGAGCGCTGGAATTTTTTCTTTTGGCGCCACTTCCAAGAGCAATCCTTCAAGCAGTTTTCTGTTGTTGATTTTGATTGTGATGTCTTCTGACGTTAATCCGAACTTTTGCATACACGAAATCAGCAAGTTCATGCATGTCGCGTCAGCTTCTGGTCGGTTGCTGCCGAACAATTCAACTGATAACTGGTAAAACTCCCGCGCTCTTCCTTTTTGCGGGGCTTCATATCTCCACATTGGCGCGATTGAGAACCATTTGGCTGGCTTTTGCAGTTCTCTTTGTTTGGTTACGAACATTCGCGTCATTGGCACGGTCAAATCAAATCGCAGTCCTAAATCTTCGTTGCTTTTTTGTTCGAAGCAGAATAACTGTCCTTTTATCTCATCGCCTGATTTGGCCGTGAGTGTTTTCATCATTTCAACCGCGGGTGATTGGACTTCTTCAAAGCCGAATTTCTTCGCCTGTTCGCGAAGCGCGGAAGCTATCGCGAAGTATGTCGCAAAGTCTGCTGGATAGTAGTCTTCCATTCCTTTTACGCGTTGAAATTCCATACAATTCTATTTGGTGTTTGTTTTTATAAACCTTAGCGTGAACAGGTGATTTTTTATAGCGATATTCCTTTGCCGTATGTATGTTGTTTCAAGAGGTGATGGATAGTATCGGCTTGTTTAACGCAGTGGAATCTTTGTTTTTGAAAGCGCCTGTTTCAAGGTGGTCTGGTAATGAGTGGTCTGTTTTTTTGTTGTGGGCGGATTCTTTGCTTGCGTTGAAAGAGAAGAGTTTTGATTCTCCTCCCAATATTGAGCCGCTTATTTTCACTTATGCTGATTATGTTGAGCGTTCCGCGCAGGGTTTTACTTTTTTGAAGCGTCTTTCTGATTTGGAAATTCTTGTTCAGAAGGCACCGCCGAAATTGAAGAAAAGAAAGGACGCTGTTCAGATGGTTCGTTTGTCAAAGGAGATTTGCGAAAGTTTGGTTAAGCTTTCTTTGTTTTTTTTGAACTCGAGTTTTCAGGGCGTTGATTCAATTTTGAGAGTTCAGGCGCCGGGCGGCGGTTTTTATTGTTTGGCGAGAGAGTTTCATCCTTCAAAGCTTGTTGTTAAGCATCCTTGGAATGTTGTTCAGGCGAAGATTCAGCGAGGCCGTTCTGTTGAGAAGTTGTTGAGTTATGATGAGTCTGACCCGTTGAGAGCCGAGCGTTTCCCTCTTGGAGGTGACCTGTACGGAATTAAGATTCTTGACGGTCATCACAGAGTTTATGAAATTTACAGAAGGTTCGTTAATGGTTTGCTTGATAATGTTGTTTTAGAAGGTCGTTCTGGCGGGGATATTTTGGTCAGATTTATTTCTTAGAGTGTCTTATTTTTTGTATTTCTTCCCATTTCCAGTCGAGTATATCTTTGTCCATCCATCCTTGAGGAGGATTCGCTGAGCTTATGCAGTTTGGAATCGTTATTCCTGAGTTTTCCATTGCTTTTTTAATTTCCGTAAAGCACGTTTTGTCAGGGAAGTATCCGTATGAGCGGTTGTTTATTTTTTCTATAATCCACTTACCGTTATTTTTTTCGAAGAATGCTTCGCCGGCCGCCAAAACGTCTTCTCCTTGGGCGACGTCAACGTGTTCGTGAACGTCTCCGCCTATGAACATTTTGTGGTCAGTTGTTATGATGTAAGTTTGTGGTTTTGAGGGGTGTCCGTTTTTTTCCTGCTCTATGGTTGGTATTGCTTTTTGCAGGTCTTCGTAGTCTCTGATTATGAATCTTCTGTAGTTCATTTCCGCTGTTTTTCTTCTTTCTTCTTCCCCGGCGTATTTGTAAACGAAAGGTGTGCTTCTTGATTCTATTTTTTGTAGAGTGTCTTTTGCTATTTCTTCAAGCGCGAAGTGTTTTTGCGCGTGCAGGGCCAAATCTTTCGCTCTTGGGTCTTGGTTTTCGCCGAGCGCGTTTAGAATTCTTTTTTTGATTCCGTATTCGTTTTCTTTGAATATTTCTTTTGCCCTTTCGTATAGGTTTGCTAAAACAAAGTAAGCTCTGCTGTCCTGTAGAAGTCCTAGCGCGAGTATTGCGTCGCCGATGACGTATGGCTCTGTGTCAATAGTCATCTGAACCAGTCTTTCAAAGGCGCTTCTGTCTTTTGAATGGCCTAGTTCTATCGCGGCTTTAGCCCTTTCCACTGGAAGGTGGCTGTATGACCTTTCAACAATTTTGTCAAGCTGTATCATTTGGGTCTCCTTTAGAGGATAGTTAAAACACCCCTTTATAAACCTTGCTATTATTTACCACTTACAAGTAGTCCTTTTTAAAGGGTGCGGAGGGTGACTTTTATTAATGAGTTCGCCTCTGAAAACCTTGGTGATGTATATGAAAAAATACGCGTCTTTATTGTTGAGAATTGGTCTTGGCGGCTTGTTTTTGACCGCCGGAATTATGAAGCTTTTGGACCCGAATATGTTTGTTGAAATGCTTTCTGGAATGGGTTTTCCAATGGCTGCTGTGTTCGCCTGGATAGTTATTGTTGTTGAAGTTTTGGGCGGCGCCGCTGTTGTTGCGGGCTTTAAGCTTAAGTGGTCCGTTCCTCCATTAGCGTTTATCTTGCTTGTGGCTGTAGGACTTGGCGCTGGCGGGTTTGGCATTGTTTTGAACAACATAGTGTTTATTTTGTGCCTTGCCGCGCTCTGGTGCATGGAACCAGGAATGTGGTCTCTTAAGGCTTAATTTTTTTATTTTCTTTATTTTTTCAAGAATTCTTTTGTTTTTAGAATTAGTATGCACGCGATTGCGTCGATTATTTCTCCGCTCATCACTTTTTTTACTGCGTCATTCAAAGGCATTTTGATTGTTTTGATGACTTCTGTTGAGTCGTGGTTTGTTTCAGTTTTTGTCAGTTTTCTCGCGAGAAAC
Source organism: uncultured Methanosarcinales archaeon (assembly GCA_964572035.1). Lineage (GTDB taxonomy): Archaea > Nanobdellota > Nanobdellia > Woesearchaeales > ARS49 > CAZNDX01. Next base: position 26,810 of record CAZNDX010000004.1, read on the forward strand.
ATAAACTGGGGGGAGTTTATCATTGAGGTTATTGGTTCGGCGTGTCCTAGGTCTGTCCATTCTTTCGCTTCGAGTCCGAGTTCTTCGGAAAGCTCTCTTTTGGCCGAGTTTAGTGGCGGTTCGTTTTCTTCAACCGCGCCTCCTGCTGCTTTGATTGTTCTTCTTCCTATGGCGTATCTAAATTCGTCAATTAGGTAGACATTCCCTTCATCATCAATTGGTATGACTGCGGCTCCTGCTTTGATATCTGCTGTGCCGTAGATTCCTTTTTTTCCGTCAGGCTGTATGACTTTGTCTTCTATTATTGTCATCCAGGGATTTTTGTAAATTTGCGTTCTTTCAGTTATTTTCCAGGGTCCTTTGTCCATTTTAATTGTCTTTATTCACAGGTTTTTTATACTGTCGTTTTTTAATTTAAAAAATGAAAGTCGTGATAATTGGCGGAGGTTTTTGCGGTGCGAGAGCTGCCCGTCTTTTGGAGCAGAATACTGATTGGGAAATCACTTTAATTGACAAGAAGACTTATTTTGAGTTCACTCCAAGCATTCATAAGGTCATTTTCGACGCGGGTTATCATAAGAAAATTATTTCTCCGTTCAGAAGATTTTTGAGAAGAACGAGAATTGTCAATGATATTCTGACTACGGTTACTCCAAATGAGGTCATTCTTGAGAATGAAACTTTGCAGTTTGATTATCTTCTTATTGCGTCAGGCATCGATTATCCTATTTTCCTTGAGAATAAGGAGAATGTTTTCACTTTGAAGAACGGAGTGGAAGCCGCCAAGATCGGTGAGAAGGTTGTCTCGTCCCCAAAAGTTTTGATTATTGGGGGAGGTTTGGTCGGTGTTGAAATCGCTGGCGAGCTTTTGACAAAGACAAATAGCAAGGAGCTGATCATAGTGCATCCGAATGACCGTTTGCTTGAGCGTAATCCTGAGAAGGCGAGCATATACGCTCGCAAGTTTTTGGAGAATCACGGAGCTAAAATTATTTTTGGCGAGAAGGTTGTGAAGCACGAGGGCAACAAGTTCATTACGGATAAAGGCCGTGAAATTGAGGCGGATGTTGGTTTGTGGTGCGCTGGAATCAAGTGCAATCCTTGGTTCATGAAGGGTTTTCCTGAGGATGTTTTTAGCGAGAGGCGCGCATTGAATGTCAATGATTTTCTGCAGTTGAAAGGTTTTGACAATATTTTTGTCGGCGGCGACATTAACAGCGTGAAAGAGGAGAAGACTGCGCAGAACGCTGAGCGCCACGCGGCTTTGATAGTTAACAATATGATTTTGAAGTCAAATTCAAGGTCTTTAATCGCGCACAAGCCCAGGAGCGCTCCTTTGGTTATCAGTTTGGGCGACAAGTTCGGTATTATGACTTTGCCTAATGGCTGGGTCGTTAACGGCAGATTCCCCGGCTGGCTTAAGCACGTTATTGAGTGGAAGGCGCTAA
>CAZNDX010000004.1:28357-64876 GCA_964572035.1 uncultured Methanosarcinales archaeon
CTTTTCATAACTGCTTTGCATGAGTCTTTTATGAGCTGTTTTAGTGTTGCGACGTTAATGTCTTCAAGTTTTTTTACGTATACGCAGCACCCCGAGCTTAACTTGAATTTTCCTAGTTTTTTCAAAAGCGCTTTGTGTCCTTCAAATCCAGACATTATGTAAAGTGTTATCGCTTGTTTTCTGGGTGAGAACGCTGTCATCATCCAGTCTCCTTCTTGGGAGCTTCGTTCTGATTTGTAGTGGTATTTTCCGAATCCGATGATTGTTTTGCCCCACATTTTTGGTTTTTTGTTTGTGGCGTCTTGAAATATTTTAAGTAATTTTAAGGAGTCTTCTTGTTGTTGTTTGTCTTTGATTGATTTGATGAATTTGGTGACGCTCGCGTTGTTCTCTTTTGTTTTTAGTTCTGCCATTATTATCGTTAATATGAGTAATAATTTAAATATATTCGTTCAATAGTTAGTGTATGCGCCTCACTTATTTCGGTCACGCTTCTTTTTTGATTCAGACTAATAATAAGCGCATCTTTATTGACCCTTACGCCGGTCCTGAAGCCAGTTACAATAACGCTGACATCATTTTGGTGTCGCAGTGGCATTTTGACCATTGTAATATGGCGAAGTTAAGAAAGGCGATGAGAGAGAATACTCATATTCTTGGCACGAGGGAAGTCGCTGCTCAAGTTTATCCTTCCGGTTTTGTGATGCCGAAAGAGAGCAGAAGGTTTGATGATGTTGAGGTTGTCGCGATGCCTGTTAAGGCGAAGGATGTGAATTACAGAGGTCACGAGGGCGATGAGGAAAGGGAGCGTCTTGGTTTTGTGATTATTTCTGAAGGCAAGAAGGTTTATTTTATGGGTGATTCAGTTTACATGCCTCAACTTTCTAAAATGAAGCCTGACGTTTTGCTTATCGCTGTTGGCGGAACTTTTACTCAAACTCCAAAAGAAGCGGCCAAGGATGCCGACGTCATCGAGCCGAATTATGCCATTCCGATGTGTTGGGGCGGTCCGGAAGGGACGAGAGATAATGCTGAAGTGTTCAAGGATTTAGCTAAGGTTCCTGTTAAGGTTTTGAGTCCGGGAGAATCTTTAGATTTCTGACTGTTTTCTGTCAAAACGTTTATAAATGAGCTTAATTCAAGTTTAATTGGTATATGGAGGTATTGAATATGAAAACGCTTCAAACGATTTTGGGTTCTTTGGCTTTGGCTGGTGCTGTTACTGTTCCTGTCAGTCAGTCTAACGCTGAATCTTTGGATTCTTTGGTTGGTAACAAGGCTTCTCGTGTTGAGTTAATGCAGGACAAGAAAGAAAAGACAGTTGCAGAGCAGATTTTTGATTCATATAAAGGAAAAATTATCAGAGTGGTGACAAAAGATGCCACCAAACCAGGGAGTGAGTTAGAGGCGATTTATGAAATTTCTGAATCGATGACTGGCGGATTAAAAAAGTATCCCCGAGTCCTTTTTCCAGGTTTTGATTCTAAAGGATTGGGATCGAGAGAAGGGTTATACTCGATTGAGAAGGACTCTGTACTTCTTTTTGGAAATTTCTGGAATAGTGGCGTTTTAGATGATTCAACGGGAATGGTTGAGACGAGAAAATTATATCTTAAAGTATCTCAAAATCTCAACTCAAAAGATTCCGTATCGGGAGACCTTATCTATGCCACTGAAAAGGAACTGGTCACACTTCCAAATTTTAAGTTCACTATCAATGAGATTTCTAAAAAAGAGTATGAAGAAATAGAAAAATTCAGAAAAGGCATTATTGGAAAGTTTGAAGCCAAAACGTGGCATCGTCTTGAAAATGGAAAGAAAACTTTTTTGAATATTGATAAAAAAGTCGATTTTACAAGCGAGAATGAGGTAGAGACAACCTGTACAAAAACTGATCCAGAGACTGGTAAAAAAACGATTCACAAAATATATGTTGATAAAAGACATCATTTACCACTCGAGATCGAATTCAATGATAAGGGGGAAATGACCTATAACTCGAGCAAATACAAGAATCCGTATAAGACTCGTTACGCCCTTGATCTGGCAAATAATGTATTTTATTATCGTACGGCCTTTGAATTTTTAAAGGTTGTTCCAGAGAATTTCGCCGAGACGTTCAAAAAAAAATTGGATGAACAGGTGCTTTTCGAAAAATTAACTCCTATTTTCGAGCCAGATGGGACGATGTCTCTAGAGTACCATATAAAGTATGCTGATTCTATGACGGACGTTTATTGTCTCAAGAAAGTAAAATAATCTTTTTTACCAACTTTTTTATACTTCTTATTTAACTTGAATTGCATGCCCAAAACCATTCCTCTCGGCGGTCAGGCTCTTATTGAAGGCGTAATGATTAAGTCTCCTTCCAAGGTCGCCATGGCTGCGAGGACTCCTGAGGGAAAGATTGTCTCAAATTGTTATAATCATCAAACGTTAACCCAAAGATACAAGATTCTCAATATTCCGTTCGTGAGAGGTGCTGTTTCTTTGTTTGAGATGATGATTGTCGGTATGAACGCTTTGACTTGGTCCGCGAACCAGCAGGGCGATGAGGAAAGGGAGCGTCTTGGCTTTGTGATTATTTCTGAAGGTAAGAAGCTGTATTTTATGGGCGATTCGGTTTACATGCCTCAGTTGTCTAAGATGAAGCCTGATGTTTTGCTTATCGCTGTTGGCGGAACTTTTACGCAAACTCCGGAAGAAGCGGCCAAGGATGCAGATGTCATCGAGCCAAACTATGCCATTCCGATGTGTTGGGGGTTTTCAGAGGGTTCGCGAGATAATGCTGAGTTGTTCAAGGATTTGGCGAAGGTTCCAGTTAAAGTTTTAAGTCCGGGAGAAAGTTTGGATTTTTGACCGTTTTCTGTCAAAACCTTTATAAATGAGAAAAAATGCAATTGGTATATAGATATTCAGGGGGATTATTATGAAAACGCTTCAAACGATTTTGGGTTCTTTGGCTTTGGCTGGTGCTGTTACTGTTCCTGCGAGCGGTCAAATTTCTAAGAGTGATTCTCTTGATTCCTTAATGTCAAATAATGTCAATACTCCTCGCGTTGAATTGATGCAGGCGAAAGAGAAAACTGACGCTGAGAAAATTTTTGATTTTTATAAAGAAAAGATGTATAGACTTGAGGTTACTGCCTCCTTCCCTGATGGAACATCAAAAGGTTACGGTAAAATTGTACTTGAGTTTGGTAAAACTTTTTCTGATGGTGTAAAAAGCTATACTCGGGGAGAAGGCTTGAACGAAAATGGAAGGACCCGCTTTAATTTTGATAAAGAGTCTGAATCTAAGTTGGTTTTTTATTCTGGACAGTCGTTTAAAATGGAAAACAACATGCATGCTCTTGTTTGCATAGGTCTAGATAAGGAAAAGAACATCCCTTTTCTTGATCCAGTCGTTTCGGCTTTAACAGATAAAAAGGAAATGAAAACTATTGAAAACGCTTCTTTAATGTTTGAAGAATTTTCAAAAGAAGAGTATGCTGAAATAAACAAAATTAGAAAGGGCATTATCGGAAAATACAAAGCCGAGTCCATTTATTCTATAAAAGGTGATAAAAAGGTTTTTTATAAGTTGGACGAAAATGATTTTTCTCTTGTAACTGAGCACGAGCTTTCTCTTAAACGGTATGATCCAAAAACTGATAAATCCACTTTCAGAAAGGTGCTCATTGATTACAAAGATCACAATCCGCTTGAGATTGAATTGACTGATTCTGGCAGGTTGATTTATAATCCGAGTAAGTATAAGGTGCCTCATAGCACTATTTACGATTTGAACATTTCTGATAACATTATTTGTTACCATTCAAATATGGAAGTGTTGAAAGTTGTACCGGAAGATAGTGCCGCAGAGGTTAAGGAATTTTATCAGCTGCTTCCTACATATAGAAAAATAGTTCCAATTTTTGAACCCGATGGGACGTTTTCTCTAGAACTTCATACTGCGAATTTATTGAATGGCGCAAATCAAAAGGAAACGGATTATGTTTACGTCCTGAAAAGGGCAAAATAATCTTTTTTACCAACTTTTTTATACTTCTTATTTAACTTGAATTACATGCCCAAAACCATTCCTCTCGGCGGTCAAGCTTTGATTGAAGGTGTCATGATTAAGTCTCCTTCCAAGGTCGCCATGGCTGCGAGAACCCCTACTGGTAAAATTGTTTCAAATTGTTATAATCATCAAACATTAACCCAAAGATACAAGATTCTCAACATCCCTCTTGTTCGTGGCGCTGTTTCTTTGTTTGAGATGATGATTGTTGGTATGAACGCCTTGACGTGGTCCGCGAACCAGCAGGGCGAGGAGGAAGAGCTTGGTTTTTGGGGTTTGGTTTTGACTTTCGCGATGGCTTTTGCGCTAGTCATTGGAATCTTTATCCTTTTGCCGTATTATGTTACTAAACTCTTTTTTGATCCAACCACGATAACTTTTGGCATTGTTGACGGCATAATCCGTTTGATAGTTTTCGTCCTTTATCTGTTCGCCATTGGTTTGATGAAAGATGTCAAGACAATGTTTGAGTATCACGGCGCGGAGCATATGGCGGTGCATTGTTATGAAAACCATTTGCCTTTAACTCCTAAGAATGTTGGAAAGTTCCCGCCAGAACACCCAAGATGCGGCACGAGCTTGTTATTCTATGTCGTCGCAGTTAGCATTATTTTATTCTCCGCTATTCGCACAGATTACTGGTGGATTAACGTTCCAGCTAGAATTCTATTAATCCCATTAGTCGCAGGCATTTCATACGAGCTTCTGAAAGTCTCAGCGAAGTTCAGATGGCTTGCTTGGATGGGTCTCCCAGGCCTTTGGGCTCAGAAACTCACAACAAGATATCCTCACGAAGACCAGATGCAAGTGGCTATTGTTGCGGTGAAGAAGGCGAAATGATTTTCAAAAAAATCCTTGGCATCATAGGAATAATAATCGCAGTTGCTTTGTTAGTCCTTGTCGGCTTTCAATTCATCTCGTGGTTTCATTTTTGGATAGCTATTGCCCTTTTGGCTGTTTTCGCGTATCTTGTTTTGCCGAGAATTGAGTTTTAAATTACCCTTGCGGTTATCTGGTAAATCTTTTGAGTAAAGACGTTGTTCCTTTCAGAAATGCTGCATTCTTTGGCTTGTCCTTGCCAGACGCAAACGTTGAACACGAAGTCTCCTTTTTGTGTGCTGATGCCTTGTCCCATTTGTGTTCCTGCCTTGACAATTATCGGAACAACTTGCATTTCGTTTTTATCCAAGGAAAACGGCGCGATGTTTCGTAGTTGCCCTAGCCAGTTGGTGTTGATATAGTTGTCATCAACCGCCATTTGGTTTCCTTTTTCGTCGTACGCTCCCGCGAACGACACTGATGCGCTGAATTCTGCGGTGTTTCCTATATTTCTTACGCCGAGGCCAAAAGTCGCGATGTCTCCTCTTTTTACGTCAACTACTGATATTGGTATTCCTACTTGTTGGTTTCCTGTTTTTAGCGTGCTCATTATTCGGTCTTGTGTTTGTCTGTCTATGTCTCCCTTGAGTTCTTCCGCTTCGCCGAACCATTGAAAGACAAAGTAAAGCGATAATGAAAATATTAATATGGCGATAATCAGTCCCACGAGAAATCCCACACTAAATTCAATACCTCTTTTGTTCATAAGAATATTATTGTTTGGCAGTATTAAAAGGTTGTGAGATTTGTAGGTATTCTCGCAGCAGGCTCGCTGCTCTTTGGTGTATGTCGTCCTCTGGCAGGGTTGCCATTACGTATGAGCGGAATGTTAGTATGTTTAGGATGTTTTGCGATTTGTCGTATGCGTTGAGGGATATTTTTTTGTATCCTCCTATTAGTTTCGCGAGGGCAATCATTCTGTTGTATGGTTCGTAGTCCTTTAGTTCTCTGCCTTGGTATTTTACTTCAGGGTATACGCTTTCTATTATGTTTTGGAGTTGTGTTTGTCTTAGCGTTATTTGGTTGTCGCTCGTTGATTTTAGAATTGATTTGGCCCATCTGTCGATGTGTTCTTTTGGGTCTATGTTTTTGTTTTTTAGGCTGATTATTGCGCTTATGTTTGCTTCCTGCTCAATGTTTTGGAGACAGTAGTTAATTTGTCCGTACGCGTATTTCACGCCCCATTCAGCGACTTTGACGACTCTTCTGGTCAAGTCTACAGTCTTTCCCCTTGCCACAAGGTGTCTGATGCAGAATTTGTATAAAAATCTTTACCGTATTGCTTCGAATTCTTTGATTATTATCCAGCTGAAGACCAGCATTACTGCTGCTCCGGATAGTATGTACCAGAATCCTTCCTGAAGTCCTTTTGAGATTACGATGTACAAACCAAATACTAATAGGCCGGTTCCTACCCACAAAAACTTGTCCAATACCAGTTTCATTATTTCGAATTCTTCGTGGCTCGCCAGTCTTCTTTTGCCTGAAGGTATGAGTGACTCAATCATTGCGGCATCCGATTTCCTGTTGGTTTTTTTCTTTGCCATTTAGCTTAGTATGATGAAGAATCGTTTTGTTTCTTTGCTCCAGCTTTGTACTGTTCCGCAGTCCGCGCTGTCGCCTTTGAAAACGTTTAGTTCCATTGAGTATGTGTCTGGTCTTGCGTTGGCGATTTGCATTGTTGCAGGAGCGACCGAGATATCATTTCCTGGAACGACGAATTGGCTTAGGACTCTTGGGAACCACCTTACTGATGGCGCCGAGCCGTCTTGGTCCATTCCGCCTACCAATAGTGGGTCTGCTTGTCCTTCAACGCAGGTGTTTCCTGTTGTGAATGGTGAAATACATCTAAATGCGAGTCTGTAACACCGTTCGTCTTCCGTATTTCGTACTCCGATGTGGAATTCTAATGGCTCTCCTCTTTTAACTTTGAGCTCTGTTCCTTTGCTGATGACGACTGTTTCACCTGATTCCTCGAGTGTCTTGCGTAGCTGGTCTTTTATCTTTGCCAGTTCGCCGGTAAACAATTCTGTTCCTTCTGAGAATAGATTTCGAATGAAGAATATTGCGAGTCCAAGAAGTGTTATTGCGATGATAAGAACGACGATTGCTGTTATTGATAGTTCAAGCGCACCTTTCTTATTCATATGACACCTCTTTAATGATAAATAACGAAACTTGGTATTTAAAAGTATTGTATTACCTGCGGAGTGGTTTCTTATCCATTTGCCAGGCGTGAATTAGGTCAATAAATCCTTCTATTGTTGGTCTTTGTGAAGGGTTTTTCATCGTGGCTCTTTCCGCTGTTGCTGAAAGCAGTTTTTCTTCTTTTGCGTATGGCGCGCCGTAATCGACTACTCCGAATTTTTTTGTTTCAATCGCGTTTAGGGCGAAGTAAAGAACTTTTCCTAGGGCGTAAATATCTGAAGTTTCTGTTGCTGTTTTTCCTTTCTTTTGTTCTGGTGAGCCGTATTCAGGGCTGCAGTTTTCTCTGAGCAGCTTGTCCAGTTGTTCTGAGTATGTTTTTCCTTTGATGCGTGATAGTCCGAAGTCAATCAGGTGCGCTCTGTCGTGTCCGATGATTATGTTGTATGGTGAGATGTCTTGGTGGATTATTCCTTTGTTGTGGACTTCTTGGACTGTTTTCGCGATGTCATAAACCGCGTCGATTCTTCGTTGCAAGTTCATGTTTCCTACGTACGCGCTGAATGGGAGTCCGTTGATGAATTTGCACGGCATGTGGAATGTTGCGCGTGTCGCGTCTCCATTTGGCTGGAATTGGTAGAATGGAAGTTTGGCGAGTTTTTGCACTCCTTCAACTCCTTGTAGTCTCATTAGACATTCAGCTTCGTTTTCTGCTCTTTGTCTTTCTATTTTGCTTTGTTCCAGTTTGTCATCAAGATAGCTGAGGAATCGTTCTGGGTTGCTTAGTTTTTCTACAAGGAATATGTTTGATTCTTTGTCCATTACTACGCGGACGTTTCCGCGTGTATCGAAGGTTTGGCCTGTGGCTATGAAAGGGCTTTCGCCGCGTCGGGCCATAAATGGAGTCTTATTGCTATATGTGGATTCGTTCATAGATTTTATATAAATTATATAGTTTATAAAGGTTATGATTCTGCCCTACACAGGAACCATATATAAACAGGCAGGTAATACACAAGAAAATGGACGTTTTTGACAAGTGCGTAGGCGACAAAAAGCGAACAAAATTCACAATCACAGGCCATACCGTAATCAATTATTGCATCAGTCCTTTCACGATTTGGTGCGAGTACTTCGCTCCTTTTGAAGCCAGAGATCCTGAAAACGCGTATATGCGTTTGTTGTTTGACAGAGGCCACGAGCACGAAAGAAACATTGTTGAATCTAATTACAAGGACGCGGAGTTAATAGCCGCGAAATCTTTTGAGACTGGTTTCAAGATTTTTTTGGAAAATGGAAAGAAGGGTGCGAAGTCTTTTGTTCACGCACCTCTCTTTTTCCTGTCCGAAGACATATATGGAATTACTGACGTTCTCGAGCGCGACGATTCCCACCCAAGTATTTTCGGAAAGCACCATTATGTTGTTAAGGAAATTAAGAGCGCGAAGCACATAAAGCACGAATATGTCTTGCAGGGCGCGTTTTACAATTATTTGCTTGGGAAAATTCAGGGTTACACTCCTAAAAAATTCTATCTTATCAATCGCGATGGCGAGGAATCGAGTTATGATTTTGAGAAATATGAGGAAGAGCTAAAAAATATTCTTGACGGAATTCGCGAAATTCAAAAAGGAAAGAATGTCACTCCAACGGCGAAGTCATGCAGGTGGCCTTGGGAGTCTTACTGCAATTCAAAGGCGGTGGAAGCCGGTGACGTTTCCATTTTGCCGAGCGTTGGCCCTGCCGTTAAAAGAAAACTGAACGAGGCGGGAATCCAAACAATTCACCAGCTGTCCGAAACTCCTGTGGATATTGATATTCCTGAGCCAACGTTGGAAAAAATAAAGAAGTTCGCCGAGGCGTGGACGACTAAAAAACCTGTTATTTTGCACAAGCCAAAATTTGAGAAAAGCGATGTTGATCTTTTCATTGATTTCGAGGGCACGGATGACATGCAGACAGAGGAGGGCGTAATTAAGGTCAATTATCTTATCGGTCTTCTTGTCTCCGAAAAAGAAAGGGTTCATTTCCGTCCTTTTATCGCGGAAAATCTTAACGATGAGGGAAGAATGCTTCAGGAGTTTTTGGAGTACGTGAAAAAGTATCCCGACGCGCCGATTTACCATTATGGTCCTTATGAAAAAACACATTTCGCGTCAATGGGTCAGAAATTCAAAGTTAATGTTAAGCCCGTTCTTGACAGAATGGTTGACATCCTAACAATTTTGAAAAAGTCAGTCGCGATGCCGGTTATGTCCAATTCGCTGAAGGAAGTTGGTAAAATGCTGGGCTACAAGTGGCGCGGAATGGCGAGCGCGCAGGAGAGCATTGTCCTTTATTTCCAGTATCTTGATTCAAAAGACAGAAGCGTCCTGCAAAGAATTATTGATTATAATGAGGATGATGTTCGCGCGACAAAGGTTGTGAAGGACTATCTCGCAGGTCTTACTCGCTGAGCGCCTTTCTTCTTGTTGAGATGTATGTGTCTTTTCCTCTGTTTACAGAAGACGCGTAGTGTTTGCCGCTGATTGAGCTTTTTTGCGACAATATTCCTTCATAATTCAGTTCGCCTCTGCCGAGTTTCCATATTTCCCGAAGTTCGTTGTCCGAGAACACATCTACGAGGAGTATTTTGTAAGTTATTGGGACTTCTTTTGGAAGGACTGTTTTGTGAACTTCTCTCAATGTTGGGTCAACGAAGTTAAGCCCTGTTGGAGGCGCTCTTAATAGTTCAAGATTTTTGTTTGCTGGAGTGACGTATTGTTTTTGGTATGTTGGAGAAATAACTTCTATGTTTCCTGTGCTTACCAAATAAAGTATTCCGCCGCAGGTGAGAATTTTTTCTGAGGCGAAACTATTTAGCACGTTGGCTCTTTGATTTTTATATGTTTTTTCCAGACGGTTCACGAAATGGTAAACGTCATTTTGCATCAATTCTGTTAGCGGAGCGTCTCTGATATTTTCAATGCTTTTGACGATTCTTTCAAGTTCCATAGTCAGTTTTTCCAAGAGGTTATATATAAATCAGAATGGTTTTTTAGGAAACGAACAGACGCACAAGCTCGACTTTTCGTGATGTCTGGAACGCTTCGTGGAATCTTTTTATCGCTTCCGCTGTTCCGTGGACAATAAAGATTTCGAGGCATTTGTGGTTTTTCAGGTGATTGTGTATCTGTGTTTTGATAATGTGCTGGAATGTGTGGGGCAGTTCGCTTAAGTCGTCGGTATATCGTTCAGGGTGAATTACTATGACGACTCCGTCAACCACTCCGCTTAGTTTGCTTTTTTCTTTTGTGTCATTGGCGAGCATCGTTACCGCTGTTCGAATGAGTTCGCTTCTCCCGCTGAATCCAATGTCTTCCTGCAGTGTGTCCATTTGTTCAAGGAGTTCCTGTGGAATGGACATGCTGATTATGGTCATTGTTATTAACTTCTCCTCGGTTTTAGCCCGAATGTTATTAACAAAAAGGTTAAATATTATTAATATTTTTCGGTTATTGTTTCCAAGAAATCCTGCCTCGCCCGGGGAATCAGACTCGGGCTTGGCCTTTTTTTGGAGAGGTTGAAAAATGAAAAAATTGATTGCTGTTTTGTCACTGATTGTCTTTGCTATGGCGTGCGCTCCTCAGGTTGAAAAGTCTGACGCGGTTGCCCTGTTTTACCCTCTTTACGAGGTCACAAGAAACGTCGCGGGTGACAGAATGTCAGTTAAATCTTTCATTCCCGCGGGAGTGGAGCCGCATTCTTTTGACCCGAATCCCAGTGATTTGGTCGCGCTTTCAAGTGCGAAGGTTTTCGTTGGCACTGGAATTAATTTTGAGGGTATGGAAGAGAGGTTCGAGTCCAGTTTAAATCCAAATGCAGTGATAATTCACGCTTTTGATGGCGTTGATTTGATTGAAGGCATTGATGTTCACGATGAGGAGTTGGAAGAATTTGAAGAGCATAATGAGTCTGAGGAAGAATCCGAGGAGCACGCTGAAGAGGGAGTTGATCCTCACGTTTGGCTTTCTCCCAAGAATATGATTGTCATAACAAATAATGTCAAGGAAGGTTTGAAGCGCGCGAACCCTGAAAACGCTGATTTTTACGAGCGGAACGCGGCAAATTATGTCTCACAGCTTCAACAGCTTGATTCTGATTTCCAAAATGGCCTCGCTTCTTGCAGAAAAGACAAAATCTTGACCACTCACGCGGCGTTCAGCTATCTCGCGAGGGATTATGGCTTTGAGCAAGTGCCAATTTACGGTCTTTCGCCTGAGGCTGAGCCAACCCCTCATCAGATTACTGCTTTAATTGATGTCGCAAAAGCGAATGATTTAAAATATGTGTTCTATGAAGAGCTTGTTGACCCCCGGGTTTCGCAGACAATTGCGAACGAGGTTGGAGCGCAGACTCTTGCTTTGAATCCTGCTGAGTCGGGAAGCGGGCAGGAGTCTTACATAAGCATAATGCGCGAAAATCTCGCTAACCTGCGTGTCGCTTTGGAATGCGAATAGCTAAAAAAAGGGTGATTGAGGTTGACGATGTTTCCTTTAGTTATGACAAGGAGATGATTTTGTCAAATATTTCTTTTTCCATTGATGAAGGCGATTTTGTCGGGATGATCGGCCCTAACGGCGCCGGTAAAACAACTCTCGCGAAATTGCTTTTGGGGATGCTGACTCCATCAAGCGGTGAGATTCGGCTTTTGGACGGCGCTGAGATGGGTTACGTTCCGCAAAAATATTCTCTTGACCGAAATTTTCCGGCGACGGTGAAAGAGCTTTTCTCGGCGGTATCTCCTGATTTCTGGCCGATTGTTCACGAGCTTGAAATTTCCGATTTGCTTGAGCGCCAGTTCGTCGATTTGTCTGGCGGCCAGCAGCAGCGCGTTATGATTGCTCTTGCTTTGCTCAATAATCCGAAGATTTTGATGCTTGACGAGCCTGATGTTGGCGTTGACATTAAGGCGCAGGAAGGTTTTTACAAGTTCCTGAACAAGCTGAACAAGAAAGGAATAACGATTATCATTATTTCGCACGATGTTGGCATTATCGCGAAGTATGCCAAGTCTGTTTTGTGCATTAACAAAAGTTTGTGCTGTTACGGTCCTGTTTCTAAGATGTCTACTTTCGTGAAAAATATTTACGGCGAGGAATTCAGAATCTATCACCACCACGCGGAGCATAAGCATGATTGAGTTTTTGCAGTATGATTTTGTGAGAAACGCTTTGTTTGCGGGCTTGTTAGTTTCGCTTTCAACCAGTTTGCTTGGAGTTTATCTTATTTTGCGCCGTCTTTCTCTGATAGGCGACGGTTTGGCTCACGCCGCTTTTGGCGGTATCGCTGTTGGCTTTTTGTTTAATATAAATCCTCTTCTTACGGCTCTTGTTTTCGCGTCCCTTGGCTCGCTTGGCATTAATCGTCTTATTTCAAAGGCGAAAGTTTATGGTGATTCCGCCATAGCGTTGGTTCTCTCAACAGGTATGGCTTTGGCGATCGTTATAATTGGCTACGTTAGAGGATTTAACGCGAATTTGTTCAGCTATTTATTTGGCAGCATTCTTTCAGTGAGCAAACAGGACTTGCTTCTTCTGGGAATCGTGACTGCTGCGGTTGTTGGTTTTATTGTTTTGAATTACCGTTCATTGCTTGCGGTTACCTTTAATGAGGAAATCGCTCAGATTAGAGGAGTTAAGGTTCAGCTTCTTCACAGCCTGTTAATTGTCCTGACTGCCTGTGCGATTGTTGTTGCGATTCGCGCGGTTGGAATTTTGCTTGTTACCGGTTTACTTGTCATTCCGCCTTTGACTGCCTTGCTTGTCGCGCCTTCGTTTAAACGCGCGATGGTTTATTCGCTGCTGTTTAGCGTGTTTTCTATGTTTTTAGGAGTCATTTTGGCGTTTTCATTTGACTTGCCGCCTGGCGGTATGATCGTGTTGTCCATGGTCGCGGTTTTCTTGGTTGTTCTTGGATTGAAGAATTCTAAATCGTTTCACTAGGATATTGCCTTAAATTATTTTTTTATTAGTCGAAGAACTTCATATATTGCCACAGGCTTTTCCTTGCCTTTGACTTTTATTGATGATAGTTTTTTTGCGATTACGTGATTTTTTACCGCGTTGTATGTGCTCTCAGTGATTATTATTTGTCCTCCTTCTGTAAGTCCGCTGAGTCTTGATGCTGTGTTTACAGTGTCTCCAATCGCCGTGAATTCTTGTCTTTGTTTGCTTCCCATGTTGCCAATAACTGCAGGTCCAGTGCAGATTCCTATTCCGAGTTTTATTTTTGGCATTCCGAATCTTCGTTTTGTTCTAAGTTTTTGCTGTATTTCTATCGCGCACTTGACGGCGTTTAGAGCGTGGTCTTGTTGGGGCAGCGGGCTTCCCCATACTGCGAAGAGAGCGTCGCCGATGAACTTGTCAAGTGTTCCGTTGTTTTTGAAGACGAGGTCCGTCATATCGCCAAAATAGTGGTTCAGGAAAGCGATTACTTGGCGCGGTTGCATTTTTTCTGATATGCTTGTGAATCCTCTTATGTCCGCGAACATTGCTGTGATTTCTCTTTCCTCTCCTCCTAATTCAACCGCTCCTTTCGTTTCAGTGATGTGTTTTACGACGTCTTTGCTGACGTATCTTCCGAATAGTCCAAGTATGTGTTTTTTGTGCTTGGATTCTTCCGCGGCGATTACTGCCGTGCAGAATACAGTGGTCAATATTAATGAGAGCGGAGGATAAATTATGTTGAGGAAGTACCCTTTGAACGATGTGTAAATCGTCAGCCCGAAGTAAGCGAAAAGAAGAATTGCTCCGGATATTATTGCTATTCTCATTCGCGTGAACGAGAATAATGTTCCTAGCGCGATGCAGAGCGCGAATATTGTCAGTATGACCATCCATTTTGGTTCCTGTTCAAGATATTTTTTTGTCAGTATTGTTTGGACGGCGTTGGCGTGAAACTCGACTCCGGGCATTCTTTTTCCGTCGGATACTGGAACGAGATAGTCGTCGTGTAGGTTTGGAGCTGTTGCGCCTACGAGTATTATTTTGTCTTTGAATTTTTCTGGGTCTTCTTTTATCGCGTCAGAAAAACTTATTCTTTCGAATGGTTTCGCGAAGCTGACTAGGAATTGTTCTGGCGGCTCTACTGGCGCTATTTTTTTGGCTATTGCTGTTGAAAATGTGTCGTTATCCTGAAGGGTCGAGCTCACTCTTCTTACTATTCCGTCTGGGTCGGTGTGCACGTTGATGTATGCAGTTGTTATGTTTCTGAATTTTGGGTCTATTGTTTCGTTTCTTTCAAAATCGTATTCTTTCGCGATTACTGCGTTTCCGTAATCTCTCATCGCGTTTGCGACTATTATGTCTTGATTTGTCGGCTCAAAGAATGCGATATCGAACGCGATTACTTTCGCTTGGTCAAGATTTACGAGAAGCGGCGCGTAAACTTCCCTGTTCCAAGGCCATCTTCCTATTTCTTGTATGCTTTTGTCGTCTATGGCGACAATTAGTATGTTGTTTAACGGTTCTTCTCTTGTGTACAGCGTGTCCGTTAGAGTGTTGTTCCAGCCGGAGAATACGTTAAAGAACGCGAGCGTTGACAATATCAGCGCGATTATCGCCGCGCTAGCGAGTGCCTTTTGCCTCATTCTTTAGTTTCTGTATTGTTTTTGTTATTTCGAATGTTTTTTTGGCGCGCGGTTTCAATACTGCCGGTGTTTTTTCGTAGTATTCGTCGGGGTTTTTTCTTCCTTCGTCCATTTCTGTGAGCGTGCTTCTGATTACTTGTTCGTTGTATCCCATTTTTTCGGCGAAGCGGGAGTATATTCTGTGTTTGTTTAGCTCTCTTTCGCGCATTCTTTCAAGGCGTTTTATGGCTCTTGTTCTGAACTTGTCCATTTTTGTCATATCGGCGCTGTCCATTTTTTGCATTGTCATTGAGTCCGCCATTGCTTTGTTTAGCGCGCCGACCATCATTTTTTTCTTGTCGCTTTTTCTTTCAAGTTCAACGTCGCCTTCAGCGACTTCCATTTCTCCCATGTCAAGAAGGAATTCGGTTCCTCTTACTGTCGCGACTGTTGTTGGGGTTGTGATTTCGTATTCTTGGACTCCTGATATTTTTGTGACTTTGTTCCAGGTTTCTCCTGATTTTTGTGTTAGGCTGATTTTCTTTTTGGAAACTAAGTCAAGTGTGACTTCTGTTCCAGGTTCCAGCTGCATTACTTCTCCTTCAAGTAGAACGAGTGTCGCTTCTCCGTTTCCTGTTTTGACGCTGTCTCCTACGTCAAGTTGCATTTCGTTTGTGGCTGGCTGCCAGCCTTTCCCTGTATCAACTTCCACAGTTCCGCTTTCGATGTATAATATTGCGGTCGCGACTGAAGGCGGGGCGATTAGTATCGCTGCCCCTGCTATTGCTACAAGGATGATAGCAACTGTGATTATTAGCGTTTTGTTCATAGCTTGAAGTTTGTTTCCCTGTTTTAAAAAGGTTGCTTATTTTATCTTTTGAAGTGGTTTCAGAACAAGAGATATTTCGTCTATTAGGTCACTTGCTATGTATCCTAGTCCTGTTTTTTTGAGAAGTCTGTCTGCCGCTTTTCCGTTAACGTACGCTCCGATTTTTGAGGATTCAAATAAGCTGTTGCCTTGCGCGATGAGCCCCGCAACAACTCCGCATAGCACGTCTCCTGTTCCGCCGTGTGTCATTCCCGCGTTGCCCGTTGAATTAATTGCTTTTTTTGTTTTGGAAACAATGAGTGTTTTCGGGTGTCCTTTCATGACAAGAATGTTGTTTCCAAGTTTTTGCTGAATGTTTTTGTGCGTTAGCTTGCTGTTTTTGAGCAGTTCTGATAGTTCTCCTTCGTGAGGGAGCAAGACGGTGTTTTTCAAGTCCTGTATTTTTGCAACTCGCAATGCTGCTGCGTCAATCACAAGGGGTTTTCCCATTTTGACAATTCCCTTGATTGTTCGCTGCATGAATTCTTTTGCGCCTTTTGTGAATGCAATTCCGTTGCCGATGGTGATAACGTCTGCCCATTTACACAATTTCAAAACTTCAGGGACGTTTTTTACTGAAAAGTTGTCGCCTTTTATCTTGCGTGTTATCAAGTCTGGCGCGACGCAGTTTATCGCCCACGCGACTTTTTCTGGCGCCGCGACAATTACAAGGTCCGCTCCCGCGCGAATTGTTGCCATTGCAGCCATTCCTACAAATGTCGGGCTTCCCGGGTAGTCAACACTTCCGCCTATGACTAGAACTTTGCCGTTTTGCCCCTTATGGCTGAATTTACTGCGTGGTTTGAGCATTTGACCTCTTTTTTGTTGGTTAAAGCCGAGTGGCTTTATTTATTTTACTTCCAGCTTCCAAATTTCTTGTTTTGCGCTGTCATTTTGATGAAGTATGCGAGCCGTTTTGGTTTTTGTTCTGGCAGTCCGCTTGCGTCTATCCACGCGATGCGAACTCTTTTGTATGATTCAGGTAGGTGTTGGAAGTATTCCCACGCGTCTTTGTTTTCTTTGATGGCTTTGAGTATGTCTTTCGGTATTTTGAGTTTTGACGCTTTGTGTTCGTGTGGAAACGCTTCAAGTCCTGCTGTTGTCATTTGTCCGTTTTTGATTAGTTTTCTGACTCGTTCTTTGTTTAGTTCTGACCAGTTTGATTTTGGTCTTCTTGGAGAGAATCTTTGAGCGTATTTTTGTTCGTCAATGCCTTGCGCTTGTCCATCTATCCATCCAAAGCAGAGCGCTTCTTCTACGGCTTCGTCGTATGGTATTCTTGGTTTTCCAGAATCCTTTTTGTAATAGATTACCCAGATTTCTTTGGCGGTTTTGTGGTTCTTTTCAAGCCACTTTCGCCATTCTTCCCTGTTTTTTGGGTAGAATGTGGTGGTGATTTTCATAATCTTTTATTGGCAGATAGATTATTAAATTATGTCGTTTCAATGAGTATTATGGGGATTTTTGATTTTTTGAAGGGAAAGAAGGAAGAAGATAAAGTTTCATTTCCTGTTACTGAGTACAAGAAACTTATTGTCGCTGCAAAGACTCCTGAAGAAATTGAGAAAATTATGACTTCTGAGCCTCCTTTTGTCAATAAGCCGGATGAGCTTGGCGAGCATATTAATCAGTTTATGAGTGATGTTAAATCTGAAGTTTACAACGCGCAGTCTGCGAAAAACCAGGAAGAGCGAGTGAGGGATTATTTCTTGCATTTACCGTTTAGCATCGAGTTGTCTAAGAGGGAAGTTTTGGCCCATTTGGGTGTTCAGGAAATTACGAAGTTCGGAATGTATCGTCCTCTTCTTGAAGGAGTTCACCAGGATAAGGATATTGCTTTTATTTTTGATCTGCGGGCGAAAGAGAGCAAGATTTACACTGTGAATGAGCGCTCATCTACTTCGGAAGGTCGCGTTTATGTTCAAAAAATAGAGGTTGAAGGTCCAAGAAACATGCCTCATATCTCTGTTGGAGAGCGAAAGTCGCAGCATTTCGCGAACGCCAACGAAGCTGTTGCTGATTACTTGTCCAAATACGCTATTAACGCGATTGTTGTTGAGGCTGATTTAGAGTTTAAAATTGAAAAAATCAAGAAGTATTTCCTTGACCAGTATGGTGTTTTTGTTCATTCTGAACGGCCTTTGAGGGTTATTAAGGAGCGTTCCAGCCTGTAAGCGAGTAGAAAGGTTTATAAATCCCCCATAGGTTCGTTTTCGCTATGGCAAGAATTCGTAAATGGGTGTGCTACAGAGGATACAAGCGCGCTTACACTAGGTATTCTAAGTATAAGAAATTGTGCTACGTTAGAGCTCGCCCTGCGAATCGTATCAGCCGTTACACCGGTGGTAAGCAAGAGAATTTCCCAGTTAAACTTCACTTGAGAGCGAAATCTGATTATGTTCAAATTCGTGACCACGCTTTGGAGAGCGCGCGTCAGGTTAGCATTAGAAAGCTTGACGTTATCGGCAAGACTGGTTACTTTTTCCAGATGAGAGTTT
This sequence comes from uncultured Methanosarcinales archaeon, assembly GCA_964572035.1. Lineage (GTDB taxonomy): Archaea > Nanobdellota > Nanobdellia > Woesearchaeales > ARS49 > CAZNDX01. The sequence continues at coordinate 46,423 of CAZNDX010000004.1, forward strand.
ACCCTCACCACATTTTGCGTGAGAACCCTCTAGCGTCTGGCGCGGGTGCGGACCGTTTGTCTACCGGTATGGCTCACAACTACGGCAAGCCTATTGGTCTTGCGGCGCAAATTAAGAAGGGTCAGCCTATTTTTACCGTTCACACAACCAAAGATAGAATTGGAGTCGCGCGTGAGGCTTTGAAAAAGGCGGCGTACAAGTTGCCATGCCCTTGCACCGTTTCTGTTGAGGATATGGCCAAGACAGGCGCGGCAAAGATATCTGGCAAGGCTCTTGCTAAGGCGGCGTAAAAACTCTAAATCTTTTTATACTCCCTTCATTTCTCAGGCTTATCAAAATCGAGGTGGAATATATGGCGAAATCAAACAATAATTCAGTTGCTGATGTTGAGAACGCGGTTAGAGATGTTCGAAACTGGCTCGCGACGTTTAAGATCGAGTATTCTTTGTCTGACGAGGCTTATGAGAAGCTTCACGAGAAGATTGAAGAGATTGGCGCCAAGGTCGGCGATATTAAGCACGCCGGCGGTAAAATTGACTCTGCTTCTGTTAAGCCTGCTGCGAACGCGTTGAGAGACGCCAAGAACTGGCTCGCTGTCTTTATTGAGGAGAACGACTTGGATGAAGAGGCTGTGGACGTTCTTCACGAGAAGTTTGACGAGATTGGGCAGAAGATGGGCAAGGTTAAATAATTTTTTAGTTTTATTTTAGATAAGTGTCGTAAATATTTTCTATTCTCCGTCTGTATTCCAAATCAAGGAAAAGCCGTTCTGTTCCTGCTATTTTCATTTCTTCCCTGAAATCAGGAGCGTTAATGGCTTCTTCTATGAACGGGTGTAGAGGATCTCTAAAATGTGTTGGGAAGAAAAAGAGTGCGTTTTTGTCTTCTTCAGAGAGGTCCAGTAAATTGCTTATTTCTTCGATGCGTTCTTTTTCTTTATCTGCTTTATTTATGGCGTCATTTAGTCTTTTTGTAATTTCATCGTCAAAGTAATCAGGGTTGCGTGCCATGTTTTGTTATCGCCCCTTCTTTTTGAAAGAAAAAATAAAATTTATCGCTTCTTCTTTTTCTGTTTCTTGAGCTGTTTTTCTAGTTCAAGTTCGTCAAGAAGCTCTTTGTAACGGTTACGTATTGTAACTTCAGTCACACCGGCGACGTCTGCTACTTCGCGCTGTGTTCTTTTCTCGCCGTGCATTAAAGCAGCAACGTATAGAGCAGCCGCAGCGATTCCTGTTGGCCCTCTACCTGAGGTCAACTCTTCGCCCTGCGCTTGTTCCAGAATCTCTACCGCTTTAGATTGCGTTTCCGCTGTTAGCTTCAAGGATGAAGCGAATCTTGCGATATAGTCTACTGGGTTGCTTGGCAAGATTGTTATGCCTAGTTCGCGAGTAATGAAACGGTATGTTCTACCAATTTCTTTCTTTTCAATGCTTGAAGCTTCAGATAGCTCGTCAAGTGTTCTTGGAACTTCGTGGCGTCTGCACGCTGCATACAACGCTCCAGATACAACTGATTCCATTGAACGGCCCCTTACGAGTCCGCGCTGAACAGCTTGAGTGTAAATCATCGCTGCTTCTTCTTCTACCATCTTTGGCAGTTTCAAGAATGAAGAAACTCTCTTCAATTCAGCAAGAGCTAGTTTCAAGTTTCTTTCAATGGCGGTGCTGATTCTGTACTGCCATTTTCTTAGTCTGAAGAATTTGTTTCTGTCTTTTGAGCCAAGCTGGAATAGGTCCGCTTTTTGACCGACTTCTGTTCCTAGTCCTTGGTCGTATTGAGTGTAAGTCATTGGAGCGCCGGTTCTACGCTTGTTTTCGCCGCCGTCATCTTCGAATTCACGCCATTCTTGGCCGAATTCTACCATCTTGTCTTCAATAACGAGACCGCAGTCTTTACAGATGACTTCTCCTTTTTCCTTGTTTACAAAGAGGTTAATGCTACCACAATCGGTGCATTTTTTGACATAATACATCTCGTTTGACATTTTCAAGCCCCTCCCACGCAATAACCTATATTTTGTATTACCACTATATTTATAAAGAAATGTGAGAAGTTATATTTAAATCTTTCGGTAATTTTAGAGGAAAATTGCCCTTAACAGGCTCCGATTGTAGCTATTTGGGTTCCTTTGCTTCCTTCTTTGGCGCATACAAGGGCGCATTGCGAGTGTGTAGTTTCCGTCAATAATTTGCCTGAAGAAGCGGTGAATATGCCTTGCGGTCCTTCACAGCAGCAGTTTCCAAGGACGTCGGATTGACCGAATGTCGCTGTGGCGAGGCCTGTCGGTCCGTCCGTTACAACAAACATTCCTCCTATAGATACTATGAGGACAATAGCGGTAACCGCGTACGAGATCTCTTTATGCATTAGTATGAAACTCCAGTGCACTGGGAGCCAGCGCAAAGGAACTTGGCCTTTTGCTCTATTTGGCACCAGTTCATGCATACTTGTGTTGGGTCAGCGCCATATGGTAGGGGCTGATATGATGTAAATGGCTTGAATCCTTTTGATTGTCCTGTTGAAACGCTGAAGACTTCTTTTTCACATACGCATCTTACCGTTTGAGGTGTTCTTACAATGATTTGGACGTTTTCAGCGCCCCCTGGAACTTGTATTCCTCCTCTGGCAAGCATTGATTCAGCGTAGCTTCGTGTGCCTGCTATTGAGAATCCGTATCCTGTCTGGTTGAGATAAATATATGCGAATGCGCCGAGAGCGAGTATCGCGACGATTACAAAACTCAGTAAAGCCATTGTGTGATGGTCTTTTTTTGCCATTAGTATTCACCCTGAACGATTAGTTGTCCGTTGTCCGCGTATCTGTAGCACGCTACATCGCAGTTTGGAGAGTTTGATTGTACTTGTCTTTCGTAGATTTGTCCGCCTACGACGAATTTGCAGTCGCAAACTTGATAGTTGTTGATAACCGCCGCGCCAGAGTTCATTTGGTCAGCGACGAAGAACATAGTGACAGAAATTGCCGCGATTAGAATAATTCCGATTATTGCTGTGTTTTCTTCCATAGAACATTTTAGCCTTCAAACTTATTTAAGATGTGTGTATATACTGTACGATTTAAGAAAATTAATTGTTACTGGCGTCTCCGTATCTTGGACCAAAGTCGTCGTCAGCTTCAACTCCGGGGTCATAGACTGGCTTTTGGAAAAGTGCGCGCGTTTTCTCTTTAAGCGCGTCTTCCCCAGTTTTGTCGGTCACGACAGGAGGATAGAATGTTCCTTCTTTTTGGTTGTTTTCAGTTGAAGGAACCGACCCAATTGATTCAAGTTCTTTCAACGCTTCAGCGGCGGTTTTTCCTGTCTCTCCAGTAGGAGTTGTTGGTTCCGCGGTAGTGTCAACTGTTGTCATTCCTGATATTTCAGGCGTCGCGACTCTTTTGCCTTGGGTGTCTGAACCGCAAGCGGCAAGTAGCAATGCGAGAGCCGTAATGGCGACAATGAGAACGAATGACTTTTTCATGTTGCGAATCACGTTGCGGGGATATTTAAACTTTATTGCGCTTGAAACGATGTTTTTTCTTGCCGTGAGAGTGGGACAACAATAAAGCGATAAGGATTGCGACAACAATTAGCGCAAGTCCTATCGCGAAAGTCATTGTTCTGGCGGTTAGTCTTCCTCTTTCTGCTGGGCTTTTTATTGTAGCCACTGATGTCGTTATTGGTGCGAACTTAAGAGGCTGTCCCTCGTAATAGTTTTTGACTACTTCGTCTGAAGTTACTCCTCTTGCGGAGCTTGTCGCGGATCCATAAACCGCAGGAGCAACGCTGCTTTGTGAACTGCTTCCTCCGCCGCCGCCTCCGCTTGAGGGCGGGGCTGTTGGCGGGGAGTCTGTTGGTGAAGTTAATATTGTTGTCCTGACGGTTCCAGCGTCGCTTGCTGAATTTCCTGTTATGTGTGGTTTTTGAATGTTTTGTCCAACCAGAACCAAAGTGGACAGCATAATGAACATTCCAAGAAGAAGGGCTGTGAATTTCATATTATCCTCTTGTAAAATTCCATTATTAGAGTTCCCGAGTAGTTTCCAAGAGTTGTATTTAGTGGAACCTTTGAGGTTATGGCGATTTCCACTGTCTCTCCTGGTTTTATTTTGGTGGTGTAGTTTGAAATTATAAAGTCGGTTATGTTGCCTTCTGATTTTATTATCAAATGGACCTTGTGATTATAAGGGTTTGTTATGTTCATTTGTTTTGTTGAAGTTCCTCCTGGAGGGACGGATCCAAAATTTAGCTCTGGTGACAAGTGGAATCTTGGCTTTAGGCCCACGTCCATAGTCATATTATGATTTATTGTTTGAACGTGTTTTTCTTTCGACGCGAAAAAGAAAACTAAAGAGAGTAGTAGTATGAACAGCGCAAATATTAGGAATTTTTTAGACTGATACTTTTTTCTCATGTTTCCAAAACGCGACGATTAGGAATATTATTCCTGCGATTGTCAGTAACGCGATTATTAATATGTTTTTAGGCAGGTTGTATTCAGGTTCCTCTGCAAATTCTTCTTCCAATTCATCTGTATCTTCTTCTGTGGCTGTGTTTTTGTCATATTCTTTGATGATTATTGGGAACTGTGTTTTGAAAGATGGTCCGTGAACTGATTTTATTGTCGCGTTTACTATTTTTTCTTTGGCGCTTCTTGTCGGTTTTGCTATAACAAATATTTCGTTTAGTCCGGGGTTTAATGTTTGGTTGATTTGGGTTAAAAATATTGTTCTTGATATGTCTGAGGCGGCTACGTAAATTGTTGACTCAAATGGAACGTTCCAAATAACGTTTGCTTGTATTGTGAAGTTGTTGGTTTCTCCGCTTTTTAGAGAGTAATTTCCTGTTATTTCAACCGTTGGTTCTCCTATTGTTACATTTTCAGATGCTTCAACGTCATTGGTTTTAACAACGAGCAGGTATTGCCCCGGTTCTATGTTTTCAGTTGGTATTGAAAATTTTTGGTGTTTTTTTTCTGAAACGTCAAGAAGCATTTCTTGCATTGTTGATTCGTATATTGTCTTTCCATTGTCTTTTAATTCTATCTTTGGTTCGGTTATTAGCTGTGTTAGCCCTATGTTCTGCGTGGTTAGTTGAAATTCAACGTTTTTCGTGTTTGGCTGCACTGTCAGTGTCGTATATGGATGTCCTGTCTCGAAGGCGTGAAGAATATAGAAAATGACTCTTACTCCTCCTCTTGCGAAGCCTTTTGTGCCTTCATTAGTTACGGAGACTGGATATAATCCCCTTGGGAGGTCAACTGGCGGTGAAATTATTAGTTTGAACGATTTTGTTTCTTTGGGGTTTAAAGTTACATCGTTTGGAATTTTTGAAGCGTATTGTTCTAGTTTTCCAGCGTCTACATTGATCGCGGTTGTTTCAGCGGCTGTATTTTTGTTTTTTACTGTGAATGGAATCTCGATGTTTCTTCCGGGTTCAAAAACGAAATCTGTTTGAGAATAGCTTAATGTCGCGGCGTTTGCCGATATAGAAAGAATAAGAAAAAAAATAAAAAATTTCATCCTTTTATGGAACTGGTATGTCTACCATGCAACCTGGAGGAGCGTCACCAACTAGCTGAGGTGTCGCTGTCGCGGTTATGGTGAACGAACTTGAACCAACGGTGTCGATGATTACGAACTCTTCTTGAACTTCTAAATCAAAAGTTCTGTCTGAGTTTGTTGGTGTCCAGTAAATCGCGTCCTGGTTTGTGTCGTCCGCAGCAAGTAGCGTGTAGCCAGTCATTGCGTAACACTGCGCCGTTAAAGGATCTGATGTTGGAACTTCGACTATTTTGGTGTAAACTGAGCTGCCGACACCTAGTGGAGTTACGTCGTTGGCTTTAACGTCAACAGAAGCGTATTCTGCTGAACCTGTAACGTCAAAATTCAATCCTCCGTCAACCACGATAGTACATGGTTCGCTTGTGTCTACGTTTACACATGTTCCTTCTGAGTTGATTCTTCCTTCTTCAGCTCCAAGACCGTTAAGGTTAGAAACCGTAAAGTCCAAAGTGTCTGATGTGAAGGTTAATGTTGCTTCCTCATCGATATTTGTGGTAATTGTACCCAAGTCAACGTTGCTAAGACCGGTTAGTCTGTTATAGTCATAGTTGACCCAGAACATTCCAACTACGCCTACCGCAATTACTGCGCCTACAATGAATAGTAGTGCGTGATTTTCGTTCATTGTCTCACCTCTTGAGATTTTATTATTGTTGTTGTTACCAATCCAGTCGCTCCGTCGTTGGGTGGAGCAATGGTCTTGATGACTTTTGTTGGTTGTTTTTGTTGAACTTGCTGTGCTGGTTCGCTAACTGCTGTATATAGCATAAAACCTGCCAACATCAGTACAACAATTCCTAAAGCCAAGAAAGCCATTCGTTTATTGTCTGTCATTGGTCGACCTCCTTTATTTTAAATTTAGTATACATATTCGTATATTAATATATAAAGATTTTGTAGTATTGAATGTATATAATTAAATGAAAATAAACGCCGCCACCCGGATTTGAACCGGGAAATCCGTGAGGAAATCGGTTTTCGAGACCGACGCAGTACCGGGTTGTGCCATGGCGGCATGTTTTTGTTTTTCCAGTAGACAATTTAAAAATGTTCTTAAGAATTAACAAATAAAAATTAAAAAATCAGCTCATCTGTGGCCTTACAGGTGAATAGCTGTTCGGACATTGCGATGGCGCTTTTGTCATGACGATTAAGTCGTTGTTCGCGTAGCTTTTTATCGCTTGAACAAAATTTCCGTCGTCGTCATAATAACAAGCGTATAATCCGCCTGGTATCATGTTTAGAGTGTTGACGTCGACATATTTGCCGGTTGCCATTTGTGAGCGGTATTCCATTACTAGAATCACTCCGGCAAGTATGGTAACAAGCACGAACACCATCATTAAAATTGTGAAGTGGTCTTGTTTTGCCATTTTTACCTCCTTTTAGTTTTTGTTTGCAGTATTATCTGAGTCGCTGACTATTGGCGGAGGCAGTGCTGGCGCGACTTTTCTGACTTCAACTGTTTTCGGACAATTGTGTCTGCCGTCCGGGTCCTCATTTATTTCGACGTTGTTTCCGACGCGGGACATTCTCCACGCGCGTACGAAGTTTCCGTTTTCATCGTAATAGCAAGTCCAGCTTCCGATGTTTCGCAATCTTCCCAAATCTTCAAGTGATGGTGGGACTGGTGGTTTTGGTTCGTATGGCTGTGTTGGTCTTGGTTTGAATATGTCAATTATGTCGTCGTGCCATCTTGGGTCGTACAAAACAAGTTTTGGTTTTTCTTCGTCTTCAGTGATTATTATGACGTTGTTTATCTCCTCAAATGAAGGCATTTCAATTCCGTATCCTGGGTCGACGAGTATTCCTCGTTTCCACGCTTCTTCCCATGCTGAATATCCTGGTTTGGGTGTTGGGTATATGTCGTTTATTATGACTGGTTTGGTTTGAATTTTTGGCTGCACTTCGCCATCTATTTTTATTTCAGCGATGTTGTCAATTTTTGTATTGTCAATTCTTATCAGTCTTCCCGCTTCGCCGACTTGGGCGTTAAATTGCGTCATGAAAATTATCGCCGCTGCGAGAACAACGAGAACAAACACACCTACCAGCATTGAGAAGTGATGGTCTTTTTTATTTTTCATAGTTTACAATCTGGTTTGTCCGCTCTTAATTGTTATGTATGTACTTTACTTATGCAAACATTATAATATACCGTTGGCAATATGTGAGTTATGGCAAAAGAGGATGATTTGTCAAAGATAGCGAGGCGTCTTCGTATTCATTCTCTTAAAATGTCGACTAAAGCTGGCTCAGGGCACCCAACTACCTGTATGTCGATGGCGGATATTCTTGCTTGTCTGATTTTTGATGAAATGCGTTTTGATGTAAAGAATTCAAACAACCTATCAAATGACGAGCTCGTGATTAGTAAGGGTCACGCGTCGCCTATTTTGTGGGCGGCTTACGCTGAAGCTGGAATCATTCCGATTAAAAAGCTGGAAACTTACAGACAGTTTGGCTCTCCCTTAGAGGGTCATCCGACTCCGAATATGCCGTGGATAAAAGCGGCGACTGGCAGTTTGGGCCAAGGTTTGTCAATTGGAGTTGGAATCGCGATGGGTAACGCGCTTCACAACAACAGAGCGAGAGTTTTTGTTATTATGGGTGATGGTGAGTGCGCGGAAGGCAGTGTTTGGGAAGCTGTTGAGTTCGCGAAAAAATATGACGTTCAGAATTTATGCGCGATTGTTGACTGCAATCGTTTGGGTCAGAGCGGAGAGTCTTTGCACGGTCACGATGTTGAGAAATGGAAGCAAAAATTCGCGGCGTTTGGCTGGAACGCTTTTGTAATCGACGGACATAACGTGAAAGAGATTCTTAGAGCGCTCTCCGAAATTAGAACTATGCACGGTCCTTCCGTTATTATCGCGAAAACAATTAAGGGAAAAGGCGTTTCGTTTTTGGAAAACAAAGAGGGCTGGCACGGCAAGGCGCTGAACGAGGAGGAGCTTTCACGCGCGTTGAAAGAACTCGGTGAAATTCCTAATATCGACGCGAAAAAGTTTGTTCGCCCGCCTTCAAAATGGCGTGAGCCCAAAGTCTCAACTAAAATTCCTCCCCCTTCGCCGTTTGGCGGTGAATTTTCTACAAGAGAGGCGTATGGTGTCGCGTTGGCTAGTGTTGGAAATGACGAGAGAATCATTGCTCTTGATGGAGACGTAAAGAACTCGACATTTTCTGAAAAGTTTAAGGCGATTCATCCCGAGCGTTTCATTGATTGTTATATTGCTGAGCAGAATATGATAGGTGTCGCTCAAGGTTTGGCGTCTAAGGGTTTTATTCCTTTCGCGAGCACTTTCTCCGCGTTTCTTACGAGAGCGCACGACCAGTTGCGTATGGCTGGAATTTCAAGAGCGAACATCAAGGTTTGCGGTTCTCACTGCGGTGTTTCAATTGGCGAGGATGGCCCTTCTCAGATGGGTTTGGAGGATCTTGCTTTGTTCAGAAGTATTCCAGAAAGTATTGTTCTTTACCCTTCCGACGCTGCTTGCGCGCAGGCTTGCGTGAGAATCGCAAGAGACCATAATGGTTTATGCTATATAAGAACGACGCGTCCAAAGCTTCCAGTGATTTACCACAATGAATCTTTCCATGTTGGTGGAAGCCATACATTGCGCTCTTCATCAAAAGACAAAGCCGCCATTGTCGCGGCGGGAATTACGGTTCACGAAGCTCTAAAAGCTGCTGATGAGCTTGAGAAGAGCGGAATTAAAGTAAGAGTTATTGACGCTTACAGCATAAAACCTTTGGATGAAAAAACTTTGAGGTCTGTCGAGAAAAAAATGCCAATCATCGTAGTTGAAGATCATTACAAAGAGGGAGGTCTGGGTGAAGCTATTGCTGGTCTTGGAATTCCGATTGTTCATTTGTGCGTGAATGAAATTCCGAGGTCTGGAAAACCTGCCGAGCTTATGGCGTTTGAGAAGATTGACGCGAAAGCGATTTTTGCTGCGGTGAAAAAGTTATGATTCCAAAGAAACTTCCTCCTTGGGCGGAAAAGATTGAGCATTTTATTGACAAGACAATTCCGATAATGCTTGTTGTTTTGACAATTCTTATAATTCTTGAATTTACAAGGTATGGTGAGATTTATCACGATTACATTATAATTCTCGATTACATTATTATAACATTTTTCGTTGTTGATTTATGCTTCAAGTGGAATCACGTTAGAAATCTCAAAAAGTTTGTCAAGCTTTACTGGATTGATATTATCGCGGTATTTCCGTTCTACATGGTTTTCAGGGCTTTTTATTTGTTTAGAGAAATCATAATTTTGAGCGAGGAGGCTCCCAAGTATTTGCACGAGCTTGTTTTATTGAGGGAGACAAAGCTTTTGCGCGAGCTTGAGCTTGCCAAGCTTCTTCACGAGGCGGAATACGCTCGCCTGATGAGGGAAGCGAGGTTTGTCAGAGTTGCCGCTAGATTTTTGCGAGTTATTAGGGCGAGATGGTACTTGGCGTATTTCGGTTTGTGGCGCGCCCAGAGCAAGCTTAACGCTTCCAAATAGTCTCTTTTCCTTTTGTTATGCGTGTGACTCTGGATAAGGGTATAAACGCGTCGTGTCCCTCGGATTCAAGAACCAAGAATTCCATTTCAACTTTTCTGATGTGTTTTGAGTGTATTTTGTGCTCGTGTCCTTTTAGTTCGTCAAACCAGAAAACGTCGTAGAAATTCCCTCTTGCCTTGTCAATTATTATATCGTCGAAAAGTTTGCTCAGGTTGTAAACTCTCTGGCCAAGAACGTCAAATTCTCTGTAAATTAATCCTGTAATTGTTAAAATAAACAAGCCCACGAACAAAACGAAGTATACGTTTTCAAGCAGGGGAATTTCATACGATACTTCCCAGATTCCTCTCCAGAAAAGTATGATTCCTGTCGCGTAAAGAAGGGCGTAAAGGTATTTTTTGTCCTCGTCGCGAAGTCTGTAAAATTTCATTTTACAACTATGCCATCCATTAGTTTGAGTATGTCTTTAGCGTTGTCCATTTTCGCCTTGCTTCTTGCGTATATTGTGATTAATGGGTCGCCTTTTTTGACCTTTTGGCCGATGTGCGCGTGAATGTACAATCCGGCGTCAGGGTCTATTGGGCTTCCGGCGACTCTCGCTATTTTCGCGATGCTTTCGTTGTTGAGCTCTCTTAATTTTCCGTTTTTTGGCGATTTCAAAGTGAATGAAACTTTTGCGGGTTTTAATTTTTCAGTTGGCGGGATTTTTCCTCCTTGAGCTTCAATCATTTTGGTCATTGCTCCCATCGCGGCGCCTGTTCTGAGCAGTCTTTCCGCCATTTTTTCTCCGTGCCCTTTTTTAGCTTTTCCGACGAATTCAAGTATTATTCCTGCCATCCAGACGCTTTTTTTGACTAAGTCTTGGGGCGCGTAGCAGTCGTATTTCAAAACTTGAAGAACGTCTTTGCATTCCAGAACTGGTCCAATTCCTCTGCCTATCGGTTGGTCTCCTTTTGTGATTATTGTTTTGACTTGTATTTTCAGCATTTTGCCGAGTTTGTGGAAGTGTCTCGCGAGGTCTTTTGCTTTTTTTACGTCTTTTACTTTTGTTCCTTTTCCGATTGGTATTTCGATTAGTAAGTGTGTGCTTCCTACGCTGGCTTTTTTCGCCATTATTGACGCGAGCATTTGTCCTTCGGCGTCTATGCTTAGAGGGTGTTCAACTTGTATGATTTTGTCGTCGGCAGGCGCCAAATTCACGGAGCCTCCCCAGATGATAAATCCGCCTATGTCGTTGATTATTTTTTTGAGTTTTGGAACTGGAAGTGAGACTGGGCAGAATACCTCCATTGTGTCTGCTGTTCCCGCAGGGGATGTTATTGCTCTGCTGCTTGTTTTTGGAACGATGCATCCGGCCGCGATTAGTATTGGAACTATTATCATTGTTGTTCTGTTTCCTGGAACTCCGCCGATTGAGTGCAAATCAACTACGGGTCTTTTGTTGAAGATGAGTTTGTCTCCGTTTTGCGCCATCGCTCGTGTTAAGTCGGCGATTTCTTTCATATCCATTCCGTGCGCGTATGAGCTTATTACGAAGCTTGTCAGTTCAATGTCTGATAGTCTGTTTTGAACTATGTCGTCAACTATGAGATTGAGTTCTTTTTGGTTTAGTCTGCTTCCGTCGAGTTTTTTCTTGATATATGAGACGCTTTGCGGTTTTGGCGCCAGAGAAATTACGACTTCAGTTCCGTTTCTAGCGTGAACCGCCGCTAACGTCTCCTCGAATAATCCTATTTTTCCGGGCGGAACCGCTCTGCTGCTTTCAGCGATATCAATCATGGCTGTTGTTTTTTTTCTGCCGTGTTTAATTTCAATTCTGTCCATATGGTGCAAATCAAGGGCCAGGGCGTCTTTTTCATTTAGAATCGCTATTTGTATTCCGCCCGTCGCTATATCCATGTCTTTGACTTTGAGTTTCATTGTCTATCCGAATTATCGGTGTTTCTTATGATTTGACTGTCCTATGATGTCGAGTTGTTTTATGTGCGGTTGTTTTTCTCTTTCAAGTATGGAGAATAATGTTTGAAGCAGCGCGAGAACAAGAGGACCTACTAGTATTCCTATGACTCCGAACATGAACAGACCTCCGATTACACCTAGCAAAATTAGCAATGGATGCACTTTGGCTCTTCCAGCAACGATGTATGGCCTTATTACGTTGTCAATTGAGCTGACGATTATTAGTCCGTAGATGAACAGGCCAAGTCCTTTCCAAATTAACGCTTGCTCGCCTTGCAAGTATCCTGACAAGAATAAATAAACGCTTGCGGGGAACCAGATTATTCCCGTTCCCACGAATGGTATTAACGCGAAGAACGCCATTACTATTCCCCACCAGAGGAACCCGTTTATTCCGAATATCCAGAATCCAAACGCTCCCAGCGCGCCTTGCACGAGAGCGACTATGAAGTTTCCGTAAATGACTGCCCAGGTTACGTCGTTGAACTGCTTAAATATTTCATCTTGGTGGTGGACTTTTAAGGGAATTACTTTTGTTAATTTTTGAACAAGGGTTTTTCCATCTTTTAGGGAATAATACGCCGTGAACAAAATTACCATCAAGTGTATGATTAACTTCGGCACGCTGAATATTATTTCCCCGATTTTTTTGGTGACGTATGCCAGGAAATCGTTGAGGAAGTTTATGATGTATGTTTTGATGTTCTCATCCTTTAGAAGCTCGTTGACATCTCTTACCGTTTTGCAGACGACTCCTTCACCATAGCACCTGTCTTCAATTAGCTCTCCGCTCATGATTTGCTGTTTAGCGCGGAGATAAACATAGTGAGTTTCTCCTGTTAGGTTTTTTATGATGAAAAACGCAGGGACGGTTATCAGCAGAATAATAAAAACGGCGACTAAAAACGCCGCGACTCCTGCTGGCAGTCTCTTTTTGAGTACCGCGTAAACTGGATATAAAACGTACGCGAGAATCGCGCCGGTTATTATGCTTGTTAAGAATGGGTATATGATGAAAATGCTTAGCGCGACTACAAGGCCTAGTATTGAGAAAAACACGTACTTGTTAGTAAGGTCCCCTTTTTTCATCTCTCTAAACTTTCCTTTTTGTATTTATAAATGTTGTGTAGCGGGTTAGAGGAAAATTGAATAAAAAAGAAAAGAAAAAATTAGCTGATTTCTGGTGTGAACACCTTTTCGCCGTTTACGTAAGCGCTGAACGCGCCTGGCTTGTGGTCTATTTCAAAAGTTCCTTCAACCATTTGTTCAGCTATTACTTGAGCGCACATCACTTCTCCGTCAGGAGGTGTTAGCGTTATGTCAAGTCTTAGCTGGACTGGGTATGATTCCATTACTATCATGTCTGTTTTGACTTCATAGCAGGGTGTTGGTTTTGAAACGGGGATTGAGTAGCTGAGAGTTCCGTTGGCGTAGCTGACTTTTGCTCCTGGCAATTTTCCTGATGGTGGAACTGGCATTCCGGTTGATAAGCATTCTCCTTCTGAAACTATCTCGGTTCCCGCCGCTTCCGCCATGCATTTGTTGCCGTATGTTTGTCCGTCGTTTCCGCAGATTGGCATGTATTCTTTGGTGCATGGTTTCGATAATGTTTCATTCGCCTGTTGACATTCTCCTTGATATGCTATTTCTACTTTGGCGGCGTCAATCATGCATTTGTTGCCGTATGTTATTCCGTCGACTCCGCAGTAGGGCATGTATTCGAGAGTGCAAATTGTCGGTTGTTCAGTTTGGTTTTCTTGAGGCGCTGTTGTTGGAGCGCAAGCGACTAAAAATATCGCCAAAACCGTTAGTATGATTTTTTTCATTTTGATTTCCTCCTTTTGTTTTGAATAATCCTTATTGTTTAAATATATGACGAGATGTTAAGGGAAAAGGCTTATTTTTTCTTTATGAGAAGTTTGTGAAGCGCCCAATTGATTAAGTAAAGTATGAACAGCGTGGTGAGAACAGTGGTTCGTTCAGAAAGAAATGGCAAGAATCTCAATGCTTCATAAGCAAGCATTGTCAGAATCAAGGTAGCAACTAAAACAACCAAATGCATTGGGCTTATTTTCTTCTTTTTCATTGTTCGCGGATGTTTTAATTTTGAAATTTTTGTTTTATTGCGCCAAACACTTCATAAGGAACTAAATCTTTTATTTTGTCAAATTTCTTTTTACGAATAAGGTTTTTTACATCTTCGCCAAAAATGTTGTTATGTTTCTTGAACTTTCTTATTTTTACTTTGACTCTTTTCCATGGAACATTATAGTCGTCAGCGCAATAAATAGTTGTTGGTAAATTTCCTGTCAAAGACAAAACGCAGCTCGATAAAACGACATCCCACTGTGAATTTTTTGAATAAGGGGAGTCCAAATCCATGTTAGCTCCAATGAAAACTCTTTTGTTTTTGCCGTAAATTTTTTCAATCATCTTTTTTCTTTCTTTAAAAGTAAATGGATTCTTTTTGTCGATTTTATAAGCTGAGCCGATAAGAATGACTCCAATATCACATTCCTTGAGCATTCTATCAACAAGAAATTTATGCCCATTGTGAAATGGCTGAAATCGTCCGTGAACTAACCCAATTTTCATATTATCTTTTTATGCCCTCAATTTTTATTATATCTTCTTTTGTTTTTAATTTGCTTCCGCCCAAAACCGCGTTGCCACACGTTACTAATCCATCTTCTTCATCGATTGAAGGAACAAAGACCAAAACGTCAAATCCTTCCTGTTTTAGTTCTTCCTCTGGTTTTTTGTAAGGCGCCCATGAATCGTATCCTCCAAGAGTTACGATTCCGTTTTCACGGCAGGCATTGTTGTTGTGAATGGGGGTTATTTTTGCCATAAATTTGTCTTTGTCAAATAATGATGCGACTTTTTTTGCGTCAATTTCAAAATCAGTGGAATATGCGAAGTTCAGGCAGTATTTTCTGCTTATTGGTTGTGGCAGTCCTTGAGCAATTTTTGCGAAGTCTTCCAAATGCAGCTGCTGGTTTCCGAACATTTGGGTTCTTTGAGCTTCGCTCGTGGAGTTTATGCTAAACTGAAGACCGGCTTGCCCATTGTAGATTTTGTTCTTTATTTCGCACCATTCATAAATTCTATCCTCTAGTTTTTCGAATTTTTTTGGCAAAGAGGTTGTAAGAACAGGATGAATCACTTCAATTCTTAGATATGTTTGCTCCTGTATTTGTTTTTTATTTTCGTGGAGCCATCTTGAAAATTCAAAGACATTTTCATTAAATATGGGGTCTCCCATTCTTGCGTAATGCAAATTTAACCTCTCTGTGTATCTGACTTCTGGAAATAATTTGAAAGCGTTGTAAAGCTGATTCAATAAATCTTCAAATGTTGCGTTTCCTTTAAACTTCACATTCGGGACATCGCAAAAAGTGCATTTCATTGGACAGCCATATTGAGTGCTTACTGTAACTACCCATTTTTCACTCAAGGGCATGCAGTGAGTATTTGGCACTCCCTCAATTTCCTTTGTATATCCCAAAAAGTCAGCTTTTACATTTTTTGGTTTTCCATAGTCTCCAATGGATAAAGTTTCTAACTGTCCTCTTGAGTAATCTCCAACAAAAAGATATCCCGTTGGAATCGGATATTTTTTTACAATTTCATTTTGTTTCTTATTGGAGACCATTTCCATAATGAACATATATGCACTAGACTATATAAACTTTAAGAACCGATAAATAGTTTACATTTCATGATGAAAATAAAATGAGCCCGCCCAGGTTCGAACTGGGGACTTGCTCGACGTCAACGAGCCGTCATAACCGCTAGACCACGGGCTCAAAGTTTAATTGTTTAAACTTCTCCCTGAATAGGCTATTTATAAACCTTACTCAGTGTGATGGTATGTTTAAATCAAATTCAGGTGCTTGTTGGTGCAGGTGGCTCATTCCTAGCACCCAAAATGTTCCCAAGAAGAACGCGATTCCAAGCGTTAAAACTATCCATTTTGAGTATCCTTTTGTGTTTTTCATCACGTGCGCGATTAAAGTTGGGAACCCTATGATGTATGCAGCAAGCAAAAACAATGACGCTCCTACTGGAGGTATGATTCCTTTGCTCATCCACCAAATAAATGAGCCGAAAAAGAACAGCGCAGGTGTTGGCGACCTCCAAAAGAAACTGTTGAATTCTGGAATTATTTGCGCTAAAAACAGTATCGTTGCTCCGATGAATAGTCCCCAGTATTCTGGTTTTATTTGAATTGACTTTTCTCCTCTTTTCATTGATTATTTGTTCGCGTTAAATGTATATTAAATATTCGCTTATTAGAAATTCCAGCGCCTTTTTTCCTTCAAGTGACGGAATGTCTGTTTCAATGTCTATTCCTTTCAAAAGATCGTGGCGTGAATATCTAAAAAATTTAATTGTGTTTATGTCCTGCTGGTCTGAGAATTTTATAATGTCGAGTCCTTTGTCTTTTCTCCAGGAGTAATAAAATGGAGTGTCTGTCAGAAAAAATTCAACGCCGTACTCATCGAAAGCGCTGAATTTCGTGGTTTGATAAAATTCAATGTGAAGATTGAGCATAACTATCTGAAGTTCAGTTCCGCGAAAGATATGGCTACTTTTTCGCAGGTATCTTCAACTTCCTGTTGTGTTTTGTATTCATGCGCGCCAATTTGCCAGGTTTTTTCGTTTATTTTGATTGGTATTGTGAACAAAACGAGTGGAGGTCTTTGAGTGTTGAGGAATTGAAGTATTCCGTTGACTGCGTATCTGCCTTCCAGCTTCATTACGTCGGCGAAGAAGGCAGGGTCTTTCAGCTCAACCCATTTGTCTTTGACTTTCATTTCTTTTTTGTCTTTGACAAATTGGTTCAGCGCTTTCGCGATTTTTTTCTGGATTGCTTTAGTGTCAAGTTCCATAGAATTGATGACTGAGAGGGGTTTTATTAAGTTTGTGGAAGGCATTTATACGGGGATTATTTTTGTGCTATTATGGAATATGTGCTACCCTTCATTTTGACGTTGCTGGCGTCTTTTGCCGCGCCGCTTCCATTTTGGCTTATTTTGATTCATGTTCTTCCGGTCAGTTTGAGGAAAGTTGGTTACTTTAGCGCGCCTTTGTATTGGCTCTTGTTTGGATATGTTTTCTTCTCATTTGACGTTTTTGGAAATAAGATTTTGACCGGTCCTATTTGGATTGTTTCTGGTTTGTTTTGTCTTTTTCTCGCGATAGCTATTGATTGGAGCGTTATGAGAACTCTTGGTTTGGATCGCATCGCGTGCCTCGCCGAGGTTGATAATAAGAAAAACGGTCTTGTGACGAGTGGAATTTATCGTTTTGCGAGGCATCCTCGTTATGTTGAATACGCATTGATTTCTCTTGGCCTTGGCTTGGTTTATGGCTATGTTTTTCTTCTTTGGTTTTCCCTTTATCTTTTCGTTGGATTTTACGTCAATACTTTCTTTGAGGAGAAAGAGCTTGTTGAGAGATTTGGAGTTGAATACAAAAAATACCAGAAAAAGACTCCTCGCTTCTTTTTTGTTTAAGAAATAAAAATTTTAGAAACTAATTTGTCTTTGGTATGCTCTGGCAATAGTTCAGGCAGCTTTCAAGTTTTTGCCTGGACAAGTAGTCGTTGTTTCTGGATTCCATTTGCAATTCTTGATAACATCCCATTAGGCAGGCAGACTGTGTTTGGGAGAATTGCGGATTGTCTCCAAATGTTGCAAGTCCTGAAGGTTCGTTTGAGCCTGAGAACATGAATAACGCTCCAAGCGCCGCAACAGCGGCCACGGCGATTAACACGCCCATTTCTAAGTTTCCTCTTTTCATAATAAGGTTAAATCTAAAGAATGTTAAAAAGGTTTGGTACTTTTAGTACGGCGGAAGGTTGTTGCAATAAGTTAGACAGTGCTGAAGTGATTGTGGAGCTGGGTTGGTATTCGCTACAAATTGTTTTTCATAAGCTTGGTGGCATCCGAGTTCGCATCTTAGGATTTTTTCTTGATCGGTGGATGGATATTCCCACGTCGCCATTGCGGTGTCATTGTTTGTTGAGAAAATGAAGACTGCGCCAAGCGCCGCTACAGCCGCAACCGCGATTAGAACACCAAACTCTAAATTGCCTCTTTTCATAAAAAGAAAAAAAGAAAATGTATATTAAAATGTTTGGTATTACTTGCTGAAGTGTTTGAACATGCCCCAAAGGCTGAGCAAACCCGCAACTCCTACCAAAATGTAGACTATTTTTGCGATCATTCCGCCAAGCATAGCTACTACGTTTATGTTAAACGCTCCTACTAGACCCCAGTTTAGGGCTCCGATGGTGCATAGCACCCAGGACGTTAAGTCCAATGCATTCATGTCTTTTGCCATATTATCACCTTTCTAATGATTTTAGATGGCCTAACGAAGAAGTAGTTTAAGAGATTTTCATACGTTTAG
>CAZNDX010000005.1:0-56570 GCA_964572035.1 uncultured Methanosarcinales archaeon
AAGAATATCCCTCTTCTTAATGCCAAATTGACGACATCTTCATATTTGCCCATAAAGAAAAGCGATGTTGGAGTGTTTTTAAAGGTTTTGGGATTACTTCCCCATCCACTCAACTTGCTCTTCATCCAATTCCAATTCCTGAGTTAGCAAATCAGCCGAAGCGTGTTTTTTAGAATACAGTTCTCGTAAGTATGGCAGTGTTGATGTTATCGCTTTTTTAGTTGATGTATGCGTTGCGCTTCCTAATTTTCCTGCTATTGCTTTTCGTTTTGCGTATTTGTTGTTGGCCATCCATATTTTCAAAATCCTTTGCGTTCTCCCGTATTGCACAAATGCGGGACTTTTCTTATCCTTGGCGACGGCGACTCCCGCAGTCATTAAGTCATAAACATAAACAAGATATCTCCAGTATTGCCATTTTCTGATTCGTCCTTTGAATACGTCCGCTCGTGATAATGAGTTGTAAGCCCGCGCCAAATCCTGAGGATTCGTATACTCTTTAGGTAAGTTTTCATCTATCCATAGCATTGCTTCGTCTGCGTCCTCTCCGACAGATTCCAAAGCTGATTTCGCGACCATTGGGTCTGTGCTTTTGAGTATTTTTACTAGTGCGTTCATTATTGTGTCGCCTTTCTCTCTGTCAGACAGGGTGTTAACCCCTTCAGCCGTTAACTCTTTTGAGTACGCGAGTGTTTGAAGGTCTGTTATGGCGCCGCGCAAGTCCCCGCCGGAACGGCGAGCGATCGTTTTCAGTACTTCTTCAGTTACTGTTAGTTTTTCTTTGTCAGCAATATTCTTCAGTAGCATAGTTAATTTGGAAACTTCCACCGCTGGAAATTCTACCATTTGACTTTTTGACCTTAAAGAGCTGAATTTTGAGTCGAACGGGTCGTTTGCGCAAAGAATCACCGGAAACGCTGGTTCTTTTACCAAATCAGCTATTGCTCCGACGCCTCCTCTGTCTTGTTGTCCTGATATTCCGTCGAGTTCATCAACGTAGATGAGTTTTGCCCCTCCAAACAAACTTTGTTGTTTCAAAGCAACGCCTAATTTTGCCTCTATTTCCCCTGCTGTTCGATAATCTGAAGCGTTAACCTCTACGAGTTCTAGGTTCATCTTGCGAGCGAGGGCGTGTACTGCTGCTGTTTTCCCTGTTCCTGTCGGACCGTATAATAGAAGTGCTTTTTTCTTTTGTTTTTTGAAATTTGAAACAAAATCTACTATTTGTTTTGTTTCATGCGGTATTTGTTCTATTTCTGGTCTGTATTTTAGTGTCCAAATCATCCAGTTCTTCGCAAAAAGTCCATATTAATAATGGTTTGGCATAATGTTTAAATACGACTAAGGATGTGCGTTGTTGTTATGAAAGCGGTTGATGTTTCATTCAAAAAGATTGACGTTCTGGACTATTATTCTCAGCTTGACCAGGTTAAAGTTCGTGTCCTAATAAATGATGGTCAGGATAAGCAGCTCATAAAGCAAATTACGATTGCCGATCCTTCTAAGCACGCGATGGAGTTTTTTAATGAGATTAAGTCTAAAATCAAGGAAGCTCACACAGAGCGTACTTTGGATGACCATCCTTTGGCTGGAGCTCTTATAATCAGAGTTCAGCAGGAAGAGGATGTTGTGCTTGAAAAAATGGCTAAATTCTTTGGTATGGTGAGGGAGCGCATCCGTTCAGGCAAACTTTCCAAATTGTCATATTTTGATTTGGAAAAGAAGATTGTTGGGACGAAAAGTGAGTTTTAGTTAAATGAACAAGAAAATTCTCTCCTTTGGCGCTCATCCCGACGATGTTGAGTTTGGTTGCGCTGGAACTCTGCTTATTTTAAAAGAAAAAGGATACGATATTACAATAATCGATTTAACAAAGGGAGAGGCCGCAAAATTTGGGGCTTCTGAAAGAATAAAAGAATCCAAAAAAGCGTCCAAAATTTTAGGCATTCCTAGAATAACGCTTGACTTTGGTGACAAAAAAGTATCTTTATCTGAGGAACATAAGGCTCAAATTAAAAAAATCATTGAAGAATTTGACCCTTTATTCGCTTTCGCGCCTTATTTTATAGACGAGCATCCCGATCATGTAAATACTGCTAAATTAGTGTCAGAATTTGTTTCCACTGTTCATTATTACATTTCAAATATTGAAAATCCCAATTTCGGTGTTGATATATCTGAAACATATCCAAAAAAATTAAACGCTATCAATTCTTATCAAACTGCAATAAAACCCGGCGATAAAAAATGGTTTGAGAAAAGAAATGAGGAAAGTGGTCAAAAATTGGGAACAAAATATGGAGAATTGTTTTTTGTGGGAAAAAACTTAATATTGCCCGGAATTTTCAAAAAAATATAAAATCATAACTCTATCGTTACTTTCAATTCTGGCGCTAATTCTTCACTCGCAGAACCAAACTCAATTTCTTGCGCTTGTGTTGCCGCTTTCAAGTCAAACAAGTATCCTTTCAAATCAGCAGTTGTCTGAATCACGAGTTTCTTTACTGGTGCTTTCATTGAGACTTTGGCTTCTGATTTTTTCTTGCGAACCGCACCTAAAACTTTACAAATAATATCTCCCGCTTGGCGTGTTTTCTCGTCGTATGCTGGTGCTGTTGGCCATGATGCCAAATGCACGCTTTCAGTTTTCTCGCGAGATTTCAAGAATGTGTGATAAACTTCCTCGGTAATAAAACAAGTAAACGGTGCCATTAGGCGTACAATCGCTGACAAGCATATCGCAAGTGTCGCTTGGGCGCTTTTTTTCTGTTGTTCGTTTTCAGGTGTGTATGTTCTTTGTTTAATTAGTTCCAAGTAATTATCGCAGTAGTCCTGCCAGAAGAATTCTTCTATTCGTGTTTTTGCTTTGGAATATTCGTATTTGTCAAACGCTTCTGTGGCGTCTTTAATCGCGAGAGCCAATTTGCTGAGAACCCATTTGTCTGTTTCTTCTGTTATTTTTCCTTTATAGTCATATCCTTGTAATTGCAAATCGACAAACTTCGCCGCGTTCCACAATTTGTTGACGAATTTCTCGCCAGTAATCAATTCCTTTTCCTGATAAGCGATGTCCTCGCCCAACTTGCAACCGCTTGCCCAATATCTCATAGCGTCCGCGCTGTACTTCGCTAAAACTGTATGCGGGTCTACGACGTTTCCTTTGCTTTTGCTCATTTTTTCGCCTTTCGGATCTGTTACGTATCCAGATAAAGCGACATCCTTAAACGGAATCGTGCCAAAGTGCAATTGAGACTTTATCATTGTATTAAACAGCCAGAAACTAATAATTTCGTGAGCCTGAGGCCGCAAACTCATTGGATACATATTTTTCCGAACATTTTCAGGCAATAATTGTAAAGAGATTTGTGGTGTTAAGCTGCTTGTTGCCCATGTGTCCAAAACATCCTTTTCAGGAATAAACTCTTTGTTTTTACATTTTGGACATTCTGAAACGGGAGCTTTATCCTTTAATGGGTCTACTGGTAGTTTTTTCTCGTCAGCCAAAACAGGATGTTCGCATTTAGAGCAATACCATACAGGGAATGCGACTCCGAAGAATCTTTGTCGTGATATTAGCCAGTCCCATTGCAAACCATTAACCCAGTTGTTGTATCGGTGTTTCATGAAGTCCGGGTACCAGTTTAATTCTTCGCCCCAGCGTATCATGTCGTCTTTCAAATCGAGGTATTTGATGAACCATTGTTTGCTTTGGACTATCTCGATGTCTGTTCCGCATCTTTCGTGTGTTTTAACAGCGTGAGTAATCGGTTTTTGCGCTCGAAGAAGTCCCGCGTCTTTCAAGTCAGTTAAAATCTGTTTTCGTGCATCATTTATCTTCAAGCCCTGGTATTTTCCAGAAAGTGATGTCATTACTCCGTGTCTGTCTATTGCTTCTTTTAGTGGCAGGTTGTACTTACGATACCATTCTATGTCTGTTTGGTCGCCGAATGTGCAGCACATTACGATCCCTGTTCCTTTGGCTGGGTCTACTCGTTCGTCCGCCATTATGGGGACTTCGACTCCAAACAATGGTGTTTTTCCTTTTTTCCCAAACAGTTTCTTGTATCTGTCGTCGCTTGGGTGGGCGAACATCGCGACGCAGGCAGGTAATAATTCGGGTCGTGTAGTTGCAATCACTACTTCTTTTCCTTCGCAAGTAAATACTATGTCGTTGAACGTGCTTGCTTTGTCTGCGTCTTGGCATTCTACTTGTGATACTGCTGTTCCGCAGAGCGGGCACCAAAGTGAGGGGGCTTCTTTTCGGTATGCTCTTCCTTTGTTGTACAAATCGATAAAGCTCCATTGGCTTATTCTTCTCGAGTGTTCATTTATGGTGGAATAAGAGTGTTTGAAGTCGCAGCTCATTCCGATTCTTTTCCAATCGCCAATAAATCCTGGAAGCAACTCCTTCAATGTTTCTTCGCAAAGTTTGATGAACGCGCCTCTTTCCATTCGCGCGCCTTTTACGTTTTTCATTTTTTCAACCAGTCTTTCGGTTGGAAGTCCGTTATCGTCAGTTCCCCAAGGGTAATAAACGTTGAATCCTCTCATTCGTTTGTATCTTGCGATGATGTCTTGTTGTGTGTAAGAAAACGCATGTCCGATGTGCATTTTTCCGCTTACTGTTGGCGGCGGTGTGTCTATGGAGTATATGTTTCCTTTTTTCGGGTCGAATACATATGTTCCTTTTTCTTCCCAAGTTTTTACCCAGTGTGGTTCTTGTGTTTTCGCGTCGTATTTGTCCGCCATATAGAAATCGCCGTTTGGCTTATTTAAAAACATTACGAGGCTTTCTTATAGTTCTTCTCAACAAATCGCCAATATCATACAATCTTTGCACTACCACGTTTTTTCCCGTGATTTCGGATACCATTCTTCCAAGTCCTATTGCTTCTTTGTGCTTATTCAAGATAACTACAAATTCTCCCATTCCAGGGTTGTTGTGAGAAACTACGCTTGTTCCGAACAAGTCTCTTCCGCAGATTGTCATCCATTCTCCTTTGTCATCTACAATTACGTGTCGTTTGGCGTTTTTCGCCATTTTTTGCAGGAAGTCTACTGATGGCGCCCAGCTGTCTTTTTTCTGGAAAGCGATCAATTCTCCGCTGTATATTGGCTGTTTTGATAGCAAAGTGTGCTCTACATTCGTAAACTGTGATCTTCCTATTTGTGTTAATTGAGGAACTTTAATGCTTCCATATTGTTTTAGCCATTCTTCGAAATTCATTGTTTCACCAGTTTTGCGATAAAGAATCCTTCTGTTCCTGTTTTGTGCGGCCATAGTCTTTTGCATAGGGCGACGTCTTTGTGTAGTTGTGTTCCGAACACGTTTGTCAACCCATTATCTCCTATGGAAAGATTTACTTTTTCTAGTCTGACTGGCAGTGTGTGTATTGCCCAGTGCATGTTTATTTCGTTTTCTTCTGGTTCAAGGGAACATGTGCTGTAAATTAGTGTCCCTCCGGGATTCAACAAATCAACCGCTGTTTTTATCAATTTTTGTTGTATTTGGGCGCTTCTTTCTATTCCTTGTTGTGTTCTTTTGTCAAACCAGTCTGGTTCTGATAAGTAGTTTCCTGCGCATGGCGCGTCAAGTAGTATTTTGTCAAATGTTAAACCTAATTTCTTCGCTTTCGTCACGTCTTCGTTGAAGAGTGTGCAGTTTTGCACTCCCATTCTTTCTAAATTAACCGTCAAGCTTGTCAGTCTGTGCGGCTTCAACTCAAATGATATGATTGTTCCTTTGTTGTCCATGTGCGCCGCCATTTGTGTTGTTTTTCCGCCCGGCGCCGCGCACATGTCAAGTATTGTTTCTCCCGCTTTTGGATCTAATACTTCAACTGGCAGTTGCGCCGCGGCTTCCTGCAAATAATAATACCCCAATAAATTTTCAGTTATTGCGCCTAACGAGAATGGCGAGCTCAAGACTCTGTATCCGTTTTTTGTGAATGGAACCCTTTCAAGTTTAACTCCCAATCCTTCAAGGCGCGAAATTATTTTTTTCGCTGTTGTTTTTAGAGTGTTGACTCTTATTGTTGGGTGAAGAGATATTTGTTTTAAGTCTCCACCTAATTTCTTATACCTATTTAGAAAGTATTCTTTTCCATCGTTGTCCATTTGGTGTGTCTTCCACGGCGATTCCGTGTTTTTTTAGTTCGTCTCGTAATTCGTCCGCGAGTTTGAAGTTTTTGCTCGCTCTTGCTTCTTCTCTTTGTTTCACCAGTTTTGAGATGTTGGCAGGAAGTTTTTCTTCTTTTGCCAAAACGCCAAGAACAGAATCTATTTTTAGCATAAATTCATGGACTTTTTTGGCGTCTTTTTTGGATAATTCTAATTTGTTAATGGAATTCATGAATTCAAACACTGATGCGAGAGCCGCGCTCATTTCCAGGTCGTCGTTTAGCGCGTTTTCAAATTGTTTTTGCGCTGTTTCTATTGCCTTGTCAACTTCTTTGTTATCTTTGCCTTTCGCCTCATCTAATTTTAGTACAAAATCGTTAATTCTTTGAACAGCCACAGTGGCTGCTTCAAGGCTTTCAAATGTGAAGTTTAGTTTTTGTCTGTAGTGCGTTGAGATTAGCAAATATCTTATTGCCAGAGGGTTGTATCCCTTTTTCAGCAGGTCGCGCAATGTGTAGAAATTTCCTAGCGATTTGCTCATTTTTTTGTTATCAACTAAAAGATGTTCGGCGTGCATCCAGTATTTTGTGAATGGTATATGCGTGCAGGCTTCCGTCTGGGCGATTTCATCTTGGTGGTGTGGGAATATCAAGTCTACCCCGCCGGTGTGAATGTCTATTGTTTCAAATTTTTCTGGGTTGTATCCTTTGTCAAACATTTTTGTCAGGAGTTTTGCGCTCATCGCTGAGCATTCTATGTGCCATCCTGGTCTTCCTTTGCCGAATGGGGCTTCCCAGTATACGTCTCCGTCTTCTTTGTCCCAGAATTTCCATAGCGCGAAGTCTGATGCGTTTTCTTTGTCGTATTCGTCTTTTTTGACTCGTCCTGACGCGCCTTCTTTTAGTTCTGCTTTATTGATGCCTGCTAGCTTGCCGTAATCTTTGAATTTTGATATGGAATAATACACGCCGTCGTCTGTTTTGTACGCGACTCCTGTGTCGAGCAGGTTCTGTATCATTTGTATCATTTCTGGTATGTGTTCTGTTGCTTTTGGATATTCTTTGGCTCGTTTTATTCCAAGCGTGTCTGTGTCTTCAAAGAAAGCGTCTGCGTATTTTGTTGTGAACGCTTTGAGGCTCATTTTTTCTTTTCGTGAGTCTCGTATTGTTTTATCATCTACATCTGTCAAATTCTTAATCAACGTGACTTTATACTCGTTGTACTCTAGCCATCTGCGTAGTATGTCTTCAAATAAGAACGTGCGTAGGTTTCCAATATGAACGTAATTGTACACTGTTGGTCCGCAGGCGTACATTTTGACTTTTGGCGGGTTTTGTGGAACAAACTCTTCTTTCTTTCTTGTGAGTGTGTTGAATACTTTCATAGGCATATCGTCCTATAAGCGGTTTATAAGCGTTTCTTCCTGAATGGAAGTTTTGAGAATACGGCGAATTGTTTGGTGAACTGCTGGAATGTGTAGTGTTTAGTCATGTAATATACTCCGAAGCATATGAATCCCATCGCGATTGCGTAGCCTATTAATATCGCTAAGTCTGGGGCGATTGACAAGAATCCTTGTTCAAATAGTATTGTTCTTCTGACAAGCGAGCTTGCCAATACGAATGGGTTGAAGCGCGCGATGTATGATATGATTTCCGGCATGCTTTCTATTGGTATTATGACGTCTGAAATGAAAAGCATCAGGGCTCCTAGGCTTACGGCTCCGAGTGTTGCTGTTTCTTCTGATGAGAACAAGTATCCTATTGTTTGTCCTATGAACGCGAACAAAGCGCTGGCGAATATCAATACAATCATGGCAAGCGGCGCGTGTGATATCAGTCCTGGATAGAATATGCTTGCTATTGCCAAAATTACTATTGTTTGTAAAACCAGGACAAATACTGATGTGAGCCATGTCGCGATGACGAAGTCTGACTCATTTGTTGGTGTCATATAAGTTCTAAAGAGTGCAGGGCTGTTTTTGTCCATCATTACGAGAGTTGAAGTCAAAAGCAGCGCTGTGAACATTATGACCAACACAATCAATACAGGGAAAAGATAATTCAAATATGTCTTCTCTTGCGCTATTGGTTTGATTATTGTTCTGATTGGTTGTGTTATTCCTTCCGCGTCTCTGATGGAAAGCTGGTTTATTTTATGGTCTATTTCGTTTATTGCGCTTTGGACGCTGGCTATGGAAATTAGGCTTTGGTCTAGTAAGTGAGTTACGGCTTCAAGGATTCTTATGCTTGAGTCCCTGCTCGCGTCTGCTTCTCCAAGTCTTTCTTTTGTTACCTGCAAATTCAAGCTTAAATTCGCGAGTCTCTGCTCAAATGTATTGAATGAGCTCAGAGTAAGATTTTTGGTCTGTATTAGGTCCGCTTCTATTGCTTTTATATCGTCCACTGATTTTTTAAAAGCGTTTAAAAGATTTGTTTTCGATTCCGTGCTTACCGCGCTCTGTCTGACAATTGCGTCCGCCGCGTCTATGAAACTTGTCGCTTTAGATAGTCCTTGTGTTGATTTAGCTAGCGCGTTGTCAACCCATTGTTTTACTTGAGTGTTTGATTTTGCGAGTTCTTCTATTGGGAAGTCTTGTTCATTGAGGCTTAAATCAATATCTCCGAGGTCCGCTATCAAGTCCAGCGTATTCTGTCTCATCAATTCGTTTTCTGTTGTGAGTGCAACTAGTCTGTTTCTTTGGTCGTTTATTTTTTGTTGTGTGAAATCTATTGTTGTTAGTAATTCTCGAGTGTAATTTTCGCTTGCGGCGAGTGTTTGTTCTCCAACTTCTGAGGACATTGCGGATCTTATTGTCCAGACGAGGTTTACTTTTGAGTAATCAACGTAGAAGGTTATGTTGTTGTGGAGAGGGTCTCCTATGCTAAAATCGGTGGGAAACACCAGACAAGTGTTGATGTCCGCATTTTTGATGTTTTCAACGCATTCTTCTTGCGTGTTGAATTTCAAAACGTTGTACTGAGTTGCTAATTGTTTTGTTATTTGTTCCGTTTGCGCGTTTTCAGTTGGGATGTATGTTCCTATTTTGACTGCGTATATGTTGCTGTTGTCAAACGCTAGTCCTGCCAGAAATATGATGAGCAATGGTCCTAATATTATTACGAGGGCGCTTGTTTTGGCGCGGACGAGGTTTTTGATGTTTTTTTGTATGAGCTGCAATATTCTGTTCATTTTGTGACCAAGTGTTCAAACACTTCCCCGAGTGATGGCTTTGTGACGTGCAGTGATAGCAAGTCTCCTTTTTTGATTGATGAGTTGATAATGTCAATTATTTTGTCTGGTTCTGTTGTGCTTATTTTTAGGTCGCCGCTTGGCTGAATTTCTGTTTTTGTTTTTCTTTTCTTCAGCTCCTTATTTAGCGGCTCGTAATTTTCTGACTGCAGTGTTAGTGTTATGTCGAAGTTTTTGCTGTACGCGTTTCGTAATTCTTCGGCTGTTCCTAATTCCGCGATTTTTTTGTTGTGGAGTATTGCTATCCTGTCACATAGCAATTCTATTTCGGCGAGGAAGTGTGATGCGAGAATTATGGTGGTTCCTTTCGCGTTGATTTGTTTGATCAGTCCCCAGAGGTGTTTTCTCATTATTGGGTCTAAGTCCGCTGTTGGTTCGTCCAGAATCAATATTTCCGGGTCTGATAGTAAGGCGCAGGCGATGTCTAGTCTTTTTTGCATTCCGCCTGATAGTTGCCCTCCTTGGACGTGTTTGGCGTCAGTTAATCCTACTAAGTCTAGCAGTGCGTTCGTTCTTCGTCGCAAGTCGTTTTCTTCAAGTCCTAATAGTGTTCCGAAGTGTTCTAGGTTTTCCAAGACTGTTAATTTTGGGTAGAAGCTTGGTGTTTGTGTGCTGAATCCAATGTGTTTTTTGATTTCTTCTGGGTTGTTTTGTAGGCTTATGCTTGCTCCTCCGGATTTGGCGAGATACACATCTCCCAGTTCCGGTCGTAGAAATCCCACCAGCACGTTTAGTAGTGTTGTTTTTCCTGCGCCCGAGCTCCCTATTAGTCCGAATATTTCTCCTGCACGTATATCCAAATCCACATTTTGTAGGACTAATTTTGTTCCAAATAATTTTGTGATGCTGTGCGCGGTTAGTACAACGCCGGAGTCAAGGTTTTTGTATGTTTTTTCTATGTAAGAATTAACTGTGTTTTCTGGCCAGCCGGCGCTAAGCAAAAGTGTCTTGATTTCCTTTTTGGAGAGCCCTTTCTCTACTCCGGTGCGGATGCGTTCTTCAATTGCTACATCCATAGGATGTTTTCAGGCAAGTATCTTTATAAACAAAAGCAACTATTCCCTAGTAGTTTCAATATTGTTTTTGTCGTCTTAAAGTAATGGTTTGATGAGCAATGTTTTTATAGGTGGGAAAAAGAAGAAGTCATATGACAGTTTGCGAGATGTGCGGGAAGGCTGGTCCTTTGTATACCGCGATGGTTGAGGGTACTGAGCTTAAGGTCTGTGAGGGCTGTGGCAAGTTTGGAAGGGTTATTGGACGGCCTGTTGTTGTTCAAAAGAAGCAAACTGCGCAAAAAACTCCAGAGCTTGTTGAGGAGTTGGTTGAAGATTTCGCTAAAATCATCCGTGAAGCTAGAGAAAGGCAGGGTGTTACTCAAAAGGATTTCGCTCTTAAGCTGAACGAGAAGGAAAGTGCCGTTCAAAAGTGGGAATCTGGCTCCATGGCTCCAAGCATTGACACCGCAAAAAAATTGGAAAAACTTCTAAAAGTTAAACTTGTTGTGAAAGAGACTCCTGAAACTGCAGTTCTTGAGAAAAAAGCCAGCGGTCCTTTGACTATTGGTGATTTGTTGATTAAGAAGAAATAATCCAGATTTTGTACCAGCATCTTCCATATTCCAAGTCAAGACTTCTGTTCATTGTTGAATCCAAATACCTTATAGTTTGTTCCGTTCTTTGTTCGCAAACTAAATCGTATGGCGGGCAGATTATTCCGCCTCCGCAGTTATCCAATGCTACAGCGCCGATTTTGTCTGAATTTTGTTGCAAATAATCATAAAAGTCGCCAGCTAACCCTTCGTCGTAAATTGGGTAGTACAGCTTGTGTAGTTTCAAATCAGTGTATGCCGCATGTATTGGGTTTGATATCCAGATTTCTTTGTCCGTAGCAAAATCATAATTGAAGTATTGTTCTTCCGCGAGATTGTATGATGCTCTTTCGTTTGCGTTATAGAATAGCCAGGTTGTGTGCGCCATCCAAACGAAAATTACTAAGAGCAAAACGTAAAACCATTTTTGTTTTTTGGTTATTTTTTCGAATAAATAAACAACACCGAGCGATGTTAGCATTGCGAAGAATGGCAAAAACAGTGTCAAATACCGATAATCTCTGCACGACAATGGTAAAAAGTAAAGAAATGGGAGAAGTAAACACAATGTGAAAAGCGTCCATTTTTTGTTCCAGTTTTTAAACAGAACAAATCCTCCAACGAGAGAAAACAAGTGCAATTTTGTTTCGGAGAATATTAACCAGTTGAAGTATTGCCACCACGGTTGCGCTCTTATCACGTTACACCCTAAAGCGCGATTAATTGCGTCCTGCGCCGCGAGCAATGGCCCTATTGGGCTTCCAAAATAAACCCAATTTGTAATAAAATATGGAATAACTGGCAGTGAAAAGCCTATTCCAACAAGCAGTCCTTCTTTCCATTGTTTGTGCAAAATCAAGAACAGCCCTATGACTGCGAGCATTATTCCTGCTGGAAATTTTGAGAGGAAGCAGAGTCCTATGCTGATTCCTGACCAGATGTATTGTTTTTTGACAAGTAAAAACAGGGCAAGTAATGCAAAAAACGCGCTTGGTATTTCGGTGTATTGATGAAAGCTCAGATAGAAAAATATTGGGCTGACGGAAATAATAAGTGCAGATAGCAGCGCCGCTTTTTCGTTGAACCATTCTTTTGCGAGTAAATAAGTCAGTGCTACTATTCCAAGCATTAATGCGATTTCAAATAATCTTCCAAATAATGCAGGATTAAGTCCTAGTGACCAAAAGCTTCCTAAAACTATTGGAACAAGCGGGGGCCTTATGTGTTCGTATAGACCGCTTTCTCCGCCTGAGAATATTGTTTTTCCCATTCCAATATATACGCCTGAGTCCCACCATATTTCGTGGAATCCAAACGCGAACATTAGGCGTAAAACCAAAGCTAGAAACAATACAATCAAAAACGCCGTACTAAATGTTTGTTTTTTCATTGGAATATCGGGTTAGGGTCGTCAAAGCTTGTTTGATTGACGAATTCTCTAAAGAGCAGCTGTCCATATGGATAGCTTGCGGTGTGGAATAATATTGCCTTCCTGTTGGCGTCCTCTGATAGCCAGGCGCCTAATTTTTCGTAGTCGTCTTTGCTGAATACTCTTGTAGCGATTATGTTTGCGTTATGTCTTTTTGCTGTGTTGATTATTTCGTCCTGTGTTCCAAAAGCATCAAGTGTGACATACGTTGCATCTAATGGAATCGCTTGAGTTATTGTTGAGAAATAGCTTGCTGGTGTTTGGTAATACCACAGTGCGTACGCGTTGTCAGTGCTGTTCGCGACGACCAGTTTGTCTTTTGTTGTTATGTTTATTGGCCTGTTGCCTATTGTTGCGTGATTTTCAAAAAATGTTGTTGGCGCGCTTCCAACTATTGATGTATTGTGCCCCATCAATAAAAATAAGTATTTGTCTGGGTACGCTATTACGCTGATTTTTCTGTCGCTTAGGTATTTGGCGGCATACGCTTTTCCTGGATGGTCTATATCTGATAGAATATGTGTCGCGTTATGCCTTATTGCTTGTTCTACGAGCATATTTACGCCGTGGGAGTCTATTATTACCGCGACGTCTGGTCGCAAGAATCTTGTTGTTGGATAATAAACTTTGTCCAGTGGAACTTCAAATCTGAATATTCCGTTTTCATCGCTTGCGAACCATCTGCCATTCTTTTTGGCGACTAATGTCCCTACTGCAGGAATATGAGTCAAGTTCAAGTAAAGTAGTTCTTTTGTTCTTCCGCCTTCGTGCCATCCTATGTCTGTTCTTAATTCAGTTTCGTTGTATGTTCTTTTTTCTGAGAATGTTGTGAGTATTTTTGGTCCGTAAGGATTTGCGATTTGTCCGCCAAGCCAGTCTCTGAATACTCTGTCATCCTGTGTTATTAATCTGCTGTTATTGTCTAGGTTAATTGATGTAGCCCCTATTGTTACGCTTGTGAAATTTCCTTTTGACAAAATCGATTTTATTGGAGTGTAGTATCCTGATATTACTGTTTCATTAGCTGTTACCGCGCTTTCGTCAAAATTCAATATTGGTTTTTTTCCTTGCGCGATTGTTTCAAGTAATCGCGCGCGGTAATTGTTTCCCGCTTTTTTCCACTGTTTTGCCGCTTCATTTAGGAATGCGTTTCTGTTTCTTCCGCATCCTAGGGCTGCAGATGTTTCGTAGACGAGAGCCATTTCCTCAGTGTTTGTGCTGTTTATTTTGTCAAAATATTGCAGGGATTCGCAGGTTTTTTGATTGTTTTTTGTGAGTCTTCCGAGTATTATTGTCGCGTCTCCCCTTGCCCAATTATCTTCGCTTTGATTGTTCGCTATTTTTTCCATATCAGAAGCCAAAAGTGTCATATTCACCCCTGTCGCCAGAGGAGTAAATGAAAAATCAATCTCGTACGCGTATGGATCGGGGCGTCTCAAAAATTGCTGAACTGTGCTGTTTATTTGTCCAACATAGTGCAATCCAAATGTCACTTCTTCGTTTATCACGACAGCCGGAGTTCTGGTTATTCCGTAATGTTCTACAAGTAACGGCACTAGAGGCTCGTCTTTGTAATCTTTGTCTATGGCCAATATTACTACTTGGTTTTTGTAGCTGTTCGCGAGGTCTTCCAGTATGAATCCCTGTCTTTCGCTTTCGTCTTCGTCTATTGTGTAAAAAAATAGCACTGGGAGGTATGGTTGTCCGCAGTCCGTGTTTAATTGTTTTAGAAGTGCGTAAAATTTGAGTTGCAGGAGTATGTATTCTCGTTTTAATAAATCATAGTCTGTTTTTCTAAATATGCTGAAACGGGAATAAGTTCCCAGGTCCGCCCCGACTTTTTTTATTTCTTCTTTAAGCCCAAAGAATCTTGCAGTCATTATGTCGCAGGCTTCTTCGTCAAATACTTCACTAAAGAGTCTTTCAACTCTATACGCGTCAGAGTCGAGTTCATGGTCCCTCATTACCGAATTTATTTCATTTATTCTGTAAAAATCAAAGAAGTGGTTCAATATTACTCCTGAAGAAAATATTAGTATTGTTATTAGAAGACTTTTCCAGATAATTGCGTGTTTTTTATTCATTTACGGCACTCAATATTTCTTCTTTAGTTGATAGCCCATTCAGTACTTTCTCATAATTTATCACAAGTGATGGAGAGGTCGTGATGTTATAATATTGCTCTAGAAAGCTAAGCGAGGGAGAGTATCCTTGTTCTACCGCGAATACTACAACGTCTTGTTCGGACACGAGTTCGTCAAGTATTATTCCCTGGTCGTGGCTTTGGGGGTCTAATCTTGTGAAATAATATAGTATAACGTTTGTTGTTTTTCCGCAGTCGTCGTGGAGTTTTTTGTAAAGTATGTATGTTCTTAACTGCATAAGGTGATATTTTAGTTTCAAGTAATGATAGTTCTCAGGTCCGAGGCTTTGTTCGGCGTCAATTGATGATAATAGCTGGCCTAAATTCGCGAGTTCTGAGCTTTGCCCCGCAAGTCTGCTTTCTGTTAGCGGGCAGTTTGTTTTGAATGTGTCAAATAATTGTTCTTCGACAAGGAAGCTTTCTGCGTCAAGCTCGCTTTGCTCCAGTATTCTGGTTATTTCTGTTGATTCGTTTGTGTTCCACGTGTTGCCAACTATTACTCCGATTATGAATACGATAATCACCAAAAATAGAGTTGTTATGAATGTTGATTTCATTTTACCTCATATAGCTCTATTTGATTGTCGGTTGGAATTCTTTTAAATGTTTCGTTGTTATTGACGAGAAATACAAGGCCGAAATTTTCTTCTTCCCAAACGAGACCTTTTTTCATTTCAGGAGTTATTAGGACGTAATCTACTTGGTGTTTTTTGAGCAATTGTTTGGTTTTTTCTAAATCGTTGCTGAAAAAAATCGCGTTCGCGTCATTTTGTTGTTCCAATATTTTTTCTTTGTCAATAAGAGGATGAAGAAGTGTCTTGTGATGGTAGCTGGCGAAATTCGCGTATTCTTTGGCTGTTAAAATCACTCCTGATTCGGTCAAAGATAATGTTTTTATCATTTCGTTGGATGGGTTGTCTCTCGCGTGAGTTGTGCTATAGGATATCGCCGAAAATAAAAGTCCTAAAAATATTACGAATAACGTGAGCGTTCTTAAAGATTTTAATTCCCATTTTCTCCTGAACAAATATGATAGTGCGTATCCTGCTAAAATGCCGGAGATGGGAAGTAAAAATGGCAAAAGAGCGGGATAAATTATCGCCAGTGCTATGAACGAAGAAATTGAGAAAAATGAAACATATTCTTTTTTTGGCCATAACAGAACTGCGGATATGGTCATTAAAATTATCGTGAATGCTCCTATTCCGTGAATTCCTCCCAAGTCGGAAAAATAATTTATCGGTGTTGTGAGCAGCCTGAACGGCAAATTGTAGTTCAAGAAAACAACGCAGGCGACTGGTATTAAACCCAAAATTAATGTTTTAAGGTTTTTCTTTTTGTCGGTCAAAATGTAATATGCTATGCAGAATAGTGACGCGATTGCCCCTGACAATGAATCCGCGCTTGCTAACAAAAACGGTATTGCTGAATAAAATGGTTTTGTTGAGTGTAAAATTAGCAGTCCAAGAAGAACCATTGAAAGTTCGAATGAGTATGGCGTATTGTAGAATCCTAATGAAATAAACGCTGGAGACAGAACAAAAACCAGGAGTGTCCAAAGCTGAGTCTGCTCATCTATTTTTAATTTCTTTAAAAGAAGGTAAAATAATAGCAAAGAAAGCAATGCGAATATTATTGGAGTTATGGCGAACGCAGTATCACCGGTTATTTTATGCATTCCTGCCAAAAGTAAATGATACGGCTGGATTGTGTAAGAGGTTAAAATGTTCGCAAAATTTATCTCGGATATTATTCCTTGTTCCGATATCGTCTGCGCTATTTTTGAGTGATAATATGTTTCATCTCCGGCAAAAGTGTGATTCCCTGAGAAATAGCGCAAGTGGTAGGGTAATGCCAGCATTATAAGCGCCAATATAATTACGAACGCGTATTTTTTCATGCCACTACCTCTATTTTGCATTCTTTGTCCTTTTGATATATGTGAACGTTTAGATAGTCCGTTCTCATGAAGCATTTGCTTGTAAACTTGATGTTCGGAAGATAGGATGGAACAAAAAGGTGCGTCGCGTTGTATTTTTCAAATATGGTGAGCGCTTCTATTTCCGATGTGGTTGTATAAAGCTTGATGACGTCGTCATATCTTTCATTTATGTTTTTTTGCAGTAAAAATTGAGTGTCAATTATGTTTGATCTGTTTGCAATTCCTGTTATATAATGTCCAAAGGCGGGTGGCGCGATTATTTTCGAGTCTATTGGAGATAGATGTTTCAGAGCGGACAGAGCCAAATAATCGTTGTCTGTTATTGTAGTCGCGAGTTCTTCTTTTGAGAGCGTGTATGCTGGAAATGCGGTTGTCATCGCTAAAAAGAAGATTAGTCCGAACATTGCAAGTGTCGAGTGTTTTTTTATTTTTGTTGATTTGAAAAATTCATTTATGGTTGTCAGGGAATGTGATAATAGTATCGCGAAGGTTATTCCCAACAATGTGAGCGCGGTGTTTAGTGGTAATAACTTAAGCCAGAGGCATATGAACGACACGATTGTTAGGCTAAACAGTAGAGTGTCCTCTTTTTTTGGCGTTTTGATGGCGTATTTGTAAATGGAATATATGCCTAAAGGAACTATCAGTATTCCCAGGGAAAATATTATCGCGATTATGTTAGTTTCCGCGTAGTATTGTCCAAGAAGTTCTGATGGTATGTTTTGCCAGATTATTCCAAGTCCATGAACTAAAAGCGCTTCTTTGTAAAACAGGAAGTGCGCCCAAAGAGTTAAGGCGATTGTAAACAGCCCTAATTCATAATCTGCTAGTCTGAGATTTAGTCTGTCTATCGCGCAAAGCGCGAAATATACCGCGAGTGTTGCGACAAAGATCAAGGACAAAGGAGTTAGGAATATGAAAAATGTCGTTATGCCCAAGAACCAGTTTAAATGTTTTGGTGCCTGTGTCCAAAGATACAGCAGAAAGTATAGAAGCGGGATTGACAGAGACAGCGCTGACAAGTGATTTGTTGTTTGCGCGAAAAAGAAAGGGGTTATGCTTGCGAGTGTCGCGCTTACTATGCTCATTGTTTTGTTTTTTGT
Organism: uncultured Methanosarcinales archaeon; assembly: GCA_964572035.1. GTDB lineage: Archaea > Nanobdellota > Nanobdellia > Woesearchaeales > ARS49 > CAZNDX01. The sequence continues at coordinate 17,578 of CAZNDX010000005.1, forward strand.
TAATGAATACGCCAGAAGGTACGTTGGAAAAACCAGAAAACTTGCGAATACTGCTGGAATTATTTTGGTTGCGAGTCCGATAGGCATAATAAACGTGAATGCCGCGATTATCAGGTCAAATAAAGGGCTGTGTATGAATGCTCTTCCGCCATATCCTAGAGAGTCATCGAAAATCAAGTTTCCTGAAAGAAGGTTTTCAATGATTCTTGTATGAAGGTATGCGGTGTCAGATGTTAAGTATGGCGTTTGAAACGCGAAAAAAAGTCGTGCCGCTATGACTAAAAAAAATATGCAAAAGAGCCAAAGCCACCGTTTTTCCATAAGGGGTTTGGGAAGAGGAGGCTTTATAAAGGTTTTCGGAGTGAGGAAGCTTGTGAGCGAGAGGGTTTCAACAGGGGTTGATTTTGTAGACAAATTGCTTGGTGGTGGTTTTGAGATAGACGCTATTACGACTATTTACGGTCCTGCGGGTGCTGGAAAGACTAATCTTGCTCTTCTTGCTGCGGTTGAGACAATCAAACGTAAAAAGAAGGTTATCTATATCGACACGGAGGGGGGTTTTAGCGTTGAGCGTCTTTCTCAAATCGCGAAGGACCCTAAAGAAGTTTTGGAAAACATTTTGTTTCTTCGCCCTGTGACTTTTGATGAGCAAAAAGATTTCATTCTGAAGTTAAAAGAATCAATTAATGACAAAGTTGGTTTGATTGTTGTTGATACTCTTAACATGCTTTACAGAATGCAGAGAAGTTATGGTGAGGATGACAAAGGCATCCATGATTTGAACGCTCAACTTCTCGCGCTCAATGAGCTCGCGAGAAAGCACAAAATTCCTGTTCTTCTGACCTCGCAGGTTTATTCCGCGTTTGAAAACAAAAAAGTGAAGATTGTTGGTGGTGACGTTATGCTTTACACAAGCAAATGCCTTCTTGAGATTGAGCCTCTTTTGCACGGCAAGAGGCGAATTGTTTTGCACAAGCATCGAAGTGTTGGTTCTGGTAAGGAAGTTGTTTTCAAAATTGTTCAGGATGGTGTCGAAGAAGTTAAAATTGATTAAAAAATAAAGTTAAAAATTAAAAATTTATTCCTCGGTGAATTCGTCCAAGGAGAATGGCGGTTCATCGCCTGTTATTTTTCCGCGTTTTTTCAAGTATTCGCGCGCGAGGATATAGAACACAAGTCCCAATGACTTCTTTCCTTTGTTGTTGCATGGAACAATCAAGTCAAGGTCGTTGCTTTGGTTGTTTGTGTCGCATAGAGCGATTACCGGTATTCCAATTTGCGCTGCGTCTTTGACCGCGTTCTTGTCCGGCCAGGCGTCTGTTACCAAAATGAGCTTGACTTCAATGTAATCATTTAATTTTGGATTCGTAAGGATTCCTGGCGAGTATCTTCCTGCAAAGAATTTTACTCCTGTGTGTTTTCCAAACGCCTTTACTGCTTTCCAGCCGTTTTCTCTTCTTGAAACAACCAGTATATCTTCTGGCGCGTATTGTGACAGCATGTTCGCCGCGTTTCCGATTCTCTCATCTATTTTTTGTAAATTCAAAACAGATAGTCCGTCCGGTCTTGTTTTGTAGATGAACGAGTCCATGTGTTTCGTTCGGAATTTTGTTCCTATGTGTATTCCTGATTTTAGGTATACGTCTTGTGGTACTAAAAATGCTTCTTCGCTCATTTGTTTGTCTCCCGGTGATTTCTATCGCCTCACACCGTGTTTGTTCAACCCTTAGCCAGGCTGAACGTTTGGCTTTAGAGAATAAACCCTTGAAGGCGCTTTATAAAGGTTGTGTTTTTTGTGAGTAAATAGTGGCCCAGTTTCCCGTCGTTTTTTCTTCTGTGTATTTTATAAGCGATTCAAATCCTGCGTCTTGTAGAAAGCTTTCAATTCCATCTAACGTATGATAGGAGAAGTATCTTCCGTTTTCAATTTCGTCTCCTGTTCCTATTTTTACTGATGTGTACATTATTCCTTTATTTTTTAGTATTTTTCTAAAACTGGCCAAAACAGAATTTAACTCGTGCTTTGGTATGTGTAAAAGTGATGCGCACGCCCATATTCCGTCAAAGCTTTCAGGACCAAAAATTATTCGACGCAGGTCCATTTTAATGAATTGAGCGCTGCATCTTTTTTTGGCGTATTGTAAAAACTCGTCAACTAAATCAATTCCAACTACTTCATAACCTCTTTGTGAAAAATACTGGGCGTTTGTTCCAGTTCCGCAGCCGGCATCAAGTATCCTTTTTCCCTGTAAAGTATCAAGAATTCTCAAAAAATCTTCCTGATCACTCTCAACCATATTTTTTTCATATTTTTTTATGAAATTTTGATGTTCTTTTTTGTACGCGCGAATTGTTTCTTCTATCATTTTGAGTGAAACTCCGCCAGTTCATTATAAGTGCTTCCTTCCGGGCCGAGTGTGCTTTGATAAAGAATTATTTTGTCAACTATGAACGTGTAAGGTTTTACCGGTATTTTCTTCAATAAATCAAGAAATCCTTGTTTTTCATTTATTTCCTTTATTCGCGCGAGAGTGATGTGCGGATGGAATCTTTCTTCTTTTGGATATAATTTTGAAAGCATTTTTTCTATTTTCTGCTGCAATTTTTCAAACGGCGCGTGAGGCTCAACTCCCAGCCAAACTACTTTGTCTGTGAACGTTCCTATTCCCTTTAGTTTTGCCTGGAATTGTTCAAATTCAACAAGTGATAGAGCTTGTTTTGTTTTTTCCAAGTCTTCAGGCATTACTTCGCCCAGGAATTTCAGAGTTAAATGTGGATGTTTTGATATTGTTAATTTTGCCTGTGTTTTGGGTAAGTGTTGCTGCAATTCTTCTATGTGTTTATTGATTTCATCCGATAGTGGAACCGCGATAAAAAGCCTCATATAGAAATAAAAAATAAAAGAAGAATAAAAATTTACTGCTGGTCTTCGCCGAAGTCTTCTGAGCCTTCGTCTGAAGCTTCTTCGGATGATTCGTCTCCAAATTCTTCTGAAGAAGATTCTTCAACTTGCTCGTCGCCAGAGTCGCTGCCCTCGTCTGCTGACGCTGCGCCTGCTCCGCCGACTACTTCGCCAAAGCCAACTTTGCGCAATACGCGCGTGACTTTGATTTTGACTTGCTGTCCTGCTTTTACGCCGGGTACGAAGATAACGAATCCGTTTTTCTTCGCGATGCCGTCGCCTTTTTCGCCGACTGCCTCTATGGTCACGTCTAGTTCTTCTCCAACCTTTACTGGTGGTGTTGGGCCGCCGAAGCCGCCGCCGTTTCCTCCGCCGCGGGAGAAGTTATTTCTTGGTCTATTTCCGTACATGTTTTTTTTCACCTATGTTCTGTATTTTTATGGGGTTACCCCCATAAGTTCGTCGCGTTTTTGTGGGTATATAAATGTTATGAAGAATCTAATTGATTTTCGTAAATCCACTTTTTGAGAGTTGTCTTTACATTTGTTTGTCTTTTTTCACGACAGCAACCGCATTGCGCAAGATTTTTGTCATTTGTTATTCTCGCGTGCTCTACTCGCTTCCACATCTTGATACCTCTAAATTAAAAGAAAAAATTAAGCGTCTTTGACGCCTTGTTCTGTTACTTGGAAGATTGCTTCTCCTTCTGGCATGCTTGGCGAGTCAACCATTTTCGCGACTCTTGTTCCTTTTTTGCCTCGGCGAAGGTATAATCTGTATGTGCTGTTGTGCGCAACGACGTGGCCTCCGATTGCCTCGGTTGGGTCGCCGAAGAACTGATCTGGTTTTGACATTACTTGATTGGTAACATAAACTGCCAGGTTGTGTTTCTCTGCGAGTTTCATCAACGCGTGCATGTGTTTGTTGATTCTTTGTTGTCTGTCTGCGAGTGTTCCTCTTCCAATGAATTCCGCTCTAAAGTGGGCGGTTAAGGAGTCAACAACAACCAACTTTACATTAATTCCTTGCTTAATCAAGTCTTCAACTTTTTCGGCGAGAAGCATTTGGTGGTCTGAATTGAATGCTCTTGCGACTTTGATGTTTTTTAGCGCTGTTTGTGGGTCTAATCCACATCCTTCAGCGATTTGTTTAATTCGTTCCGGTCTGAATGTTCCTTCTGTATCTATATAGACAGCTGCGCCTTCAGCTCCTCCTTTTTCTTTTGGAAGCTGTACTCTTACCGCAAGTGTGTGCGCAATTTGTGATTTTCCTGAGCCGTATTGTCCGTACGCTTCAGTTATTGCGCCTGTTTCAAACCCGCCCATCATTAGAGTGTCAAACTCTTTACTGCCTACTGTGATTTTCATCATTTGTTCGCGCTTTTTAAGTAATTCTTCGCCTGTGGTGAATTCCATCTCCAAGTTTGCGCGTGCGATTGCGATTATTTTTTTGGCTGTCGCTTCTGATAATTCAGTTGCGCCAACTATTTCTCCAGGCGTAGCTACTGCAATTGATAGCAAGTCGTTGAATCCTGCTGCTGATAGTTTTTCTATGCTTGCGGGTCCTACTCCTGGAAGGTCTTCTACGCTTGAGATTTTCTTTTTTGGCTTTTCTTCATCCATTTCTGTTGGTTTTTTCATGATTTCAACCGTTCCTTCTGGAGTATCAATAACTAGTGTGTTTTCTTCGTTGTCTATATACTTTTTGTTTGCCATGTTGTATCACCTTCGGTTTTTATTGAATTTTTTTCAAAAAAATAAAAAAAAAATTCGGCAGCGGGGTACTGCCGGGGTTTTCGGTAGTGGTCTCACCTCTTAGTCGGCTGAAACCGAATCATCGGAATGTCCTGATAAGACGAGGTACTTGTACGCCTCTTCAAGAACAAGTGCTGCTTTTGGCAAGTCAGCGAGTCTTAGAGTGCTGCTAGTCTGCCATTGCCCGCTTTTGTCTGTGTAGCGGCGCTGTAAGCTGACAGTTTTTACTTCAAACGCCTTGCCGTCCTTTGTCTGGTGGGCGTTCTTCCATATCGTGGCACTGATTGCTCCAGTGCTGAATTTCTTTTCCGGTATGTTTTTTTGGTTTTCCATGTTTTTTACCTCTTGCTACCCTTTTTGGGTTCCTTTCGGATTCGCTTTTTGTTTCATCCCAAGGAAGGGGTTTCCCCCAAGCCCTGGGCGAGGTGCTCTGATTTTGTTATTGTCTTGATTTGTTTATATATCTCAGGACGAATGCTGTCTAGTGTCCAGTGGTGTTTTATCGTCGAAGAAAGTATTTTATAGTTCAAATTCTGAAATTCTTTCATGGATTTGAAAATAGGAAAATATCGCCATTACAAGGGCAAATTATACGAAGTTGTTGGAGTGGCCAAGCATAGCGAAACACTTGAAGATTTGGTTGTTTACAAAGCATTATACAAGGGCGATTTTCCTGAAGGTCAATTGTGGGTTCGTCCTAAATCGATGTTTCTTGAGACATTTGAGATTGGCGGTAAAAAAATTCCCCGCTTTGAATTTGTTGAGAAAGTTATAAAAAGCAGTTGTTAGTTTGTTGCGTTTCTATGCCAGAATACAAAGCCAGCTACACAGTGTACAAAGATAACAAAACGACGACAGAAAACCGAACTTATCATGCGAACAACCGTTCGGATGCTGAAAGAAAGGGTAAAGATTTAGTTGAAGTATTATCCAATAGTTTGGAAGCCCGTGTTGAGTTTCAATCTGTTAGCCTTAATGTAAGAAAAAAGTAAAAAGGTTTTTAATCTTATTTTCATTCTTTGACCTAGAGGTGATGTTATGTTGAATCAAAAAGCGTTCGGTCTTGCGGGAGGTATTGTTTGGGGTCTTGGTTTAGCTATTTCAACCGCGATTTCTTTGTTTACTGGTTACGCGGGTTCCGTCCTTAGTTTGATTTCAAGTATCTACCCGGGTTATTCCGTTTCAGGTCTTGGTATTTTGACCGGGGCGGTTTATGGTTTTATCGACGGCTTTATTGGCTGTTGGTTGTTCGCGTGGATTTACAATAAATTTGCGAAAAAATGAGAAGAATATTTTTCGTTTTTATTTTGTTGTTGGTTGTTATAGCTTGCAAATCTCAAGGCAGAGCTTTTGAAATGCCCAAAGACGAAGTCGCGAAAAGCGAGATAATTTCTCCACCTCCCGTTGTTGACTTAAGAGATTTGCCGAAACAAACTCCTCCTGGCCAGTTTGGTGAGGAGCAGCAAAAGTATTCTCATTTTGGCAGGGCGATAGAAACTTCTGATGGAGCGTCTCGTTAGACGAAATTTTTTACGACAAAAAATAAGTTCAAAGCTATCATTATGAAGAATACTGCGTATTCCATTGCTCCATTTGTCATTATTGGTCCTCTTATTCGTAATGTCGTGATTGGGTAAAGGAGGTTGCATCCCATTCTGGTCAAACAATCGCTAAGTAGGTGAGCCAAATATCCAGCGGCAAGAGGTATTCCTATTATGTCGTATCCTGTGAAGTGAAACAGTGCCCAAATTCCGATTGCTGGAAATATGCTGTGAAAGAACCCTCTGTGCTTGAATAGTGTGGGTATCCAGCGGGTTAATGGCATCATTCTGTTTATTTTGCTGTTTTCGTGGTCTACGTCCGGCAAGAGACTGCCCAAGACCGCCAGCGGGATAAAAGTGTACCACGGTTGGTGCGCTATTGAGAATCCAACTAGTCCAGCGAGAAGTCCGAATTGCATATGTGTGCGGCCCATCATTTTAGAAAATTAGATTTTGTTTAGAATAAATATCTATGGTTGTACTTTCGCAACTTCTTCTTCAGCTTTGGCTTTTTCTACCATATTTGCGACGAATTCTATTCTGTTGAAGAATGTGTTTTTCTTTGCTCTGCCGATGAACTTGTATTGTTCTCCCAATAATTCGGTTTTCATGTGTTCGAATGTGTGTGGTTCTTGTTTGTACGCTATCATTTGCTCTTTTGTTTTTGAAAGCAGTCTTTCCGCTTGATTTCTGAACAATACGATTCTCATGCTGTCTGTTCCGTCGTCCAAAAATACATTTACCAAATAACTGTAGTCTTGGTTTACCGCTCCGTGTTCTTCGCAGGTCCAGTGTCCTTCAACATCTTTTAGTCTGCCGCTGCATTGAGGGCATACTTCGAAGAATTTTGGGTCGAATACTTGTACGATTGTTCCCATTACTTCTACTGATTCGTCGCTTTCCTGTAAGTCTTTGAGATTTTTGCGTGTAGCTCCTATTTTGGCAGGTATTTCTGGCGCGCCTTCAGCGTTTAATGTGATTTTGCTTTGTTCGTTTAAGTGTAATTCTTTGTATCCGCGTTGGTTTTCTCTTACCATTGCGTTTGTTATTTTAATGCTCATTCCTTGCGTTAAGTTCTTGAGTATGTCCGCTTGGTTTCCCCAGGCTACAATGCGTATGACTCCCGTGTCATCTCCCACTAAAAAGTTGCCTACTTTGCCGCCTGTTCCGTCGGCTCTTTTGAATTCGCGTAGTTCGTATATTTGTGTTACTCTGCCTAGGGCTTCTGCGTTTCGCATTCCTGGCAGAAGGTCTCTGATTTTTCCGCTGTTTTCAACGAGTTTTACACCTAATTCGTTGGCGATTATGTGCGCGGCTCCTTCTTTGCTGATTAGTCCTGATAGTGATGCGCATTTTTCTTCTATTTTTTTGAGAAGTTCCGCTTCCGAGAGTCCTGACTGCTTTGTTATGCGGGCAATCATGTCAGGCAGTGGCATTCGTATCATTGTATCCCCCGTTTGCAAATAAATTTCATTCACAAGTGGTTTATTAAGATTTAGGTTATAGAGTAGGGCTTGTTTGGCTTGTTTTTTCCATTTTTATTGTGAAACATATTCTTTGGTGGAATGTTGTTCCAAAGAATTCTTGTGTCGATATCGGTATTATAAGGTTGTAGAAGTTGGGGGTTGCTGTTTCGTTTATTGCCCATCCATAAATGTCGGTGAAAACTTTGCTGCATTCTGCGGGGTTTTGATTTTTGTCGCAGATTTTCGTTATTGTTCCTATTGTGTCTGCCCAGCTTTCATATTCGCGTAGTTTGTTTGCTCTGTCAATTTCAACTACAGGTCTGTAACTGAATTGTCCAACATCGTCAACGAAGTTTATCGTTATTTGTTTTTTCGAGCTGACTAGTATGTCTGTTCCATCAACTCCCAGTAAAAAGTCTGTTTCTATTGGCTCGAATCCTTCATCTTGTCCAAGGTATGAGAGGTATGGTTTTAGGTAATAGTTGAATCTGTTTGTTAGCTCTGGTTCGAATGTTTCAGGCAGTCGGGGCGCTGTGCATTCTTGTGGGTTGGGTTCTTCTGTTTGTGAGCTTGTTATTTTCGCGTTTAATACGTCAAGCAAAGCGCTGTCAAACGCTTCTTTGCTGGCTGTTTTCAAATATGATTCAAAGAACTTCATTTCGTTGTTTGTGTTTAATATTTTTGTCTGGTGTTCTCCCAGTGTTGAGACTTGGTTGAATTTTGTTTGTACTTGGATGAATATTATGACTAGTCCTATTATTACAACAAGCAATAGAAGCGCGGCGTAATCAATTCCTTTTTTGTTCAAACGCACACCTCTGAGAATAAGTATATTTTTTGTGGAGGTAATGGTATGTATCTTCCTTCGTTATATGTTGATTGGGCTGTGTAAAAGTATGTGTTGAAGTTTTTGTTGCAGTTTTCTGAGTCCGTTTTGGCTTTTACTTTGAATGTGCAGTCAACTATTGGTGGTTTTCCTTCTTTTTTATTGCAGTTTGTTACTTCAACAACATCGTATTTTTGTTTTAGAACGTCTGTTAGTTTTTGTTGTATTGATTGTGGTTCTCCTTCAAAGATTGAGGGGTTTTGGGATATTTGTTCGCTCAGGTATGTTTCCATTGATTGGAATGCAATTTCGCCGTCTATGCTGCTTTGTTGTTTGGCCGTTCCTGATATTCCCAACCAGATATAAAATATCATTATTAACAATGCTATCGCTAATGATGAAAAAATTAATGATATTGCGTCTACTTCTGCTTTTTTATTGGTCATATCGTGGCGCGTATATTTGGTCAACGTATATTGTTGGATAGCTTGTTCCTGAGACGTAAAAGAGACCTTGATAATTTTTGTAACCGACTCCTGCTAATGGTCTCGCGTCTTCATAGTATTGTTTATTGATGTACAATGTTTCTCCTGCTTCTATTTTTACTCCAAAGTCTTTCTTCTGTGGTGTCGAGTAAGCTATCGCTTGTTTTGGATCGAAGTAGGGTTGTCCTTCTTGATATCCTAGAGTTGGTGATGTTGGCGTTAAACTATTCAATATTCTTTGTTGCATTATTGTAGCGTCAAGATTGGTTGGTTGTACTGATGAGTTTAGAACTGATGTTGGTACGACAATTAAAGCAACTATTACAACTAATGTTAAGGGTATGTAAAAGAACCATCCTATCAAATCCCAATCAGCAAACGCTTTTTTGTTCACGTGCTGCCTCCCGGAATTACTACTTTTTGTATCGCGTCGTAAAACACCAGTTCAAGTCCTGGTAATAGTTCTGGTTGTTGTAGTTGTATGTATATTGCGGGCGCTTCTGTTGACGTTATTTGTTTTGTCGCGTCGTTAAACGCTAGTATTGACGTTATTGGCACAATTGAATAGCCATCAAATAATATTCTGTTTTCTCTTAGTTTTTTCGAGAAATGGCAGGCTAGATTGTTGGCATATTCTTTGTTGTTTGTGTAAATTATTAGTTGTGCTGGTCCTTTTTTGATTTCCGCGAATATTAATGGTGTCGGTCCTGTGAGCTGTATTGTTTGTTCTGTTTTCAGTTGCGTTCTGTCAACAAGATTCGCGTTAATTATAGGTAATTCTTCTTCGCAGATTATGACTGGCTCATTTTTTGGTATGTTGCTTATTTTATCCGTCATCCCAATTTGATTTTCAACTCTATAGAATAATAATGAAGTTCCCGGCTCGAAATTTCCGTAATTATTCACATATTTGTTATCTTGTGTGTAATAGAATTTGTTTCCTTCTGGCGCATCTTTTGTATATGCGGTTACTGTGTGTGGCTCGATCTTGAAACCAATGTTTTCAGGCGTCAAATAAATATAATAAAGATTCGCGTCTTTTCGAACTGAATATATGCTGTCTATCAACAATGCGGCGTCAGCGGCGTAATATTTTTGTTCATATGTCGTGTCCGAGCCTATTTTTGTTGCCGCGTTGAGTATTGTTAGCCCGACTATTCCTAAAGCTACGATTGTAATGAATAGTGGAGAAGTCATTAAGTCTATGACATTTCCTTTTTTAGCTGAGAGTAATTTCATTGCAGTTGCGCGTTATTGTTACTGATGTTGGCGAGCTTCTTACAAGTGGATATGATTGCGTTACGCATACTGTTCCGCAGGTTGAACCGCAGGTGTTTTTTATTTCTGGGTATACGTTACAAATTGGTGTGTCTTGTCCTTCTGGCATAATGCATATGCAAGCATTTTTACGGCACTCCGCCGGTGAAGTTTCAGAAGAGTATACTATCATGTTCAAATTTGAGTCTCTTTGTACAGGAACTGTGATTGATATTGGAACTCCAGGGTATGGCGCTTCAAGTAGTGCTTTGAATTCTGAATTTATTCTTTCAAAGTCTTCTATTTCTGGTGTTGTTTCTTTCGCGATAAAAGAGTTAACAAGCATTACGAAAACGGCGAATACCACAACTCCAACAATTACCCCTAAAACAACTTTTACCAGCATCTCCATTGAGAACGCCGCTTGCCCCTTTTTCATAGAAGAATATAGAGAAAGTTTGTTTATAAAGGTTTATGCCGTTTCACAGCATATCTGCCCTGAGCCGCAGTCCTGCCATTTCCCTTGTGTAGAGAATACTTCCCTTCCATTAGCTTTTGCACATTGGTCAACTGTCGCGCAACTTCTGCCCAATATCAAATTGGCGCATTTTGTTGGGTTTAGGTCTGTTTGATTTGCTATGCCTGTGTATCCTTGCGCTCCTTTTGTTACTTGTTGTCTTACAACCAATATTAGAATTATTAGCACCGCAAGTCCTAATACGACCATTACGACCGTTCCTATGGCAAATTCAGCTCCTTTTTTGTTTTTCATTGTTTTGAGTTATTTCTTTTGATTATTTAAAGTTTACTCGCAATCAAAAGGTAAGTTGCGAGCCATGTACAAATCATCTGTATCATCCAAAGTTCCCGTGTCACGTCCGCTGTCCAAGTCTGCGCAGATGAGATAAGTAATTCCGACATCTACAGTTCCGCTCTCTGTTGGGTCCTCATCGTACAAATCTTCCCATCCTGATTTAAGTCCAGCAATCACCAAATCTCTGTATGATTGAGCGTATCCTATGCTATTTTCTGGATTTTCCTTAATGATATTAACTACCTCTTTTATTGGAATATCGGTGCTTGAATCAGATAATGAGGTTACTTCTATTTTTTCGCATTCAAAGTTTTCCGCTCCTTTTTCATTGTTTTGCGCTCTCATTCTGCTGTAACAACTTACAAGTTTTCTAGCTATTGATAATTTAACAGAATCCGGTGTTCCTGATAATTCGTTTACAGGCAATTCGAGTTTTCCGGTACCAGCAGGAGTGCCTGTTGTGTATGTCGTGTCCGGTTTTACTGGTTTAAATGGTCCAACTTCAAATTGTTTAGTTACATAATCTTTCAGTGGAACTCCAAACACCAGTAGAACTATTATTATGAATATTATTCCAAGCGCGATTGCGAGCATTGGTGTGCTTATTCCTTTTTTCATTTAGTCACCTATTATTGTGTGGCATTTTACTGGGACTCTCCACAAATAATTTGTGCCAACTGTGAATAAAACAAATGGTGCGCCTATTGGTCCAAAAGCCAAAGAGCCCAATATTGCCTCGGCGTCTGTATTCGTGTACGAACCTATATAGTCTGCATATCCGTATTGACTATTCATGTTTTCTTGTGTAGCTAGAAAATTTTTTGCGACAACTGATTCGCCAAGTTTGCTGGTTAGTTTAGAGTAGGGTGCTAAAAGAACTGAGCCTTGCCCATTTGTATCTGCTACGAACATAACTGTAAGTGGGTCTTTTGTGGTTACGTAAGATCTGTACAAGTTTGTTTTCGCAAAATCGTCTTTGTCATCTTTTCGTAAATAATCATAAAACGTTCTTTCCTGAACAACATTTTGTTCAAGCCATGGTTTGATTGGAAAGCTTGGAATTGTTGATACATAATCGTCAAACGAGTATCTGTTGCATAATATGCATAAGTAGTCTTCGCCAAGTGTTCCTAGCGCTCCTCCGACAGCGCCTTTAACCCCAGATACAGAACCTAAGTCAAGCTGTCCTCTCCATCCTCGGTCATAGCAGCTTTTCATATCATTGGCAATCATATTCGCCAAAGCCCATTTATCTTTTCCTTCTTGTGTGTCTGTGAATTCTTTTGCCGCGTCAGAATTTGGCGGGTATTTTGATATCGCTTGTGATGCTAAAGCAGTGTACCTTGCCAAATCATTTTGCGTTATTGTCTTTCTTGTTGTTTTGCATTCCACTGGCATTTCCTTGCCGAATCCAAACGTTACTGATTCTGCGGTTTTGCTGAGCAATAAGTTGAATTGGCATTGTGATTGTTCTCCTGAAGAGTACAATATCTCAATTAATTGTGGCATTACCGTAATTAACAGAATAACCAAAGTCGCGACTACCGCGATTACTCCTACTAGTATTCCTGGTGTTAATCCCTTTTTCATCCGAATGGTAGTAGTTGTTCAGCACCTGTTCTTCCTGACTTGACTGCTAGCCAAATCAGAAATATAAGGGCGAATAGTCCTAATATTAGCGCTACAATGTACGCCCATCCCGGCAGTTCTTGTGCTTTCATACTTCACCTATGATTTTTCCGCAGATCTTTCCTGTTTCTGGTCTTTCTGTTATTAATTCTTTTAATGGTTGCGCTGTTGCGAACGCGCCTCCGTCTTTGAATATTACGAGCATTACTGATGTTGGTTGGTTTGTGTCAACGTACGGTGAGCTGACGAAAACTCTGGTGCTAATTGATTTTATCAAAGTGTCGTCAACGTTCGGAATTCGTAGGAACGCGCTGAGCGTCGCTTTTGGTCCGTATATTTTTACTGATTGCCAAAAGTCAACATCAAACAACGCGGAAGAAAGATAATCGTAATATGTTCTTCCCCCAATAATATTGTTTTCAAGCCAAGGATACAATTCCATTTGTATGTTCATGTTTTTTACATCTTCAGTGTATTCTATTCTTGAACAGTATAGACAGAGGGCTCCGGATGGAGGATAAAAATCAAGAAGACCTGTTTGTTCCAAATCCAGTTGTCCTTCCCATCCTTTTTTATTGCACGAAACCAGTTCGTCCGCGACTATTTTGCTTAGCGCCCATTTTCTTTGCCCTAATGCATCATTTTGATATTCCGTAATTAATGGCGAGTTTTGTTGCAAATAAAGTTTAGTTGATTGTTCCGCAAGAGGCATTAATCTGTTTATTGCGTTTTCATCAACTTTTACTTTTTTAACTTCACAATTTACCGGAACATCTCCGTATCCGAATGATACCTTTTTTACAAGAGAGCGCAATAATAATTCTGAACTGCACTCCGCTGACCCTTCCGCGCCCCCTTCAGTTGCTCCTCTCCATTGTGGATACAATATTATGAGAAATATCACCGCGGTTGCCAGTAAGGATATCATTATCACCAGCGCTTCCGGCCCCATCCCCTTTTTGGAGGTTCTTTTCACGGTAGCACCTTTGTGTTAAGAATGTACAAAACCGTAATGAATATCACAAGGCATAGAACAAGAACTATAGCGTATTCCATAAAATGGCTTTCCGCTTCACCTTTTTTCATAATAAATAAGAAAGAAAACGTGTATTAAAAAGTTATGCCCTTCTGCAACAGATTTGCCCGGCTCCTACGTCTTTGAAACTACCGTACAAGACATCGCAGTCTGTTCCTATTGGTTTAATTTCGTTTTCTGGCGCGCAGGTTCCTTCGCTGACGTTTCTGAGCCCCGCTCCAAATAGGTTGGTTCTTTGTTGCACCATAACGATTAGTATTATCAAAACAATAAGCCCTAGGGCGATAATAATTATGGTGTTAATCTGGAGCCCTTGTCCTTTTATGTTGTTATGCAGCATTGGTCGCATCTCCATGCGGATGGGTCGGCTCCTGTTGGCATGTTTTGTGGTATGTATCCTCTGCCTAGGTTGCGCTCAAATTCTGGATTGCACGTATTCGCGCTGTAGTATCCTTCTCCGCCTGTTGGAACGTCTGCTTTGTAGCATCTTCCTGGGCAGGCGTTTGCTGCCGTGCTAAACTTGCCTATTTGTCCTGAGAATATCGCTGCGAGTACTACTAATACTAGTATTCCTAGCGCGGCGATGATAATTGTGCTGATTGGTAATCCTTGTGCTCGTTTCATATATGCACCTCTCTAATAAGGACAAGTTGGCTTTAGTGCTATTTAAAGGTTACTTGCTGAATGAGACAGGTATACTTTCTCTCAAAAAAGCCTCGCGTTTAAGCTCGTCAAGAGTGTAGTGTATGTCTTTTTTGGTTATTTTAAACTGATTCTCAAGTTTATCTATAAAGTCTTCAAGGGAGTGCATATCTGAAAATATGCACTCCGCGAGAAGATTCCAGCCGTTGTTTATGCGAAATAGGCTGTTTACGTGGGGGTGGTGTTCTAGGTGGGAGAATAGTTTCGCTCTATCGTCTTGTTCCACGGCAAGTAGCACATGAGCTCTTGCTATTTGTCCTAATTGGCCAAATGACAGTAGAGCGATTGGTTTTATGAGTTCATTTTTGATGTGTTTTTTTATTCGCTCGTGGAGTGTGCTGATTGGCAGCCCTATTTTCCTTGATAGTTCGGTTAATGGCATTCTGCCGTTTTGTCTTAAGTAGGATAAAATTGTTATGTCCGTTTTTTTCATGGTGCTCCTCCGCGTTTTTCAGCGCTGAGTGTAAGAATTCCAATTGTTTGCTTAGTTTTTGTTCTTAAGAAGTATAAGGTTTCTTCAAAAACTCTTTGAAATTTTTAACATATCCCGTTAGCCTTTCTAGACTTCCTTTAGACTCGCTTGAAGAAAATTCTCGTTTCAACTGCCAAATGTTTAAAATAATCCTATCGAGTGCGTCTTCTCTTCGGGCAGCATATTTTTGTCGGCCTGGATCAGACCAAGCACTTACCAAACAAAACAAACGATGAATTAGCGAACTTTTATAGCGAGGCCAAAGATTTTCAGAGTTTATTTCAACTCCTACTTCTTTTGACTTTGTAATGTAATGTGAGATATATTCCTTTATTTTTTTATCATCAAAAAAGGTTTCATAGTCTAATAAATTCGCCAAATCAAATGTGAACGGCACTAGGTGAGTTGCCTCAAAATCTATGGCAGTTACTTTATCAGAAATAATCCAATTCTCAGGATGCGCATCCTTATTATAAACCCAATAATCGACCGAATTAATCAAATCTGCAACAAGAGAATAGTTGTCAAGAATTCCTTGAGCTATTTTCAAAGGCAGATCAAGATTTTTATTTTTCAGCTTCGACTCTAAGTTCTCAACAATTGATAGTTTTGGAAGGTCTTTGGAAATTTTAGAATGTAGTTCTGCAAGGGAAAGTAAAACTCTTTCAACAACAACATCGCAATTCAAACGTTCAGGCCATGAATTTCGTTTTTTTAACAACTGAAACGGATTATTCAAATAATCATTTAAAGTTTCACCAGAGCAAAACTTCATTACCAAAACGTACCTTTCATTCAAAGGCTTTTCGGATAAATAAAGAATTTGAGGTAGTTCGGCAAATTTCAATTTACTTGTCAGAAATTGTATTGTTTCCTTTTCTCTTTCAAGTTGCTTTCTATCCGCACTCTCCTTGAAAAATAAAGTTTGCTCGAAAAACTTATTATCTTCTATTTTTCTTACAACATTTCTAGTTTCTCCTATTCTTTGCCAGCTTTCTTTTTGTTGGAGAATAACTAAAGCTTTCATCCACGCTTCTTCACTATTTTGTTTTGTTGCATCCAATAACAAGGATTCAAGAACTGATTTTTCAGACATAAAACTTTTTTCATCCGATTTTTGACTCTCAAAATACAAATTCATTAGCGGATTTCTAAAAAAAAGTTTTTCAAACAACAATAAAGGTGCTAATTTTATTTTAAAAAAAATAGAAGAATGATCTCCATATTGCTTCGAAAATTCCATTCCATCCCTTATTACTTCGAAACACTCATCAGATTTTCCTCTAGCCGCATATCCCAAAGCGGATAAATATAGAAAGAAAGGACTCTTTGATTTATTTCCTATTTTTCTAGTTAAATTAGGAAAAGGAGTGAAGAAATAGGCCAAAAATGGCGTTTTTTGTGTTTTTGAGGTTTCAATTTTGGCCTCTTCTAATTCATTCTCTGAATTTATCACAACTGTTTTGTCAATCAAACTTTCCAAATCAGAATCATCATTAAGTTGAGTAGAGGATAAAAATAAATCACCTATTGTGCTCCTATCGGGCTGTAATTTGTACTGTGCCCTGAACACGTTCTTAAAAAAATGCTTAGTAAATGAAAAGAGCTTGCGTTTTTGTGATTCTTGAATTTCTTCCCCCATCTTACTACTGCTCAGCAACAACATTTATATATTAAAATATCGATTTTCGTCTATTATGAAGCGTAAAGTCATTCAGTTGGCGGGGAAAACGTATGTTGTAACTCTGCCGACCGAGTGGGTTAAGGAGTGGGGCATTAAAAAAGGTGAAGAGGTCGACGTTAAGGAAGCCGGTCCAAGGCTCATCGTCAGCACTGGCCAAACTCGTGATTTAAACCGCGGCGAAGTTGATGTCAACGGTTCTTCCGAGCGTTCTTTGCGCTGGATTCTTTCTTCTTTGCACAAAAAAGGTTACGATGAGTTTGAATTGAAAACTGAAAATCCAGAACACTCAAAAATTGTTGAGGAATTGTTGAAAGATTTGTTTCTTGGTTTTGCAATAGTCAACAAAACTTCTAAATCAATGACTGTGCGCGCAGTATCTAGAGAGCTTGATGAACAGTTATCCGCCGTTACTAGACGCGCCTTTCTAGTTACTGTTCAAATGGCTGATGATTTGGCGAGAATCGCGAAAAGTAAAGGTTTCAATGAGCTTGAGAATGTTATCGCTCAGGAAAAAACCAACAATCAATTAACCAACTTTGTTCAAAGAATCATCAATAAGAAAGGTCTTGACGAACCTGTCAAGAACACTTTTTTGTACGCGATTATGTGGAATTTGGAGAAAGTCGCTGACCAATTCAAGTATGTTGGAGAGCATATGAAGTCAAAGAAAGATGTTGACAAAAATTCTCAAGTTTTGATTGAGCGTTCCGCGAAGTTGTTGAGAGAATATTATGAGTTGTTTTACAACTTCAATGTTAAGGAATTGAGCCGTTTGTCCGATGAGTTTAAAATTTTAAGAAAAGATGTTGAATCCGAGTTAGAAAAATCAAAAAATCCTGTTTTGTTAAGTCATCTTCACGCCGCGGTTCTAAAAATAGCTGACTTCTCTTCATCAACATTCGCCCTTAACGATTAACAAAGGTCAAGCGTCAGTGTCGCGGTTCTTGCTGTTTTGACTATTTTCCACGTGCCCCGTTCTCTTTCGCCTGTGCATTGCCCGTTTGAGGCATTCAAAGTTCTTAGCACGTCATTGTCCGGTATGCTGAATTCGTATGTGTATCCCCAGTTTCCGAATGTTTGAGAGAGTGTTGTTGAAATTATGTTTTTCGCTTTTGTGCACGTGTTCGTTCCGTCAAAGCAGTTGTTAGCGCCGACGTATTGTCCGCCAGTGTAGCTTGAGTCCATGCAGTTTTCAAGCAGTTGGCGGACGCTTTGCTTTCCGCATTCCGTTACTGTTGTTCCTGATAATGTGCTGAGGTATGTTCTTGCTTGTATGCTTTCTTTGGTGCTTATGGTTGGTTGTTGTTTTGTTAGTATGACCACGGCAAACAATAAGCCCAGCGCTAGAAGTATGACAATAATAACCAATCCAAAAATCTCCATCTGCCCTTTACGCATAAACATTCACCTGCATTATTCCAAAGTCGTACGCGTCGCGAAGGGGATTGTAAATTAGTATGGGATTTTTGTTTGTCAAGTTTTGGCTGTATTCGTTCGGTATATTGTTGTACAAAATTAGGGGCGTTCCCTGTGGATAAATTGGTTGTATTGTTATTGTGCTGTATCCGAATTCTGGGAAATATTGCTCGAGTGTTTGTTGTTCTGTTAATAATTTTGAAAAGACGTTTAGTTTGAACGCGTCCACGCAGTTGTCTCGTTGTGTTACAAGGAATGAGCAGTCTAGTTCAGGTAAGTTCAGAGCCCTTAACGTCATTTGGTATGCGTATTGGTCTTGTGCTTCTCTTTTTTCTTTTTCTACCGCGCTTGTTTGTGATGCGAAATAAAATGAAATTCCTGCGAATAATAGTACAAAAAACACGACAAGAACTCCGATGGTTTCAAACATCTTTACTTGGCCCCTCATCAAAACACCTCTGGGCAGCTTTGTTGGAGGAGTTTTCTATTTTCGGTGCCTAATCTGTTTTTCAAAAGGTCTAATGAATTAACGTCAAGTTGTCCCAGCGATGAACTTGCCATTCTGTTTTGTTGGCATAACAAATCAATTATGCTTCCAGGTATCGCGTTTTGACAAATGTCAATGTTTGGGCTTTGGCAGATTGTTATTGGCGCTCCGAAGAGACATCCGCCTTCTGTTTCTGTGCAGAGTGTTTCTTTTTGTATTTCAGCCGCCCTGTACGCTAATACTTTTGATGTTGTTGCGAGTTTTCCTAGCGCGTTTTCTATTCCGCAGGTATACATTGCTCCGTCTTGTGCGAAGATTGCTGCGTATATGCTTGTCAGTCCGATGTGCCTTTGTATGTCGTTTTCTTGGAATGTGTTTTGTCTTGTTGTTTTTGACAGGAATGTTATTGTTGTTTCACCAACTTGTATCGCTTGTGCCGCGATTCTATTAAAGTCCGTAGGAACTGTTGGATTTGTTTGTATGAATATGAATTTGTGTTCAAAGTCTTCCGCTTCCAAATTGGATAATTCTCCTACTGTGACATTCTGATAATTGAATTGTGTTATTGTCTCATTATTTTGAACAATTGAGGGAGGTATGTTTCTGGTTAGTTCAGAATGCAGTTTTACACTATTGCTTTTTTGCGGATCGTAAACCAAATAGTATTTGTGCTCTGGGTTTGTTAAAAACAAAAAGTTTGTAACTCTGTATGGCTGTTCCCATTCCATGCTCCAGATGAAAGTATCCTGCCCTCTAATTAGTTCAGGAGAAAATATCGGCAAATTAAATTGTCTTTGGGCGTTGTCTATTTGGAATGCGCAGTCGCATCCTTGTGTGCAGCTGAATCCTATTCCTTGTCTTGGTGTTGGTATGTGCTGGGCTGTTCCGCCTTTTAGTTGGCTTTTCGCGAGGATGTCGTCAACTTGTGAAAGCACTGTATATTGCAGTCTTTCCTGCCCTACTGCTCGTTGTTTTAGGGCGAATGAAAAGAAGAATCCCAGAATGAGAGCGCCGGCAATTAATATAAATATCCAGTGAAATTGCATTTCCACCGCTTTTTTGTTTATTGCCATGCGCTGATTTTTGCTTTTCTTCCTGTGCCTTCAAGTTTTAGCGTGACGCCGTTGTTGTTTGGAACGCAGACGTATCCTCCGTCTACTGTTATTTCAGTCATGGAGAGTCCTGGTGTCCTTGGCACTGTGAATACGTTTTCGCTTCCTGCTTTGCAGGCGTCTATTCCCCATAGTACTTTTGTGTCTTGGTTTGGTTCAGGTAAATTTGCATCTGTTAAGCTTCCGCAGGTTTCGTAATCAAAGAAGCATATTGCGTCATATTCCGCGGGCAGTTTCAAAATTAGTTTGCGAATGCTTCCTTGGCTTCTTTTAATGCCCTCCACCGCGACGTCTAGGTCTGTTTTTATATCTACCATTACAACTTCCTGCTGTCGTTCCAAAAAATAGCTGACTGCTTTGTAGCCGTAGGAAATAATTAGTACGAAAATTAGTCCCGCGAGTATGAATATGAATACTTGTCCTATCATTTCTGCTTTATTTTTTGCCATGCCCGTATCGTTTTAGTTCTTGTTCGAATTCTTTTTTGTGTTCTTCGTAATATTCTGCGGTAATTTTGAGTTTTCTGAACAATTCTTCTATTTCTTTTTTAGTTAGGGCTCCTTCATGCAATAACTTAAGTTTTTCAAGGAGTTCTTTTCTTTCTTGCCTGCCTGTTTCCTCAAGTATTGCGTGTAATCTTTCTATTGGGTCTTTTGATGTTTCTTTTTTGGCGAGTTTTCGCAATCTTTCGAGCGCCGCTTCGAATTTTTTGGGTGGTATTGGTTTTTTCTTGATTTGTTTTTCAAGGTCTATCCAGTCTTTTTCCTCGAGGTCTTCTTTTTTAGCGAAGGTTCTTAGTTTGTCTAATTCTTCTGTTTTTGTGTATTCTGGTTGTTCTTTTCTTTGCGCTTTTGTTTCTTCTTTTGGTTTTGGCAAGTGTTGGTAGAGTAAGTATGCTCCTATTCCAACTCCTGCTATGGCGAACAATATCATTAATACTTTGAGGGCTCCGAGTATTATGCTTGGCGGGTGGCTTTTTGGATTGAGCGGGTCTGTTCCTTCTTCAACTTCTTTTCCGTCGTTCCATCTGTCTTTGTCCGTGTCTCGCAGGGCAGGGTTTGTGCGGAGGTCGTATTCTTGTTTGTTTGTTAGTCCGTCTTTGTCAAAGTCTGTTCCTTCGGCCGCTTCCGCGCAGTCTATGCATCCGAAGTGGTCTAGTCTCCATTTGTCGTCTATTGTGTCTCCGAGGCTGAAGGTTTGTGATAGTCCGCATCCTTTTTCATCAACTTGTTCCCCTACTGGTGTTCCGAGGCACGCGTCGAATGGGTCGTATATTCCGTCGTAGTCTTCGTCGCCTACTGGTTTATCTGTGCAAATGTTGAATTGTATGTCGCACTTTAGTCCGTCCGCGCAGTCTTCGTTGACTTCACAGGCGCTCTTTGCCGGGCATAGAGTTGGGCACGCTCTTCCGCAATCCACTCCTGCTTCTCCGACATCGAGTTGTCCGTTGCTGCAGTGGCTTGCGTCTTCGCAAACTTTGCTGTCGTATCCGCAATATCCTGTTTCACAGTCGGAGTGTAATATGCATTCTTGTCCTTGCGTGCAGGCGCTGCAGGTTGTTCCTCCGCAGTCTACGTCTGTTTCGAATCCGTTTTTAACTTCGTCATCGCACACCGCTAGTGTGCATACGTCGTTTACACAGCTGTTTGTTTCGCAGTCGCCGTCAACAACGCACGCTTTTCCTATCGCGCAGGATGAGCATTCGCTTCCGCCGCAGTCTTCGTCTGTTTCGTTTCCGTCAACATCCCCGTTAACGCAGGCGGCCGGTTCAAGTGTTACGTCTATTGTAACTCCGTCGCTTTCCATCTCCTCGCTGATGAGTCCTACTTTGTTTACCGCCTTTACTTTGAAAATGTACGTGCGCCCGTTGACCAAATTGAGTGGTCCGCCGTCGTTTCGTGTTCTTATGTAAGTGTAATTTCCGTCTGTTACGTTGCTGACTAGATTACTGACAATCAATTGTCTGTTGTTTCTGTCTTGTATTGTAACAAGGTAATGGTCTATTGATGACTCTAAATCGTTTCCTTTGAATGCTGCTCGTAGTTTTGTTTTGCTCCACGATAGTTCTGGGTCTTCAAATGGTCCGTCGTCGAGCACGTATTCCATTGTTGGTGGTGTTGTATCTACCAGTACTGGTATTGTTATTGGTCCGACTTTTTCTTGTGTGCTTGGCTGCACGCAGGATACGAAGTATGTGTGTTCTCCTTCTCCTGCGACCTGTATTGGTTGCCATTGAACGTAATCTGCCGAGCAAGACCCCATGCACGTGCTTTGGTCGTCTTCTTGTGTTCCAAAGTAGCAGAATGTTCTTTTGTTTGACGCGACTCCTATTGTTACGTTTGTCGTGCTGAATCCTCTTGGTGTTACGCTTGTTATGTTGAGGTCCAAGCTGAGGTCCACAACGACGTCAAATTCAGCGGGCTCAGAGACTAGTTGGTTTGTCGCTTTGCAGGATATGTAGTATCTGTATGTTCTTTCTTCTGTTACGTTGATTTGTGCGCTGTGTGTTGTTTTTGGTACTAAATCATATCCCGGGAACTGTCCTGTCATTTGTGAGAATTGTGATGTTGTTGTGCTGTATTTGCAGAATCCTGGTTTGTCAAGTTCTACTTTCATTGTTGTGACGTACAGGTCTTTGTCCGGGAGATATTTCTCGGCAATGATTGGTGGCTCTGCTATTACGCGTTTGATTACGGGCGGTTCCGTATCGAGTGTTATGGTGAATGTTTTTTGGTTTATTCCCCAGTTTGTTCTGCAGTACGCGTGCAGTTGCGCGCTTTCTACTCCGCTTGGTATTGTTAGTTGTTGTGATGTGTGTTTGTTTCCTGCGTCGGTGAATTTTTGGAATAGGTCGAAATCGCTTGCGTTTGGCGCTGTTGGCGTATTGTATATGTATGCGCATTCCGCTGGCAGTTCTGTTTCTATTTCGGCGATGAATTGTGAGGTGTTTGCAGAGCCGAATGGAGGCACGGTCATTCGCATGTCTGGGGCTCTTGTTGCCATGTAGAATTGTGTTCTTGCTTCTATTGGCAAATTGTTGTAGCCTCGTGCGTAAACGTGTATTGCGTTTGTTCCTCCGCTTATGTTTCCTACGCGCGCTTTGTAGTTTATTTTATCCGTGCTGGTCAGGACTGGTTTTATGCTTCGTGGTGTTTCAAGTATTGAGAAGTCTAAGTATCTCATTGATATTACGTCAGCTACATCGAGTTGTACAGGTTTGCTGAAAGTTAGATTGACATCAATCTGAGAAGTGTTTAGTATCGCGTTCGCGGGTTGTATTGTTACTGTTGGCGCGACATTGTCTACGATTAGCGTGTATGTTGGTCCAGGTGGTGTGAAGAATATGTTTTTGTCATTTTTGCCGTTGAAACCGAATGTATACGTTCCTAATGTTAGAGTTGGAGCGGCAAATGTGTGGCTTAGTTGCATTCCTGATGTTTGTTGCGTGAATGATGGGTTTCCTGGCCCCTGCAATTGAAGGAATGTTATTTCTGTTGGCACGTCAAAAGTTACAGTTATTACCGGTGAGAAACTGCTTGTGTATATTGTGTTGTTTAGCGCTGCCCCGTCTGTTATTGTCAAGTTCAATATTTGTGGTCCGTTGCACGCTGCGCAGGCGAAGAATGTTACTGTTTTCACAACTTCAATGTTGTTGTGGTTGTCTCTGCTGTAATAGTATAGCGTGTTTGTTCCTTCTGGCAGTGTTGTAAGTGTTGTTTGTCCTTGTTTTAGCTGTCTGTTGCTGATTATTAGTTCGTTTGCGCTGACTTGTATTGGGTATGTTTTTGCGTTGTTGCAGTTTGTTGTGGTGTTTTGTACGCAGAGGTATGTTGTGAAGTTTGGCTGTCCTGCGTAGTCTTGTGTTGCTCCGCTTGTTGTTTGTTGGTCGAATATTTTGATGATGAGTTTGTCTATTTTTCCTGCGATTCCTGTTGGTATTATTGTGGTTTCTGGTGGGAAATAATCGCGCTCGCAGGTGTAATCTCCCGCTGGGCAGTCTTTGAATGGGTCTCCTGTTGTTCCGTCGGCGTTTTTGACGCATCCTGCGGTGTCTGACCATTGGCATACTCCGATTCCGCATTGGTCTGAGCTGGTTACAACGACTGAATTGTCCGTTCCAAGTTGCACTCCTCCTGAAGGTGAGCCACATTGCATTTGTGTGTAATCTGCGCACGATACTTGTTCGCAGGTTTTCGCTTGTTTCAAGTTTCTGTCAAAGAAGCAGGGGTTGTCTTGTGTGCTTAGCGCTTCGCTTTTTTGTTCTGTGCACGCGTCCCATATTGTGCTGGTTACTTGTGTTGTTTCTACTCCTGTTGTTCCGTTTTTGGCGCAGAATATGCAGTTGCTTGCCTGTTGGTCGATGCATACTCCTATCCCCAAATCAGCAAACACGCTGTTCCATTGGCAGTCTCCTGCGTTGCAATTGTCTCGTTGGCACGCTCCTTGTGTTTTGTAGTCGGCGCACGCCATTTGTTGTTTGCACGCGTAGCATTTGTTTGTTGGTCCTAGGCTTTTGTCAAAGAAGCAATAAGAGTTTGTTTCGCAGGTTGAGGATGATGAGTATAGTCCGAATGGGTCGCCTGTATCGCATGCTGTGGGGCTTACGCATTTTGGTCCTTGTTCATCGGCGACGCAGTATTCTCCTGTTGTGCACGCGACTCCTGCGCTTGTTAGCTTGTTTTGCGCGTTGCATTGGTATGCCTTATTCAACTTGCCTGCGAATACGCTGTTTACTGTTCCGGTGAATTGCGTGTTGAATCCGCTGCCGCTTATTCCACCGTATCCAAACGTTGTCAGATACGTTCGATATTTTTCATAATAACTTGAGCTGATGCAGAACGCGTTGCTTGATTGTTGGTAGCATTCTATGTCTCCAGCGTTTCCTGTTGCTGTTGTGTTTGCGCTGTTTCCTGCAAGTTGGTAGTATGCTGATATCGCGTAAGTGTAGTCGACGTTGAATTCGAGGTTTGCGTCGTTGTCAATGAATTGCCCTGTTGGTTGTCCTTGTGTTATTGTTTGTGTTGGCGTGCAGGATGTTCCTTTGCATCGGTATATTGTGACGTAGTCTGGTGTGCATGCGGTTGTATAAGTTAGCAGGAGTGATTTTTGCGCGCGAACTGGTGAAACGGAAAGTGTTGGTGCCGGCGCGTAATTGGGGCTTCCGCATCCTGATATTACCGCGCAGTCTTGGGCGCAGTTTGTTGCTGTTTCTCCTGTTTCGCAGATGTTGTTTCCGCAAACCGGCTGGCTTGGCTGATATCCTTGCGCTCCGCAGAATTGTGAGCAGGTTTGTGATGAGTTTGTTGGGACGCCAAATATGTATGTTGCTGGACAGCTTGATTGTGGCATGAAGCTTCCGTTTTTCGTGACTGGGTCGCAGCAGCATCCGACGGATTGCGCGCTGACTATTGCTGAAAGCGCCAGTGTTAATGCGATGCATATTCCTATTGTTATTGCGGTGCGCATAGTGTTACGGTTAGTGTGATTTGTTGGTAGTCCGCGCTTTTTGCTGGATGCGTGTCGTGCGCGTAAATTTGGACTATTTTTTGTGGTATATCGTTTGCGCTTATTTCAATGGCTTGCGCGTCGTTTATGCTGAATGTTGTTGTGTCGTTGTCTGGATCGTTTGCTTTGAGTTGTATTGTTGTGAAGGATTCGCACGGCTGTTGCGCCGATAGCTGGTTTCCGCTTATTCGTAGCGTTGTTGTTCCGCTTGGCGGAACGTAAATTGTGTCTGCGTTTTCTATAAACCATAGAGCTGGCGCTCTGTTTTGTCGTTTTATCGTGAAAGAATAAGGTATTCCTTGGACTGTGCTTGTTGTGTCTGTTAAGATTATGTTGCTTCCTTTTTCTGTTGTTTTTGTTTCAATTACAAATGGCAGTTGTGTTGTTGGTTCGTATGTTATGTCTGTTACGTCTGCGTCGGCGTACTCTTTTGCGGTGTAATACATTGTTCCTAATCTCACTGGCAGTCTTGCGCTGAACTTTTCGAATTGTGCTGTGTTTCCGTCCAAGTTTGTTGCTTTAATGTTCCAATTTAGCTCAATTGTTAGTGCTTGTTCTGTTTTCAATTGCTCGATATTTTGCGCAAAAATTAGAGTAACTGCTGGTTCTCCTGCAATTATTTCGTATAAATCGAATTGCGCGAAGTTTGTGCATTCCGGTAGTTTGGTTTCAATGTAGTGTTCTAAATTCTCGCTGACTGATGTTTGACCTTGTGAAGGATTTAATGGCGGCAAGTTATTGATGCCATAGTATCCTTCAAATGTTGTTTCTCCTCCTCTAAATGGATAGGTTTGGAATGGATACTCTGGCGGTGTGCTGTAAAAGAATGTTCCTACGTTTCCGACTGGCGGAGTGATTGTGATGCTTGTTTCTTGGAGGCTATCAGATGTGAGTCCTCCTTGGTTTTCAAAGATGTGTCCTCCCTGCTTTCCGAGTAAAATTAATCCTTCTTCTGTTGTTTGTCTTAAGCAGGATGTCACTGTTTCTTCTATTTCTTCTGCACTGATGGTTTTCGCTGTTGCCAGTTCTTTTTTTACCGTTCCTGCGACGTATATCGCGATTCCTAAAGAAACAACTATCAATAATCCGATGATGATGAAAATAGTTATTTGCCCGCGTTTCATGGAATCACCCGCAGGCGTGTTGTTTGGTTCCAGTTTTGTACGAGTCCTGATGGTCCTGTTTGGAAGTATTGTGATACGGTCAGAATTTCATTTGTTGTTTGTTTGCAGTTTGCGTTTCCTCCGTATGGTACGAATAGATTGTTGCATATGTTTGAGAACAATGGAATGTTGGTTATGTGCCATCCTGCGAATTCTTTTTGCGCTGCTCCCCATGGTCCTACTTTGAATGTGTAGAATTGTTTGTTTCCATTTTTGGCGACGTAAACTTGTTTATAGTTTGGCGTGTTATTGAATAGTTCGTAATTAAACAGCGAGCTTGTTGCGTCGTGTACTTCTGTAAATACGTAGTTGTTGAGTTGGTTGTATGACGCGCTTAGAATATTTTTGGCCGTGGCTGTTGCTTGAGGTATTGTTGTGACAACTGGTCCGTTGATTATGCTTTGCGTGTCGTGGTTGTACCATATGTTGTTTCCGCATAGGTCGTAGTCGTTGTCAAAGTTTTTGGCGCTGTTGCAGTATGACGTTGGCTGATTTAATGCTTTTAGTATGCTTTTGTCCGCTCCATCAACCGGGTAGTTCAGGCTTGTTCCTACGATTGTGTTTGTGCCGTAATGAAGTACGCATACGTTGTTTATGCACGGGCGTGATACTGTTGTGCTCATTGGGCAGCTTCCGATTACGAGTGGAGCGACTTGTCCGTATGTCGTTGTGTATTGATATCTGTTTAGAACTTCCTGCGGTTTGTCGCAATACAAGGCAAAGTCTGAAGGAGTTTGCGATAACCCAATTGTCAGCATTGTTTCTGCGAGCAGTTTTGTTCGCGATGCCCATTTTCCTAGGTCGCAGTAATCGTCAAGCAAATATTGGCCGCTCATTATGCATTTTGGTTTGTCGTTGTTTGTTTGTCCTGTCCAATATCTGTCTGGGAAATTGTCATTGGCAGGATTGCAGCTTGGACAGATGAGGCATTGGTTCGCTGTCGCGCAAAAATTTCCTTGTTCTGGAATAAAATTTGGAGTGTGTCTTACGTCTACTTGTACCCAGCTTGCCGCGTAGGCTGAAGTTGCTAAAAGTAGGAGGAGGAAAATTGTTTTTATGGGCATCTGTATCCTTTTCCTCCAAAGCTTACGAAGTGTCCTGACGCTCTGCATTGGTTGCCGTCCCAGCACATGTTTGTTGGACAGCATCCAGTTTGAATTTGTGAGGATGTTGGCATCCATCCTGTTTGTTCAACTACGCTTGTCTGCGTAAATTCTACGAATTGCCAGGTTCCTTGGGGTGTGCAGATTGCGTTCTTGTCCGCGCCAGTTGGTTTTACGTTTAGTAATGGCGTTCCGCAAAATCCTCTTTCGTTAATTTGAACTCCTGGGAAGTCTGCTATTGTTGTTGTTCCTGTGTATCCTATTGTTCTTTGTTCATTGCAGAAATAATATGCTCCGTTGTGAATTAGTATATCTTGTTCTATTCCTGTTACGCTTCCTTGTGATATGACTTGGTTGTTTACGCATACCCCTGTTCCGCTTGGATCATTATAATTTTTGAGTGGGTCGTCTGGTTCTCCGCAGCATTTTGTTCCTGTCCAGCTAAATCCCGCCGCTGTGCATCCTAATTCATCTCCATCTAATGATTTTGTGAGCGCTCCTGTGCTTTTGCAATAATATGCTTCATTGTTTATGTCGACTCGCGTTCCTGTTGTTTTGGTGTATTGTGATGGCGAGTATGGACTGCTTCCTCCGCATTCTCGTAATTGTGGTCCTTCGCACCAATAGGTGTGTCCCGCGATGTCTGTTGTTCCCTGTAATTGATTGACCGTTATTCCTGCTGTGTTTTGCGTGTTTCCGCACGTCAGGAATCCTGTTGTTGTCGCGACGACTTGCGTCATTGCTCCGCAACTTGTAAAGTCAGTAATAACTCCTGGGTCTAGTTGTCCTGCCCATACCCAATTGGTTCCGCTTTTTCCGCAGATGGCGTTCATTACTCTATTGCCTAATCCGGCGACTGTTCCATAGTATTTGCAGTCGCTTGGAGGGCTTTCAGCGTTTGGATTTACGTATGCGTCTCCGCAGCAGACTCCGTTGTACCAGTCGCTTCCCAGGTTCGCGCAAGTTTGCTCGTGTTGGTAGTCGCAGATTGGGTTTCCTAAGCTGTCAACTGATGTTGAGGGGAATGAGTTTATGCAGGCGATTACTTGTTCTGGAAATGAGGGGTTGTATGTGATTTGTGTTTCGCCTGATGATGGGTCATATGATTGGTCTGGTGCGAAGTATGCTGCGACTTTATTGTCGCTGCTTGTTACTTTCAAATCTCCAAGATACCCTTGTAGCGAAACAATTCCTGTCAGAGGACCAAGGGTTACCGGTCCTGTTTTGTTTCTGAAAAAGTTGAACGGTTTAACTGCGCTTCCGCTTATTCCTCCATCCCATCTAACTGTTCTTATTCTGAATGATGGTAGGTTGTTTGTTCCGTGGGTGTAATAATTGTAAGTTATCGATTGAACTGATTTCGCGGGAATTACTGGAAAACTAAGTTGTGTGTATGTTCTTTTTTGCGGAACTGGTGAGCCGACCATTTCAAGGAATGTTTTGCATTGTGTCGCGACTATTGGTTCGTTGTCAAATTGAACGCATAGTTGGTAAGTTCCGCATTGCTCGGGTCCTGGAATCATTGTGCCTGTTCCAGATCCGTCATCCACCATTGGCCTGTAACATTGGCCTATATTGTCTATTGTTATGTTCAGTTGGGAAATTGTTATTGGTGTTGAGAACAGGTTATTGTCCGTTCGAATTAGTGGGCTTGTCCCGCCCATTGTGTATTGAGAGGCTCCTGATGTTGGATAGTTATAGCTTCCGCTTCCGCCAAAAACAGTTATCGTGACTTGTTGCGCGAGAGCGATTCCGCTAAGAATTACTGATAGTAATGCCAATACTAGTAATAACCGTTTCATGTTCCCCCTTTTTATGAGGATAAAAATGGTTGTTGCTTTTAAATACTTTCCTATGTTTATTTATAAACCCTATTTAAATGGATTTAGAACCAGCGCTTTTTTGGCTTCTTCAAGTCTCATACCCAGCGAAACGAAGAGCGAGCCGACGTCCGATGGCGCTCGCATTTCGTATGGGTTTGTTGCGAAACTCGCTATTTTTGTTGTTGTTTTGTATTTGCGCAGGAAGATTATGTTTTGCATTATTCTGCCCATTATCATCGCTCGTTTTCTTCCCTCTGCGGACAACAAAGTGTGAAGCGAAAACCCTATTGCGACTTTTTTTTCAGTCGCGAGTTTGCACAATACTTGATTTAATCCCGACCTTCTGTAGTGCGTGTGGTCTTTGTCTTCTGTTGTTTCAAACGCGAAAACTAACGGCGCTCCTCTCTCAATTGCTTCCCTGCTCGCTGGGCAAAAGTATGGAATTTTTTTGGATTTCAGCGACGGGATTTTTGACGGCTGGCAAAGCACTGCGCAGTCATATTTTATTTCCGCTTTTTTTGTGTAAAACTGTTTTTGGTCCGAATAAACGAATGTGAGTGATTTTATTCCTAGCCGCTCCGCTATTTTAAGGAATTCCTCTTCGTTTCCCTGTGGAAAAACAATGTCGTGCATAGTAAAGGTTTTATTCTGATGGCTTTTAAATGTTATTGATGATGCGTGTTCAAAGAATTTTGGCTATGGCTGGTGTCGCTTCCAGAAGAAAATGCGAGGATTTAATCAAAGCTGGTCGCGTTAAAGTCAATGACAAAGTTGTTGAAATAGGCGCGACTGCCAATCCTGTTAAAGACAAAATTTGCGTTGATGAAAAGCCAATAATTCTCGAGAGGAAAGTTTACATTTTGCTTAACAAGCCGCGCGGTTTTGTGACGACTGTTTCCGAACAGCACGGTATGAAGACTGTTCGCGATATTGTTAAAATCAAAGAGCGGGTTTTTCCTGTTGGCCGTCTTGATAAGGAGACCAGAGGTCTTCTATTATTGACGAATGATGGTGATTTCGCGAATAAGCTTACGCATCCTAGTTTTGAAATAAAAAAAGAATACGTTGCGACTTTGGACAAGTCTTTCACCAAAGATTCTTTTGAGAAATTAAGGAAGGGCGTGAAGGTTGAGGGCAGAAAAGTTGATGTCAGGGACATCGCGGTTAATGGTAAAAAGGTCACGTTAAAAATCCATGAAGGCAGGAAGCACATAGTGCGTAAATTGTTCTTTCATTTGGATTATAGGGTTGTTGATTTACAGCGTACAAAGGTTGGAAATTTGGGCATTTCCGATTTGAAAGAAGGTGAATGGCGCAATTTAACCCCTAACGAGCTTAATATATTGAAAAAACCATCATCTTTATAAACCCCCTCTTTACCTTTTGTGTGTATGGTAGCGCCAAGATATCGTTCAAGAACCTTCCGTCGTGTGAAGGTCAGAGTGCCAAGCGGCAAGGTAGTTACACAGTACAAAAGGCGAAAGCCTGGTCGTGCGACCTGTCCAGTTACTGGTCAGGAATTGCACGGTGTGCCTCAAATGTTGCCTCGCAAGTTGTCTGGCGTTCCAAAGTCATCTCGCCGTCCTTCAAGACCGTATGGTGGTGTGCTTTCAAGCAAGGCCATGCGTGCTAAGATGGTTGAGAAGGCGCGAAAGTTGGACCTTTAAATTGCTCTGTGAAATCGCGGTGACGCGTTTTCGCGATGAACCTTGAAGTGTCCTGGAGGAAAACAAAATGATTGAAGTCGGAAGAGTTTGTATGAAAATAGCTGGCCGTGATGCTGGCCAAGTTTGCGCTGTTGTCGAAATTATTGACAAGAATTATGTTTTAATTGACGGCCAAACCAGACGAAGAAAGTGCAATGTTGATCACCTTGAACCGTTGATGAAAGTTGTTGACATTTCAGAAGGCGCTAGCCATGAGGATGTTGTTTCTGAGCTGAAGAAGCTTGGCGTTGAAACCAAGTCGAAATCTTCAAAGCCAAAGAAAGCAGCTGAGCCAAAAGCGCCATCAAAAGCCGCTAAGGAAGCTCCTGCAAAGAAAGCGCCTAAGAAAAAGGCGGCAAAGTCAGAATAAATTTTTATTTTTTTAGAACAAATTGTTTAAATTTATCTCGCATCCGACTGTCGGCATTTGTATTCCGAAATTTTCAAGAACTGCGGGATGTATTTCTCCGCAGATTCCTATTTCTTTTTTGTTGACTATGATTCGTGCTGCTCTTCCCGCTATGAAGCTTGGGTGTTCCAGTTCTTCAAAGTGGGCTTTGTGTCCTGAGCTTCGCAAACAGAACTCTATCGATTGTTTTATCTCAGTAAATGTTGCGCCCGTGTGGCTGCTGACCGCCGATAAGTGCTGTTCATCGGTTATATTGTTCTTGTTTCGCGCGCTTATTATGCCCTGTTCAAACACTTTTTGTGGATAATCGTAATGTTTGTTTTTTGACAGGAAGTCTAGAAGTATTGGAAGTATCCATGAGCGTACGCAGTTGTACGTGCTGCTTACAGGATTCAAAATTTCGATTGTTCCTTTGTCTTTCGCGTTCATTTTTTCGTAGAGTAATTCTTTGTTTGAGAGTACCGCGCT
The DNA here is from genome assembly GCA_964572035.1 of uncultured Methanosarcinales archaeon. Classification (GTDB taxonomy): domain Archaea; phylum Nanobdellota; class Nanobdellia; order Woesearchaeales; family ARS49; genus CAZNDX01. The sequence continues at coordinate 49,338 of CAZNDX010000005.1, forward strand.
CATTACTTCTTGGTGTTCTAGGCCTACGAAAAATTCTCTCCACGCGTCGATTATGTTTTGGTTTGGTAGCGCTGAGCCTGTTGTGTAGCTTGTCAATGGCAGGGCTTCAAAGTTGTTGTATCCGTAAGCTATCGCGATATCCTCTATTGCGTCGACCGCGTGCATTGCGTCCGCACGATATGATGGTATTGTGAATGTTCCTGATTTGTATTCAAGCCCCATTTTAGCCGCGAGTTGTTGCACATCTGATGTTTTAAGAGAAAGTCCCGTAATTTTTTTGATGTCTTCTTCTTTGACTTTTATTGTAGCCGCTTTATCGGTTGGTGTCTGAACTTTTTTGTTTGGATATTCTATTGTGAGTGTTTGTATTTGGAATCCTCTGTCAGATAGGGCGTAAGCGAATATGTTTGCTACTAGGTTTACAGCGCTCTCGTCTGTTCCTGTTGTGTCAAACAGTATTGCGTCATCTCCCGCTTTTACGCGTCCTGTTTTTTCGCTGTTGATTATTGGTATGAGTGATAGTATGTTTTTATTTGCGTCAACGAATACAGGATAAACTTTGCTTTCCTCAAGTATGTGTCCGTATTCCTTTCCTTTTGGATGTTTTTCCAGTGTTTTCTTTAATGTTATTGGTTCGTGAAAGTCGAGAGGTATGAATTCTTCTGCTGGACTCGCCGCCTTGCATTGCAGTGGGAATGTTATCCCGCGTAATGGATATATTCCTACGCTTATTTTTTGTCTTTTTTTGCCGAAATTTTCAGCGAGTTTTTCTTGTAATTGTATGAGTTGTTTTAGAAGTTGCTCGTCTATTTTTTTGCCTGTTGCTGTGAAGCACGCTATGTATGGCCTTATTGCTGAAAGTTTTCTGTCGTAAACTACTTTGTCTTTTCCCTTGACCAAGTTTATTTTTGAAAGGTTTTTGTCAATTCCTAGGTAATTTCTGAACAGTCTAGCCAGTCCTTCAACGCTCCAAAGATATGGTTGGTTTGTATCGTTGTACTTTATTGTGATTTCTTTTCCGTATGGTGATTCCAGTTCTGCTTTGGCGATGTCCAGCAGTTCAAGTAGTTTTTTCTCGTCTAATCTTTTTCCTATTAGGTTGTATAAGTCGTCCGTGTTGCAGGTTATCGTTGGCATGGTGTTACCGGTGTGTTTCTTAGGAATTCCAGGTCGTGGCTGAATAAGTTTCTTATGTCTTTGAATCCTAGGTTGAACATTCCTAGTCTGTCAAGTCCTAATCCCCAGGCCGCGACTGTTATGTTTTTTCCTGTGAGTGGGACTGTGACTTCTGGTCTGAATATTCCCGCGCCGCCCAATTCTACCCATCCTAGTTGTGGGTGTTTGGCGTATAATTCCACACTTGGTTCTGTGAATGGGAAGTATCCTGGCACGAGTTTTATTTCTTCAGTTCCTGCGAATTCTTTTGCGAACATCCTTAGTAGTCCGATTAAATGTCTGAACGTCATTCCTTCTTCAATTACTATTCCTTCCACTTGATTGAAATCTGGAAGGTGCGTTGCGTCTATGACGTCATGTCTGAATACTCTTGTTATTCCAAAGTATTTTCCGGGTATTTTGAGGTCTTTGGATGCGAGTTTGTGTGAGCTGCACGCTGTTCCTTGCGTTCGTAGGACGTGTCTTTGTGTTCGTTTCACGTCAAAATTGTATCCCCAGCCTAAACTGTCACATCCTTGTCCTGTTTCGTGAGCTGCTTTGACTCGTTTCATCACGCTTGAATCTACTTCGCCATATTGCGGTTCTTTAACGTAATACGCGTCTTGTATATCTCTTGCGCTGTGAAATTGAGGCATGTAAAGAGCGTCCATGTTCCAGAGCTCTGTTTCGACAAGTGGTCCGTCCATTTCTGTAAATCCCAGTCCGATGAATTTTTGGCGAACCATGTCCAAGTAGGCGCGGTATGGTTGTTTTTTTCCTGCGTTTATTTCAGGGACGTTGACCGAGACATCGTATCTTCTGAACGTTTTGTTTTTCCAGCTTCCTGTCGCGAGCTGTTGGGCTGTGAGAGTGTCAATTACTTTTGAGTCTTCTATTCCAAGCGTAAGAAGTTTTCTGCCTACATCAGTTAGCTGGGCTTTTTTGACTTTTTTTATTTCTACTTTGATTATTTCTTTTCTTTTACGGAGTTCCGCGAGTGTTCTTTTTTCTTCAGCGTTCAAGCTGGATGTTTCTAATGGGAATTTCTTTTTCAAAAAGTGTTCTTCTGGGAATATTTTGTCAAGTAGTTCTTTCCCGGTGTCGGTTATTTTAACTGTTAGTTCTTTGTCTGTTGTGAGAATTATGGCTCCTTGTCTCCTTAGAAGTCCTATGCAGCTGTTTACTTCTTCTTTGCTTAGTTTTGTTTTGTCGGCCAGTTTGCTTATTGTTATCGTGTTGTCTTTTAATGATTCTAAAAATCGTCGTTCCGGCATTCCATTTTTTGCGTACGCTATTCCGTTTTTATCGAGATTTACTTCTTCGTGCGGCTCTGTTGTAACTAGAATTGCTTTTTTGTTTTCAAGCCATTGCAGAGCGCGGGTTACTTCTATGTCTTTTAGTCCGGTCGCGCGCGAAAGCTCATCTAGAGTTGGATGGTGCTCTATTTCTGGCAAGACGCGTCGTTCGTATGTGTGTAATCCCTGCGCGAGTTTCTTGATGTCCATATCACAAAAAAAGAAATAAATTACTCCTTGACGGGTTTCATTGTTTTCCAGGCTGTGTTGAACATTCCTTCCATCGCGTTGGCGAAGAATGGTGTGTTCACCCAAATTCCTACGTCATATGTTGGGTGCACGTCTTGGTCGTCCATTATCATGAAGACGAGTTCTTTTCCGTCGACAATGCAGAACCTGCTTCTGTTATCTGTGTGCCTGACTTCCGCCACGTTCCCAAGCTCCTTTAATGAGTCTTTGGATTCTTTTGTTATTGGCGCCGCGATTCTGATTGAGACTCCTTTTTTCCTGAGTTTTTCAAAGACTGGTTTGAGTCCTTCTACTTTTCTCATGAAACCTTGCGATGTTGTGTGTATTGTTACGCTTTTTTGCGCGTTTCTTATCGCGAGTTCAAGGTGCGAGTATAAGTTATGTCTTCCTCGCAGTGAGCCCGAAAGTTCTGACGGCTCAACAAGCTCAACTCCTTGTGTATGAAGTGAATTGAGTTCGCCCAAGACATCTGTGCTTTTCAAATCGTCAAGTCGTTTGACGTGTGAGTCTGCTTCTTCTTTGAGATTTTTCTTGACTCTTTCCAAAACTTCGGCTGGTGGCACCGCGATGTATTTGATTGGTTTGCCTAGCTTCATTATTACGAATCCTTTTCTTTCAAGTGATTCTAGAACGTCGTATGATCGTGAGCGTGGTACGTTTGCGATATCGGAAAGTTCTCCCGCTGTTGCTACTCCTCTTGATAATAGCGCGGTCCAAATTTTAACTTCGTATAAGTTTAAAACGAAGTATCTTCGTAGTTTGTTTAAAAAGTCTTCTTTGACAATCATGTGCTACCTCCCCCTTTTTTATGTCACGGCACAATGCTCGTAACACGTTTTTGTTATCAGCTTGAAGTAAATCCCGCCGATATTAAAATGTTTGGTCGTACTGTTTTTCGAGATTTGTTTTTTATCGTCGATAAACTCGCGTCCAAACGGGGTTGTCACTTAACAGGAAAACAGACTTGATTTGATATATAAACATTTGTTAGATGCAATATCTATATGGTATGAGTTGTGAGTGAAAAAATATTTGAAAATACTCAAAAAATTCATTCGTAAGAAAGCTGGTAGCGAAGCAATGCGCCGATTCCGCCAAGGCCGTCAAGTCTTTTTCCGCCTGTGTGTTCGCTGTTGATTATGATTATTGTTCCTTTTTGTTTATCAACAAGTTTTAATATCGCGTCAACGCGCGCGAATGTTTCTTCTTGTTTGTTTTTATGTATGAAATTTGTTGTGACCAATACTGTTTCCGCCGCGCCTGAGCTTGCTGCTTCTTCTGTTGCTTTTATTCCGTAAACCGCTTTTCCTTTTTTGGAAATCTCAGTTAATAATTTGTCAACCGCGAGTATTTCTTTGGTTGTTTTTTCCGCGTGCAACGCTTGTTGCACTTCCGCTCGTTTCATCACTTCGTCGATTGCGCGCTCGTCGCATGAACTGCACGTCGCCTGTATGATTTTTTTCTTTAGCGCGTCGCTTTTCAAAACTTTATACAATTCCTCTTTCCAAAATGACGGGCTTGCCAAAATTATAGTGTCTAACTTGTATCTGTCGTTGTATTCTTCCAATTGTTTGATTATATTTTCATAGAAGTTTCCTTTTGCTGTTGTTGTTACTCTTTTTCTTTGTACGTCTCCCTTCAAATGCAATATCATTTCCACGCCTTTTCTTTTGAGCATTGCGAAATACGCTTCTTCCCTGTCGAACACGCAAATAAGTATGGCTGGTTGTTTTGTGCTTGCCGCTTCTTCTAGTTGGTCCAATTGATATCCGTACCAATGTTCTTTTTGTAGTGTGGCTGTTGTTCCTGGTTCAAGGTTGAATGTATGAAAGCTTCCTCTTGGCACGTCTTCAGGACCGTCCAGGACCGTCCCAGAAACTCGCAGTGCGCTGGCGTCGTATTCTGTTTTATCCACTTGTATTTTCATGAAAACCGCGCGTTTTGTGGCGTCAGCTTCCTCGTTGACTTTGATTTTTCGTATTGTTTTGCCTGATATTTTGTCTCCTTTCTCTATTAATTGTGATAAATACCATAATTCCTCAGCTATCTCTATTTGAAACGTGATTTCTCCTTGCTTGAGATTTTTTGATAGTATTTTCATATGCAGTCCTTTCTCTTCTGTCTTTAAAAGAGTTGCCTCGCAAAACATTTATATACTATCCTCCCGAAAAGAATACGTAAAAAAGGTGACATATGAGACGTAAAGCGCAAGCGGCAAGTGGAGCGGCAACTTTAATCGGCATTATACTTGTGCTTTTCATTTTTTACATTCTATTTTTGCCTCCTGAGGAAAGAAAGAGTTTGCTTGATGAGGGAACCTTAACTGCTCCAGGAGATAGCGCGATTGGGAACAAATTGCTTGATGTCGCTCCTGGTCGTCTGACTTTTACTGATAAAAAAGTGATTGATCACAGTATTCCGAATATTTATCTTGAGTCCGCGCGTGAGAGTGTGATTTTGGCGCAGGAGAATCCATTTACGATTTACAAGGGTTTGTTTGGCGAGCAAAAGAAAAGAATGGTGTTTAGCGTTGATAATTTGAACAATCTTGAGAGTGTCATGCTTGGCTTTTCAGCTCCTTATAGAAAGGGAATTCTTACAATCACTTTGAACGGAATGCCTGTTTTTGAGAACGCTGTTCCTGTTCAGAATGTTCCGCCTATTGTTCTTCCTAAGAGTTTGATTCGTGAAGCTAATGAGCTTGAATTTTCAGTTCAGGGTTCTTGGTTTCAGAGGAAAAAATTCGAACTTTCAGATATCAAAGTTGTTGGTGAACTGACTGACGCTGCGAGACAGCGCGCCGAGAGCAGTTTCACTATTTCGCCGACTGAGTTTGACAATTTGGAATCTGTCTTCCTTGACTTTTTCCCTATTTGTGACCAGTCGCAAGTTGGAATTATGACTGTTGGATTGAATGGAAAATTGTTGTTCGCCGCGCCTCCTGCGTGCGATAGTTTGAACAGACAGGAAGTTTTCAAGGAAGATTTGAATGAAGGCAAAAACACAATTTATTTCCAAATCGACAGAGGTTCCTATAGAATTGAGCAGGTTCGCGTAAGATCAACTTTGAAGCCAGTTCAGTCTTACATACAATACTTTGATGTCAAACAAAGTCTTTACAATGACGTTCTTGACAAGAAGCGCAAGGTTATTTTGAAGATTGAGTTTGTGAATGATGGGCTTTCAAAGCGCGCGGATGTAAGCGTTAATGGCAAGCTTCTTTCGTTGGACCAAAAGACAAATGTGTTTGAGCGTGATGTTTCGACCGCCATGCGAGAGGGCAATAACTATCTTGAAATCCGTCCGCTGTCTGAGATGAATATCGTGCGTGTTGAAGCGCGCGTTGAGTAATGGCCAAGGTGTTTTATGGCTGAGCAACCGACTAACATTATTGTTGAAACTGGTGGGGAAAGCGGTCCAAAAAAAGCGTTTTCAACTATTCTTGGTTTTTTGACGCATGAAAAGCTTGGACGTTTTTTGCTTGCCTGTTTGTTTGCATTTATTGTTTATGTCATCAGTCAAAATTTCATTAAGTTTGTTTGGCCGCTTAGCTTGTTTTGGACTGTTCTGATATTTGCGTTGGTTATTTTGGGTGTTTCGTTTGGAGCCAATTCAGTTATTCTGGTTCTGAGCGTTATTGGTTTGCCTTTGTTATTCATCCTACTGGGAAGCACTCTTCCTGGCCTTTCTCCTTTGTTCAAGTTAAATCCTATTGTTATGGTCATTATAGTTTTGTTTTGGATCGCTTTTGTGTTCATAGCGACTCAAAGCGCGTATCAGAACAAGAAGAGCGCTTTGCCCTTGCTTCTTGTTTTGTTTAACATCGCGATTTACGTTTTGTTGATGTGGCCTCTGACTAGCCAGATGCTTTTTGCCGGTTTCCAGGTTGATGCGCCAATTCGTAATGCCGTTGAAAGTCAACAGGCCGAATGGGGGAACATTTGGGAAAATCTAGGAACCAGTTTGTCAAAAGCGGAAATGGAAGCTCGACGTCAAATCAATATGGCGAGTGGTAATTATGAGGCGGGTGTTGAGGCTCAAAGCCAGAAACCTCTTGGTATTTTCTTGGAGAATACTGGAACTAACAGCCCCATCAGATATCCTGGTGATTTGAATTTGAAAATTTTTGGTTATATCAAAGCCATAACTCCAAATCCGCAGGATAAGTTCAAAATTAGCGCGGAGTGTTACGGCGTTTCATCAAAGGATAAAAAGCACAGAGCGACTTTCTATCCTCCTGGCGATGAGCTTGAATCGAATGACTACAAGAGTGTTGACTGTTTAGTTCCAATTTCTGATCTTTCTTTGGCGACCGCGAACACGCAGGCTGTTTTGGAAACCACTTTCGACTTCAAGACAAGCGCTTTTGTTAAGACTTACTTTATGGAGCAGGACGTTATTCGTTCGTATAGAATGCAAAATCTTGACCCTCTCAAGGAATATGGTATTGAAGACAAGAATCCTGTCGCGGTTTATACTGGCGGTCCTTTGATGGTTGGTATGCGAGCTGGCGCTCAGCAGCCTGTTCCTCTTG
>CAZNDX010000005.1:56670-62298 GCA_964572035.1 uncultured Methanosarcinales archaeon
GGCGGTCCTTTGATGGTTGGTATGCGAGCTGGCGCTCAGCAGCCTGTTCCTCTTGTTAATGATCCTTCCGTTAATTCAGGTCCAAGTTTGGATATTACCCTTGATAGAACCGCTCAATGGCCCGAGGGTGAATTGATGAAGATTAACAAATTGACTGTCCATCTTCCTCCTGGATTAAAACTTGTTGACGCGAAGGCTGTTTGTCGTGAAGAGCTCGGCTCCCAGATTTGTGATTTGAACGCAGAGGAATACATAAAGTCTGAAGCGAACAAGCCACTTATTTTGCCGGCTAAGTTGAGATTTGATACTCGTCTTGATGGAAGTATTGACAAATTGCTTGGCGGCGCTCCTTTGGCGGTTCATAGTTTCAAACTTGACTCTGAATACACTTTCAGAATTAAAAAGACGTTTGACGTGCGTGTTATTCACGAAACGGGTGCGCCATGAAATGGCTTGTTTTAATTTTGGTTTTTCTTGCTGGTTGTGATTTCGCTGATTTTGAAGCTCCGCGGCCTCAGGTTCCTAAAATCGCTGACCTTTTGATTGGAACGCAGGGCGTTGTTTCCAGTTTTGTTTCTCTTCCTGACAAAGTTTTGATGTGTCAGAGTTTGGATGTTGTTGTTGAGATGAAAAATTTGGGCGCGAATATTGGAAATGGAAATTTTATTTTTATTGTTGAAGAAAGCGTTCTCAAACCTGAAATGGTTAAGAGTGGGCAGTTTAAAGTTGATGGCAAGACTCAATATTCTCCTCTTGGCGAAACCATTAGAAAGAATTTGAAGGTTAGAAGCCAGAATTTGCCTTCTCAGCTTGAAACGATAAATACTCCTGTTATTTTCCAGGCTTGTTATCCCTACAAGACTTTTTTGAGCTCCCAAATTTGTTTGGATGCGAAAGGTGAAGGCAAAGGCGCTTGTTCTCCTAAAACTTTGACTTTTTCAAATGGCCAGGGCGCCCCTGTGGCGATTACCAAGATTGAGCCTAAGATGCTTCCAGAAAGCGATGGTGTCAGACCTGCTGTTATCTTGTCCATTGCGAATGTTGGCGGTGGCCGTATTGTTTCAGAAAGTCAAGTTTCTTCTGTTTGTTCCGGTACAACAACTGATAGGTTAAAGAGTGAAATTTCCGTTTCAGCCCAGGTTGGTGGAGATTCTATGGAATGCAGTCCAAATATGCTTCCTTTTGAAGTTGGAAAAGATGTTCAGGTTGTCTGCACTGGCAGAAATGTTGTTAGTCAGGAATCTTATGAAACTGTGCTTACTGCTGAGCTGAGTTACGGTTATGTTTCAACTGTTACGCGTCAGGTTACTGTAAATCGTTTAAGTGGTCAAAAGGACTGTTCATAATTACCAAAAAGTATTTATAACGAGGTTGACAAAGTTTCGTCTATGAAAAAGAGCGTGCTTGCCGGAATTATATTGTGCCTATTCTTAGTAGCTTGTCAAGGTTTTGGTGGCAGCAAGACTGTGCAGGAGCCTCAGAATTTTCGTTTTGGAACTGAAGGTCTTAGTATGAGTTTTATGCCTAATCTTCCTCCTCCGCGTGTTTTTGAGAATCAACCTCTTACTGTCATGTTAAGGGTTGAGAATCGTGGAACTTTTAGTTTGCGTCCGAGTGATGCTCAGATTTACTTGACTGGTTTTGATAATCGTATTATTACGGGAATTCCTGGTAATGGCAAGCCTGTTCCTCCTCTTGAGGGCAGAAGCCAGTATGTTCCACAGGGTGGCTTTGATGTTGTGACTTTTGATTCTACTATTTCATCTTTGACTGGTCTTCGTGTTGATAAGTATGAGCCGACTTTGCTCGCGACCGCTTGTTACAAGTATGAAACGCACGCCAGCGGTCAAATTTGCATTGATCCAAGTCCATTTACTCCGTCAAGAACAGCGAAAGTTTGTGTTCCTGGTGTTGTGGCGCTTGGCAGTCAGGGCGCTCCCATTGCTGTTTCCGCTATTGGTGTTGAACCAAATCCTGGAAGAACGAGATTCGCGATTACTATTCAAAATGTTGGCGGAGGAGATGTGTTCCTGCAAAAAGATATGGCGAAGTGCAATCCAAATTCTGGCGGGTTTAGTTATACTGATATTGATACTTTAGAGCTTGTTGACGTTTCGGTTTCTGGAACTAGTGTCAAGCAGTCTTGCCGTCCAGTAAGCGGGAATAACGTTCGTCTTGTAAATGGTCAGGCGACGATTTATTGTGAGCTTCCAACGCAGGGGCAGCAAGCTTATGTTTCTGCCATTAACGTGTATCTAAGGTATGGTTATTCTCAGACTGCGAGCACTCGTATTGAGGTTCGCCCAACCCAATAGTTAGAAGTTTTAGCCATACATAAGATTTATATACGATGTTTCTGTTTAAATACTTAAAATGAGGTTGACATATTCGTTCACAATTATCAGTATTCTTGTTTTGCTAGTTGGCTGTGCAGGTGGCGGTGCTAAAAAAGTTGATCTTACCAGCCCATTCATTGGTGGAACTCAGGGTATTGTTATTGGTTTTCAGGATTTAAGAGCTGATGTTTTTGACTCCGGTCGTGATCCTTTTGACGTTGTTGTGAAGCTTGAGAACAAGGGAGAATCTTTGATTCCTATGGAAAACATTCGAGTAAAGCTTTCAGGGGTTAATCCTTCTGAATTTGGCAAGTCCCAAAATGATTTGTCAAAATCTTCTCCTGATGATGTTTTGCAGATGTCAAAGGACCCTCAGGGAGCTATTTTGATTCCTCCTCCTGTTTTTGTTGAATTCCCAAATCTTAATTACAAAAAATCAATTGTTGGCGCTACCGCTCCTTTTACTCTTCGCGCTGAAGTTTGCTATTTATACCGCACCAAAGCAGTTAGCAAGTTGTGCGTAAGAGAAAACTTGCTTTCTCCTCAGGCGGGAGGAATTTGCGAAGTCAACGCGGATAAGCCTTTGTTCGTGAGTGGGGCTCCAGTTCAATTGATGAATTTCAAGCAGAGCGCTGGCGCGCGTGACAAGGTTCGTTTCCAGTTCGATGTTGTTAACAGGGCGCAGGGTTTGGTTTATGAGAGAAATTCAGCGTGTGATTCTTCTGATACTAGAAAGGAGAATCGTGTTTATGTAATTATTGAAACTTCCATACCTGGCCTTTCCTGTACTGGTCTTGAATCCTCAGAGCGTGGCGCTGAAGGGTTTGTAACTCTTTACAGCGGTTCCAAGACCGTAACTTGCACTCAGACTGTTGCTGAGCGTTCTGATTTTGAACAGCTCGTAAATATTGAAGCTGTTTATGATTATGAGGAATTAATTCAGACGCAAATTACTGTTAAAAGTTCTGGAGAATAGACCGCCGGAGAGCTCGAGAGGGTGGCGGATTTAGCCCTTTCGAATATGCAAGCGAAGCCTAAACTTCTAATTCGACCCTGCAAGAACAAATTGCGCCAAAAGCGCTTCTAATTGTATGAATTCGTCTGAGCCTTCTACCATTCTGAATTCCGCTTCTCCGCATTTGTCAACTAATGTAACTTTTTTGCGGTTGTCTATTTCGAGGTTCCATATTTCTTGTTGTATTTGTTTTGCCATGTCTATTCCTGATAGACCGTAGCGTAGCATTATGTCGAGTAATTTTTCTCTTGCGGAAACGAAATTGCCTTTTATTGCGGTGTTCAGTGCTTCTTTGATTTCTGTTGGTTCAGCGACGCTCGCGAGCGAATAGAGTACTTCTTTTGTGATTGTTGGTGATACTGCGTTCGCGCTTTGTAGTAGGTTTGCGACTCTTCTTAGGTCACCGTCCGCTATGTGTGAGAGGGCGTCTTTTGCCGCGTCATCTATTGTGATTTTTTCTTCTTTTGCTATGTGATTTATGGCTTGTATGACGTCTTCTTTGGCGAGTGGTTTGAATCTGAAGACTGCGCATCTGCTTTGTATTGGGTCTATGATTTTGCTTGAGTAGTTTGCCGCTAGGATGAATCTGCACGTGCTTGTGTAGTTTTCCATTGTTCGGCGTAGCGCTTGTTGTGCTTCTTTTGTTAGCGCGTCGCATTCGTCCAAGAATATTATTTTGAAGGGGACGTCTCCTATTGCTTTTGTTCTTGCGAAGTCCTTTACTTTTACTCTAACTACATCTATCCCTCTTTCGTCCGATGAGTTTAGTTCAAGGAAGTTGTCACGGTAATTTTCGCCGAACATCGCTCTTGCGATTACGAGTGCGAGTGTGCTTTTTCCTACTCCTGCTGGTCCGGATAACAGCAAATGCGGCAGGTTTTTTTGGGCTACGAACGCTTGTAGTTTTTGCGTTATTTCTTTATGACCTCGTACGTCCGCAAACGTTTTAGGTCTGTATTTCTCTGTCCAGATTACGCTTTGTTGTTCCACAAGAAAGTGTTTTTGGTGCGTGTTTATATAAGTAATGGTGAGCGAGAATATAATTGAAAATTAAAAATTAAACAATGTCTTCTTCTGATACAACGATGAAGTCGCCGCTTGCGATGACCGCTGACCAAGGTATGATTAGCTGTCCTGTTTTGCTTTTTTCAAGCTCGAGCTTTTCGGTGTATTGCGTTGGATTTTTGAGTTCTACGCTGATTAGTTCTCCTGATTTTGATTCAAATATCAAGTCTGATACTTCGCCGAAGCGTTTTCCGCTTTTGCTGACTACTGTTTTTCCTAAAAGCGCTTTTGAGAATCTTCTTTGGTCATCCATATTTTCACCTGTGTTTTTTTGGGTGTTGTGCGTATTTAAAGTTTTCTGTGATGGAATGGTGAGAAAACATTTATAATGGGCTGGCGTCTTTTTTGTTGTATGAATGCCGATGAAAAGCTGTATTTGATTAAGCGTAATACACAGGAGATTCTTGTTGAGTCCGCGCTTGCTGAAGTTCTTAAAAAGAAGTCTCCTGTTGTGTACTTGGGTACTTCTATCACGGGCTCGCCTCATATTGGCTATTTTGTTTGGGCGACTAAACTCGCTGACTTTATGAAGGCGGGTTTTAAAGTGAAGCTTTTGCTTGCGGATGTTCACGGTTCTCTTGATAAAACTCCGTGGGATCTTTTAGAAAAGCGTTACGAATATTACAGCATAGTTATTCCTGCGTTGTTCCAAGCTGTTGGCGGAGATGTGAAAAAGCTTGAAATTGTGAAGGGTTCTGATATTCAACTGAAAAAGGAATATGTTTGGGATTTGTATAAGATGTCCACGTTTGTTTCAATTCACGACGCGACTAAGGCGTCTTCTGAAGTTGTCAAGCAGACTGAGAGTCCAAAAATTTCAGGCATTCTCTACCCTCTCATGCAAGCTTTGGATGAAGAATACCTGGGTGTTGATGTTCAGTATGGCGGTGTTGACCAAAGAAAAATTTTAGTTTTGGCAAGGGAAGTTTTGCCAAAATTGGGGTACAAGGCGAGAGTTGAGGTTATGACTCCGCTTATTCCAGGTCTTTCCGCATCTGGTAAGATGTCCAGTTCTGAAAAACATTCTAAGATTGATGTTCGTGATGATGAGAAAACTGTTAATGAGAAGTTGAACAACGCGTTTTGTGAGGTTGGCAAGGTTGAGAATAATGGTGTTCTCGCGTTTTGCAAGTACGTAATTATGGTTCATAAAGGGGACCTTAATCAGCCGTTCATTATTGACCGGCCTGCCAAGTTTGGCGGTCCTCTTGA
>CAZNDX010000006.1:0-45620 GCA_964572035.1 uncultured Methanosarcinales archaeon
TAGTTACCCGTTCCCGGACCTCCGTTCTCTCCACCGAAAGCTGGACCTGTTCCAGAACCGCTTGTCGTGGTTGTTCCTGAACCTCCAATGAAGCCAGTTATTGCAAATGTTGCGCCAACTGCCATTCCTGCGACTGTCGCAGTGGTTGAAATCAAACCAGAGTAGAATCCTGCTTTTTCGTCTGAATTGTCATGAACTACGTTCTTTGAGTTTTCAGCTCCGTTAACACGCAATCCCATATCGTAGAGCGCATCTTTAAGTTCAACAACAACTCCGTCAGGGGAAGTGTACGTCATTTTGTTTGGGGCAAGAGCATATGGACCGCAATCTATCATTTTCCAAATACCTACAAATGGAATTGCTCCTTGAGTAATTGTCCACGCACTTACTCCTCGGTCTTCGTTAATTCCATTCTTCATTATGTCAGCAAGACTATTTGTAATTGAGAGCTCATAATTTATGGCTCTGTCATTGTTTAGTTTGTTGAATTCTGAAAGACTTTTCAAATTGGATTCTTCATCTTTGCTTATGAGCTGTCTATAATTGTGTGCTTGATTGCCTAGGTTTTTTGCCCAGAAGTATTCTTCTTGGGCAATCCAGTGGCGGTCTCTGCGGCCATTATTTTCCGCTTTCTTTTGAACGCCGTTCTTAATTTCAACAAAGAATTTGTCAATTGTCATGTCAGGGCTGAATTTTCCAGATTGTAATATTGGGCTTTCAGCATCGACAACTTCGCCCAATTTTTTGGCTTTTAAACTATCTATGACTTTATTTCCTTCTTCGTATAGATTTACTCCTGTTTGACTATAATGTAGCGCAACAAAAAAGTCATTTGCTGCATCAATGTCGTCCATGTAGAACTTTCCGTGGCTGATATATCCGGCAGTTCTTGCCACTGATTTGAATTCATCTTTAATTTTATTATTATCTTGAAGTAACTGATCAAACTCCTCTAGCATCTTTTTGTTTCCAATTCGTTCTGATTTCTTTGCGATTTTTTGACGAAGTGTTTCTATTTCTGATTTCTTTAATGAATAAAGTGAATTTACAAGAAGATTTACAGTTCCTGCTATTTTTTCAAGTTCAACGGGAGTTGGGAGTTCATTTACGTTATAGACTTCAATGTCAACGTTTCTTTTGATATTTCTTATAATTGCGCGTTTGAATTTTGCATCATTATAAAGTTGTTCAAGAAGTTTGTTTTCTTCTTTTAATGAATTGAAAGTTATGTAGTCTCTGCTCGAAATTTCGTCGTTTTCTTCATCAGCGAATTTTTCAAATTCTGGTGATACGTAGAAAGAAATATCATTTCCAGGAAGAACGATAACTTTTCCATTTTTTTCTATTTTCAAATTTGAGTTAAATCGTTTTGACGCGTTTTCCGCTCCGCCAAGAGCTTGGTCAGTTATATCATTAGTTCTTTTTCTTGTAGCTTCTGTAGCTGGTCCCGAGTATCCAGGAGTTGCGCAACTTGCAACCGCTCCAGCAAGGGTAAGGCCAAGAACTGCGTTTTTTAATTTTCTTATACCGCGTGAAATAAAATTAGATTCTACTTTGTTCTCAAGAGATTCATTGGTTGTATTGTGGTTTTTGTTCATTTTGCCACCCCGTAGTGATACAAATCTCTAGGCACTATATAAATCTTTCGTTTCTTAATCACTAAGAAGTAGTAATTATCGGTTTTTAAGTCACACAGGGGTTTATAAAGGGTTTATAAATAGGATTCGCTTATTGAAGGCCCAAATTCCTTAAAGTTCGTTTTAGAATGCCGGTTTTGCGCTTTTTTGGCTCTTCTTTGCGGATTTCAACAACTGTTATTCCGGAAGTGTCGTAAGCTCCTGCCATGGCGCTTGAGTATCCTATTTTTTCGCAGTTATTTCTGGCGTTAACCGCTGGCTTTCCTTCCAGAATATTGCTTAAATCTTCATACGCGAGACCGCAGTGTTCTGTTCTTTTGTTTAAGTCACGCTGAAGCGCGGCACAAATTACAAGATCCAAATCATGGCATTGTTCCTGAGTCAATCCTTCCAGGTTTTTTGTTTCCAGATTTGAAGGAGATGGGAGATAAAGATTCTCATAAAGAGCCCTCGCAACCCCTTGGCTACTTCTCTGGATTTCAGGTATATTGTGGTGAATATCTCTTAACGTCATAAGTTCGTAAAGATACGCGCCAAGAGAGAAAACATCTGCTTTGTAATTCACAGGAACAGTGTTTCTGGTTTCGAAGTATGTTTTCGCCTGCTCAGGAGCCGCAAACATGGGGGAAAAAAACGACTGGCCAGGAATTGTGTGAAACGCGTCGGATGGTTTGTTGTCTATTCCAATCAAACCAAAGTCAAGAAGCTTAGGATAAAGTTTTTCATTTTCTTTATCGTAAACAATTGGGAAATTGTCCGGCTTAAAGTCGCGGTGGAAACCGCCCATCAACTTAAGCGCCCAAAGCGCCAAAGCGCCTTTCATCGCGATTCCGACTTTTACCGGAGGCGGAAGGCGTTTAACTTCTTTGAACTGCATAATATTTGGAAGGTATTCCATACAAAGGAATGGAGGCTCACCCTGTTGCAGGTTTGGTTTTCCTGCTAGAATTGTGTGAGTCATTGCTTCATTCACATATCCTGCGAGGTTTTGCTCTCTTTCAAAACGCCTGATCATATCCCGGTCAGATTTGAATTTTTTTTGAATCAATTTGTATACTACATCAATAGGAGTGTGCCTTGCCAAATGGTTCAAATTGTTTCTCTCATAAAATGTGAAAATTTCGTCGATAAGACGGTCTTTCTTCTTCTTTTTCTTGTACGCTTCAAGGAAACGCTCTTCGCGAATTTTTGGAAGCTCCGCAAGAGTTCTTTCACCAAGATTTTTTTCCTGAACAATCTCCCATGCTTCCTGTCCTGCTCTAACCAGTCCAAGGCCGAAAACGGTCATTTTTGAAAAATCAATAGTTCCCTTGTAAACTGCGCCCATTCCACCCTGCCCAAGAATTTTACCAAGAGACATTCCTGGAATTTCCTCAGTGATGAAATTTCTTCGGTCCTTGTACATAAAACCGCGAGGGGCAGTAACATCTTTTCTTTCCTGAAGCGCGTCGATAGTCAGCTCTTGCGCTTTGACCATCTGCTCAAACTCTTCATCCTTTTCAGGAACAGGAATAGTTTTCATTTGGAAATCAGAAGCGCTTCCTTCTTTTCCCAAAATCGTGGTTTCGTAAGCTCTTTCGTTATTTTTTCCAATGGTGATTATTGTGTTCATTAAAGAATCATAGACGTGAGTAGTTCCATTATCCTTGAAAGAGTAAGTAAGGGCGTCGAGCTTTCGCTGATTTTCCTCATACTCTCTACGATAATCTCTTTCCATAACCTCAACTGGTTTGGTTATGGTATAAAAAGCTTTCGGATTTTAACCACTGGGTAGTGAAGAAAACATAAAAAACAATTATTCATCATCAAACTCAGATGCCGCGCGCTCTTCAGCAAACGCCTCTCCTGCGTCCAAGTCTTCCTCGTATTCGGTTTCCGCATCAGAGAGAACTTCATCTTCGGCATCTTCTAATTTATCATTATAGTCTTCTAACTCTACGTCATCCTCTTTAGGCATATGTTTCACCTCTTAATGTGATTACATTCGTCTAAAATGAGACCTGCGAGATGGGCGAGCCTTTTCAGCGCCCATTCCCTTGTGGCGGAGACCACGCACTTTTCTGCCTGCGCTGGTCAAACCACGGAAAACACGACCCTTATTCGCGCCGTTCGCGACCCATGAAGTTCTGTGGTCACTCAATGTGCTTGGGTTAGTGCGGTCAACCATAATAACTTCAAACCAGTAATGCTTCGCGTCGTGTCCGACGAAATATGAGTTCAAAACTTCGCAGTTGGTGAATTTTCTAGCAGCCCTTTCCTCAGCGATAAGCCTGTAATTCTTTCTCAAGTTTAGACGGATACCGCTGTTGCTCGAGTGCCTTCCACCAGACCAGTCCGGTCTTGTGTGGCTACCGCTTGAAACACGCTGGCGAACAAGGAAAAGACCTGCCTTCCCTCTGTAACCAAGTGAGCGAGCTCTGTCAAGACGAGAAGGATATTCAATACGCAAGGTAACCGGCTGACGTCTCCATTCAACGTAGCGCTTCTGCCACGTTTCCTGGTCATCGCCGTTCTGCCATAAGTTCTTAAGATACTTGTAAACGCCCATAGCTTTTGGCTTAATGGGGGTCCTTTTTAAAGCTTTCTACTGCTATCCGAATGAGCCAAGAGACTTTTGCTTGGTTTTGCTCGTCATATCTTCTATTGTAACACCAAACACATCAAGAATACGCTCAACTGCGGGAAGAACCTGATTGGTAACATAATACTCGCCATCATACTCACTTTGTTTACACTCTTCAGGAAGCTTCGCCTTGTCGCGAATTCTTCCCGCGCCTTTCACAACAACGTACCTAATCATAAAACCAGCTGAAACCTGTTTGCCAAGCTCTTTCATCCGCTTCGCGACTTCAACATGGGGGCCAACCGCCGCGTATGACTCAATTCCTTTTGTCAGCATAGTGGCGATAACAACTTCATCTTTTGGAATTTTGTTCTGGCGCAAATCATCAACAACCTTTTTCACAAATTCTTTCGCTTTATTTGGATTTTTTTCCTTCAAAATAATGTTAAGAACCTCTTTCTGCGTTTTCGCCGCGATCTCACTTGTGTTTCTACGTACAAGCTCAAAACCCTTGACCTTGAGCTCGCCGTCTTTTTTCAAAAGAGCGTACTTCTTTTTCGCGCCACCCTCTCCGGACTTAACTCCGACAAAAATTCCCGTCGGGTACATTCCCTCATAATCCAATTCCATAAGCCCAGGGAACTTTTTGTTCATCTTCTCCATAAAATCAAGAGCGTCAGACTCTTTCTTCTTGTCAAGCAAAAGGAAAATGCTGTCGGTGTCTGAATAAAGTACGTTGAATCCTATTTCCTTCGCCGCGTCAATAGTCATATGAATGTAATGCCTCGCCCAAGCCGTTGTGGATTCGGCGCACTCAATGCAATACCATCTCGCCGGCGCGAAACCCATATAACCGTAAAAACTATTTGCGAGAACTTTGAGCGCTTCGCTTCGCCCTTTAAGCAACGGGTCTTTGCTGGTTTTCAACTGCTTTTTCAGCTCAGCCCTGCGGAGAATCAATTCTTCGATAACAGTCGCGAAAAAACCTTTTTTCTTTTCATCAAAATGAAAATCACCGCGCTCAGTTTTGATAACAGGGCCCTTGCCTTTGTTCAAAGTTCCTTTGCTAATGTTATGACTGGCGATAATGCTTGGATACAGAGAACGGAAATCAAATACGCAAATATTTTCGTAAAATCCAGGAGTGGGCTCATAAACAAAAGCGCCCTGAATTCTATCGTGCATTCTCTGGCTTTCCTCAGTATGAGAAGGCTTGTTCAGAATCATTTCGTTGGTTTGTGACGCCTTAAACATCAAATAAGCCTCAACATAAACAGAGAAAGTCCCCCTGTCAACATCAAAAGCCGGAAGCTTAAGGATTCTAACAAACTCAACAAGATTAGGAAGAACCTTCTTAGTCAAATCATAAGTGAGCTTGGTGTCTATAATATTGTATTTGGCGTACTCATCAAGCTCCTTTCCGCCTTTATCCCACACTTTAGCGAACGCGTCCATATCAACAGGATGCTTTCCTTCGCCGAGCAGTTCCTTCGCCACTTCATCAAGCGTGAATGAGTCAGTCTGCATAGACTGGCCGACAACCTTTTTGATAAACTTGTAAATGTCAAGATGGCAAATGCCCTCAACTGAAGCCATTTTTTTCGTTCTCCCGCTGATGATTATTCCAGAACCATCCAAACCAAGGTCTAGTTTTACTTTCAAATGCTTCGCCCTGTCCTGAATATATGGAAAATCAAAACCGTCAGTGTAATATCCTGTTAGAAAATCCGGCTGATATTCTTTAACGAGCTCACAAAAACGAACAATCATATCAGCTTCGCTCGCCACAAATTCAATGTTTTTCTCAGAAGTCGGGAACTTTTTGTAAGTTATGACTCTCTTAAAATTGTCGCCGTAAACAGCAATCATGATGATAGGATATTTTTTTGTATCCATCACATTATCAGGATTGTAAGTTTCGATGTCAAAAGCCAAAATCTTTGGCTCAATCACCTCTTCAGTAGACGGGTGAATTTTTTTGGCGAGAAAACACGGAACTTGAAGATTTGAAGGAGTTAATTCTCCGTCAAACTTTGTTTTGCAAAGTGGAGTTAGATTTTTCTCAATAATGTATTTTCTTTCAACTGGAATGTTGTATTCATAAGCGGTCGTCTTGAATTTTCTTTCAATATGTTTAGCCAAATCGTACATTACATTTGGCGATGAAACAGTGATTTTAACCGCGTCAGACTCTTCCTCGTTAATGTTCTTCTTCACTTTTTCAACATCAAGAACGCTTCCCTTTTCATCGGACAGTTTTTTTATTCCGTCAATATCCTCTTTTGAGAATTTTCCCTGGACAAAAAAGTGGGGAGCGTACTCGTCTTCGACGCAAATAACCTCTCCGGAGACGCTTCTACCGAACATTCTGATAAAACATTTCTTGTCCTTCTCCAAAACAGAAAAACTTGTCGGGTAAAACTCGCTCATAAACACACAAAGAAGGGGTTTGTTTAAAGGTTTTACGCCATTTTTTGAATGACTTTAGTAATTTCTTCTTTGCTTATTTCTTTTGAGACGTCGTAAAAATGAACAATTCCTGAATAACCTTCCTTGCGAAGAATGTCAAGAGCGGAGCAGGCAGAGACTTTTTCTGAATCTAACTTGTGATATCTCGCGACGGGATGTCCAATAATCATTCCTCTTGAGCGCTCCATGTTATCTATCGCGCTTTCAAGGTCGCCGTAAATAAAGGGCATTTCTTCAACAATAGTCTGTCTTGTCTTTAGCGCCCAGTCTGGCTCTCCGACAATAAAAACATTCATTGAGTAAAAACGCTCGACGATTTTTCCAAGCTCTTCGGTGAATTTGTCAATTTTCAAGTCCCATAAGAATTTTCCCGCGAGATATTTTTCCCTTTTGTAATCCTTTTCTCCTTCCATCGCTTCCATCAGAATAACTGGCTTTTTGTTGAAATATTTTTTGTGAACATCTTCGGCAAGTTTGTAACCGTTTTTTCTCAAATCGTTTCCCCTGTCTGCAATTATGACGTGGGCGTTTTCAGCGTGTCTTTTTTCCTCTTTAGGGCTCGGAAATTCGCTGACAAGAAAGCCCTGACGCTTTAAACATTCAGCGTAAAGATTTCTAATGGGTTTGTTTCCCATTACTATGTGAACGTGGACTTTTCCTCCGATTGAAAGCTTTTTTTCCAAAGTCATAACATAATTTTCAAAATCAGGGTTTATAAAACTTTCTATTTATAGTCACTTAATAGTGATTACATAATCGGACTGGACACGTATTCATAACTTTTTTAAACTAATAAGTCGCACAAAAACATCGAAAGGGAGTGAGAAAAATGGTATTAGACGTAAGCGAAGAAAACTTTGAACAGGAAGTATTGAAAAGCGACAAACCGGTAGTTGTGGATTTTTGGGCGGCGTGGTGCGGACCCTGCAAAATGATAGCTCCAGTCTTTGAAAAACTCGCCGGGCAAATGAAAAACATCAAATTCGCCAAACTAAACGTTGATGAAAACACAGGATTAGCCCAGCAAAACAGCGTTCTCGGCATTCCCTGCATGATAGTCTACAAAAACGGAGAGGAAGTCGACAGAATTGTAGGATTTTTGCCGGAAGCCCAGCTAAAAGCGAAAATCGAGGCAATCGTTGGATGATAATAATCAACTTCAAAGCGTACGCAACAGGAAAAGACGCACTGAAGTTAGCGAAAATTTGCGAACAAGTCTCAAAACGCAAGAAGATTCCGATAGCCGTCGCTGTTCAAGCGGCAGACATTTCTTTAATTTCTTCAAATGTGTCGATAGCTGTTTTGGCGCAACATACGGATGGGATTTCTAACGGAGCATTCACAGGAAGTGTACTGCCTGAAAGCATAGCTGAAGCAGGAGCTGTTGGCAGTTTGCTCAATCATTCTGAAAAACAAATTTCTCTCAAGGAAATAGAAAATTCAGTCAAAAGACTTCGGCAACTGGGTCTAATAAGCATAGTTTGCGCGCGAACACCGGCTGATGCAAAGAAAATATCATTATTGAAACCAGATATTATCGCGATAGAGCCGCCAGAATTAATCGGAGGAAAGATATCTGTTACCGAAGCGAAGCCGGAAGTTGTTACCAGGGTCACTCATTCTATTCATACTCCAGTAATTTGCGGAGCTGGAATTCATACACGAAAAGACATACGAAGAGCTGCAGATTTAGGCGCTGTTGGCGTGTTAATAGCGTCAGGAATAGTTTTAGCTAAAAACCAGAAAAGGGCGCTTGAAAATCTTTTGTAAACTGGTAAAGCCAAGGACGATTCTTTCTATACTGAATTATCTTTTCAATTTCGTCCTATCTTTCATTAGGAATTACTGTTGGAAATTTCTCCTTGTGAAATGAAGGAAACTCTTTCAGGTAGCCAAACAATTCAGTTAATTCCTCATCAACTAAAGTGTTTATTCCATTATCGTGAGCGGCTTTCGCGACTCTGTCAACACAATCCCCCAAGTGAAAACCGGCGATAACTAGCTCGCCTGAATTAAGAAGAGGCTGATTACTTTCTTTTCATCAGGATACTTGTATTTTCCATCTTTTGGATTTGTGTGCTCCTCAAAAGTCATTCCGACACGGATTATTTTTTTATTCGGATTGAACAAAGGGTGAAGAGGAGTGTCGTCAAACAACGCGTAATTGACATCAAATCCCTTGCTTTCATAGCGCAATTGAATACATTCTTTCAAATCTTTGCACCATTCGGTTTCGTAATCTGGATTAACGGCTGAACGTTTTTCGCAAGCCGCCTCGATGTAAGGCTTTATTGGGTAAAGGTAAAGGAAGCGTCTCATTTTAGGCAATATATTTCAGAATTACTTTGTAAACTTCTTCTTTTGTTTGGCAGATTTCATCCGCGCCCATTCTTTTTCCGTATTTTTTGGCTAAAACATCACCGCTAAATATGGATATTGGCCCTCTATATCCAAGATCTCTGGTTTTTTGAATTTCGCTCTTAAAATCACCATAAGTTAGAAGAACCAGACGGCTTTTGTTCAAATCATCGCCAGTTACATCACTAATTGTTTGAACAACCATTTGAGAAATTTTATCTGACAATTCAACCGCTTTGCCAATATTAATTACTTGAATATCATCCAAAGAGTGCTTTTTTATCAGCTCATCAAGCATTTTAGTGTATGTAGTGAATTTTTTGTTTCCATTAAGATATTTTATCCAATCATTATCGCAAACAAGACGATTCCCACATAATTTTTGGCTTGATGTTTTGTCGTAAAGATGACAGATTCCTTTCATTTCATCTGCGCCTGTGCACTCAAAACAATTTTTTACGGGATTTCCGCTTGACCCGGTTCCGCCGCCCATTAAAGAAGCTCCTCAAGGGATTTTTTGAAAGTTTCAGAAACAAAAGGCTTCTTCAGCACAACATTGCTTTTATGTCCATTGTTTCTTGCCATCATCAAAGTTTTTTTCTGGGGCTCGTCTCGATACAAAACATACTTGAATACCAGCCCGCTCTGTTGAAGGCGGTTTAGGTCATGGCGCATTCCTGCATTGTCGTCGCAGGCAACAACCAGTTTTGCGTACTTCAAAGCGTTTTTCATATTTTCATAAGATTCAAAAAGGCGAACTTCATATTTGTAGCCCATCAAAATTCCACATATTTCATCAACAGCGCTTCCATTAAAACCGCCATTCAGAACATACGCGACGCCCATTTTTTCAGTTGTCTTTTCCATAACCCGTCAAACAAATCTATTCACTCATGATATAAAAACCTTTCTATTGTAGTCACTAATTAGTAGCTAATGTGTTTCGACTGAAATTAGCCACAAGCCTTTTAAACCTGCTGTATCTATTCAAAAGTGGTGCAGTGATGGCAGGAAATACAGAACGAGGGCTCAACGACGCTGAAAAATTTTACTTCAACGCAGGAGTCATAGGGAAAGGAGGTATGGCAAAGGTTCACAAACTAGTCTTTAATCCCTATCTTTATTACAATGAGATCATAAAAGACGGAAACGATTATTTGAGCGTTGCGAAAATCTTTGAGCAAGAAATGACTCAATCTCAAAGAGATGAAGTTTACGCCGACGCCGAAAAGGAAGCGAAACTGTCAAAAGACAAAAAACTTCAAAGTCTTCTTGAAAGAAAAATAATGGCGGCAAAAGAACTGACGATAAACCACGATAAAATAACGCCTCGGTTCAGAAAAGAAATCGCTTTTTTAATCGACCCGTCAATGCGCCATCCAAATATTGTTCAAGGATACGGCTGGATACCCTCAAAAGATGGGGAAGGCATAAAATTATTGATGGAATACGTTGACGCGATTCCTATTGACGGCTTGAAGGGAAAATTACCAATACCATTTATGACATATGTCGCTGTAAAAATCGCAGACGCTCTGGAATTTTGCCACAACAACGACGTCCTGCACAGGGACGTAAAGCCACTAAACATACTTGTTGAAACAGACAAGGATTTCAAAGAAGACGAATCTCTCCCGAAGGAAGAAAAAGAATATGAAATAATCAAAAGCGCAAAAAAAATAAAACTCACTGACTTCGGTCTTGTCAAAAGCATCGATTCTGACGCGTCATCGCAAACATTGGTCGGAGAATTCTTTGGAACTCCAAAATTCTACGCTCCAGAATGCGTTGAGCTTGGAATTAAAAATTTCTCAAAAAAATCAGAAGTATTCACTCTCTGCGCTACACTCTACGACCTTTTATGCGGAATAGCTCCAATACAGTCAGTTCTTGACTCAGGAATAACTGACACTATAAACATCATGATGACGCTCCAAAGAACTCCTGATTTTGTGTTTCCAACAGAATATAATCCAAAAATATCCAAACCGCTTCAAAACATCATAATGATGGGACTCGCGAAAGATCCAGCTGAAAGACCGTCGATGGGAGATGTCAAATGGCTTCTTGAAAACCTACTAAAAGGAAAACACTGCATCCAAAAAGAAGACACACTTGAAGAAATCACCAAAAAAACAACCGTAATAAACAAACAATACTCAATAGCAAAACGAAATCCAACACCTTCAGTATATTGGAGTCTAGCGGATAATTTGCTCAAAATCCCAGGAAAAGAAGAGGAAGCAATTCAAGCGCTGACAAACGCCCTTGAACTTTTCAAAAAAATGCCTGACAGTCCAAAAGTCAGGGGATATGTAACCATGTGTGAAAGGCTAATCTCAGTTGAAAAACGAGGCTTTAACGCCCCAAAAAGAAGAACTGAACAAACTAATATAAACAAACAATAAAAATTATTTCTTATGAACTTTCCAAAACTCAAAAGCAAAGCAGTTCTATCTCCGATGGCAGGGGTTACTGACGTCGCATTTAGAGCGCTTGGGGCTAAATACGGAGCGGGGTTAACTTACACTGAGTTTGTAAGCGGAACAGCCATAGTCAGAGGAAATTTTAAGTCGATGAAAATGATTGAAACTTCGCCTCAAGAAAAGCCAGTTGCGGTGCAGCTTTTTGGCAACAGCGTTGAAGATGTTTGCGAGGCGGCAAGACAACTTGAGCATAAATTTGATGTTATAGACATAAATTGCGGATGTCCTGCCTGGAAAGTCATTAAAACGGGTGCCGGAAGCGAACTTTTGAAGAGCCCGGATAAAATAGCGTCATTTGTCAGCAAACTAGCGAGCGCGGTAAACAGACCAGTCACAGTTAAAATAAGAAAAGGAATAGATGATGACAACGTTAACGCGGTCGAAATCGCAAAAATAGTTGAAAACGCAGGAGCTTCCGCAATCGCCATTCACGGAAGAACACAAAAACAGGGATATACGGGCGTCGCTGACTGGGAAATAATTAAGAGAGTGAAAGAAGCGGTGAACATACCTGTTATTGGCAACGGCGACGTGTTTACACCCGAACAATTCAAGGAAAAACTTGATTACAGCGGAGTAGATGCGATAATGATTGCACGTGGAGCGATAGGAAATCCGTACATTTTCACGCAGATTGATAGTTATTTGAAAACCGGAAAATATGATAAAATAAATCCAATACCTTTGTTCTTTGAATATTTGGAATTCGCGAAAAAATACAAAATAGATTTTCCATCAATAAAAACACACGCGATGAGCTTCACAAAAGGAGTAATTGGCGGGGCGGAACTGAGAAACAAACTGAGCGAAGCGAAGACAACAGAAGAAATAAGTTCAGTTTTGAAAAATTTTAAAGAGAAAGATTAGTGCTCTCTTCCTGAGGAATCTTATCAGTTTCAGGAGAGACTTTTCTTGTCGCTTTAGGATTCAAAACGTTTACCCAATAGTTTTCCTTGTTTTCATTAAAACTGATTAATGGCCACTTGGTTTTTCCATAACACGCTTCATCAAGGACGTACAGCTGGAGGCCAGGCATAATTGAATTAAAGGCTTCGTCGGTTGTTATGAACACACCGGTTCTCAACATACTCCTATCAGTTCTTTTAACTGAGCTGTTAATGCCAATAGGTGTGTGATCAGGAATTATGTAAATTGAGTGCTTAAGCTTGCTGAAATGATGATCAATCCACTTTATTTTATTAACAATCTCGCCAGGATAATCAAGAGAATATGAAGTGCAAATTTTGACTTCAAGACCGCTGCTTAGAACCATATCATCAACAGCGTCCTTGGCGAGATCTCTGACGGGTACTTTATCGTAAAAATCAGGGGAGTGCCTCACCTCGTTGTAAGATTTTGTGATTCTTTCCAAATCAGAAATGTGATTTGTATAACGATGCTGATATTCTCTCAGAAGGTTGCCTGTTTTTCTGTCGTTTCTTGGAATAACTTCAATGCCTTTTTCTTTGAACTCTTTCTCAATAACTGCATCTCTATCGGCTAGAACACCAAATCCCACCCAGAGGTATTCTTTGGTCATATGTTCCCTGAAGACAGACTTTTATTTAAATGGTTTGACACATATGTGTCAAAACAAGGTTTTTATAGTGAATAAGGATTTGAAAGACTATGCGAATTTTACTGTTTGATTACGACGGCGTTATAGCCAATTCTTTTTTAGTTGTCTTTAATATTTTTAATTCAGTTTGTGAGCGTTATGGGCTTTCTAAAATGAACAAAGAAGAGTTTGTTCACCTTTACGACGACAATTTCTATGTTGATGTCGTCAAACGGGGAATGAAAAAAGAAGACATTCCAAAAATGGTTGAAGATTTTCGCGCGGGATTCCTTAAGAACAAAAAAGAGATTCAAATGTTCGACCGCATAAATGACGTTGTCAACGAATTGGGAAAGAAAAATAAAATAATCATCATAACTTCCTCAGAAACAAGCGTTGTAAAAGAATTCTTGAAAAAATTTGGAATTAACGCTGATGAAGTTTTCGGAGCTGATATTGAAACCAGCAAAATCAAAAAAATAGAAATGGTAAATAAAAAATATCCTGACGCGGAATTCGCCTTTATTACAGATACATCCGGCGACATCAAAGAAGGCAAAAAAGCAGGAGTGGTGTGTTATGGAGTCACGTGGGGATATCACAATGAACAGCAGTTAATGAGGCAAAAACCAGATAAAATATTCCATTCGCCTCAAGAACTACTTAACTTCTTCAGATAGAAACGTTTAAAAACATACATTAGAGTAGATATATTATGAACGTCGACCACATTCCATCAGGAACACCAGAACAGCTCAACGTTATAGTAGAAATCCCAAAGGGAAGCCAAAACAAATATGAAATAGACAAAAAACACGGAGTATTCAAACTTGACAGAGTGTTATTCTCGCCTCTTCACTATCCAGGGGATTACGGATTTGTACCTCAAACATTAGGCGAAGACGGAGACCCTCTAGACGCGCTAGTTATAGTTGGAATCCGTACTTTTCCAGGATGTTTAATTGAAGCGCGCCCAATCGGCGTAATGCGAATGCTTGACAGCGGTCAGGGCGACGACAAAATACTTTGCGTTCCTGTATCAGATCCAAGAATGTCGCACATTAAAGACATAAAACAAATCAGCAAACACGTTCTTGAAGAAATAGGACACTTCTTTGAAGTCTACAAACAGCTGGAAGGCAAAAAAGTCAAGATATTGGGCTGGAAAGGCGCAACTGAAGCAAAAAAGAAAATTCGGGAAGCAATATTGAGATATAAAAAAGAAAAATAACAAATAAATTCTAAGTCCAAACTCCGATTATTGCGCCCATAACTAGTAGCGAAATAAGGTTGTGAGCAGAGTTCAAAAAGAACAATGACCAAGGCCTATTTTCCCAAGTAACACTGCCCAATTCAGAGGTCATCGCGAAACCGACCCATATAAGGCCTGCTGCGAACAAACCTGCGTTAAGCGCGGGATAAGCCGGATAAACAATTTTAACAAGAGCCACAACGTGCGCCAAAACAAACGCGCTAATAGCCATTCCAACAACACCAATAGACATTGATTCCATTGGAGTCATTTTCATACTCTTCATTGTTTTCTTGGTATAACCCATCAAAGACATCCATTTCTTGCCAAAAATAGGGCCGTACCATAACATTCCAATCACAAAACACGCAACAGTAGCTGCAACTACTGCCATCCAATTTACTGTTAATCCAAACATTTACATCACCCATACTAGAAGCAGTATATTGAGTATAAAAAGACGATTATTCTCTAAAATACAATAAAAAATAAAAAAATAAAGAAAATCACTTCTTCTTTTTTATTTCAGCAATCGCCTCCGAGACTCCTTTCGCCTCACTTTCAAGCCATTCCTTGTACTCCTCCAAGCGCTCGACCTTTTCTTCGCTTGTCAGGAAACCTCTTCCCTGCGGACCGCAACTTTGCCCCGCACAGCAGCTCATATTACCCATTCTTTTTCCTCCGGACATCTCGGATGTCCAATATCGTATATCCGATATTAGTTTATAAATTTTGTGAATCCCTGTTCCTAAGATTTATATATCGGATATCCATAATACAGAATATGAAATGCGACATGAAGGGGTATCTTTCGTTTTTGATGCTCTGGCTGCTTAACAAACAAAGCATGACAGGGGCAGAGATAGCCATCGAGCTTGAGAAAAGAAGAGGAACAAAGCCATCTCCGGGAACAATTTATCCCGCTCTAAAAGATTTGAAAACTAAAGGTCTTATTACTGCAAATAAGGACAAAAAATACTCGCTCACAAAAAAAGGAAAAGAGGAACTTGAATCAGGACTTATGCTGTTCACGTCAATGTTTTGCGATTTCAGTGAAATGAAGTCCTGCCTTTGCAAAAAATGAAACTTGTTGAAGGAATAAAAAATATGGTTGACCGACAGTTAAAACACGGTCAGACTGAAGAAAAAGTGAAATACGAAGAAGTAACTGCGCTATTTACTGAAAGGGCAAGACTTCACGCGATATTCTACGGGAAAGTTCAAGGAGTGTTCTTCAGAGATTTCACAAAGAAAAACGCTGACACAATGGGGCTTGTTGGCTACGTCAAAAACAACGATGACGGAACTGTGGAACTAATTGCCGAAGGAGATAAATCAAAACTTCGCGAACTACTTGCTTTATGTCAAACAAAACATCCAATGGCCAAAATAGACAAAGTAGAATGGGTCTGGCAGGAATATTCAGGAAAATTCAGCAGATTTATCGTGCACTAATAACCCATTAACAGCGCGTCAGGATCTTCTAATCTGCGCTTGATTTCATTCGCGAACTTCGCGGCCATCGCGCCATCAACAATACGATGGTCAAATGACAAAGAAACAGGGAGCATCTTTCTAATTTTAATATCGCCATCAACAGGAACAGCCATATCAAACGCCCTTCCCAGACCAAGAATCGCGCACTCAGGATAGTTAATGATTGGCGTCGCAAAAATACCGCCAATGCTGCCAATATTAGTAATAGTAAAGGTGCCGCCCTGCAAATCCTTAAGCTGAATCTCTCTGGTTCTCGCAAGTTCAGCAACTCTGAAAATCTCTCTGCCAATTTCTATCAATGTTTTCTCGTTAGGCGATTTTATGACGGGAACCATAAGGCCATTCGGAGTGTCAACAGCGATTCCGATATTGTAATACTGTTTAATCACGATTTCCCCGCTCGCGTCGTCCAAACTGCTGTTAAGATACGGGAACTCTTTAAGCGCGAGAACAACAGCTTTAACTATGAAAGGAAGGAAAGTCAATTTGACTCCTTTGTCTTCCGCCGCTGCTTTTTCTTTGTCTTTCAACGCAGCGAGATTCGTGATATCAATCCAATCAGTGTGCGTAACGTGCGCGGCGTTTTGCAAACTTTTACTCATATTCTCAGCAATAGTCTTTCTAATCCCTTTAAGCGGAATTCTCAAAACTCTGCCGAATTTTTCAAACGCGACAGTGGGTCCCGCAGACTTGGCAGCGGGTTTTTGCGCCTGACCGCTCGCGCGGCGAACATCATCCTCAGTGACTCTGCCGCCCGGCCCAGTTCCTTTAACATTTGTCAAGTCAACGCCCATCTCATCAGACAATTTTCTAACAGAAGGAAGCGCTTGAACATTAGAAACTGATTTTGAAACCTGTTTTGGCGCTTGAATCTTGGTTTCCCCTTCATCAGGGGCCTCTTCCAACTCACCAATAACAGAAACAGAACCTTTCTTTTTAGGAGTCGCTGATGCAGCTGCTTCTTTTTTTGGTGGTTCAGCTTTCTTTTGGGGTTTAACAGACGCAGTTTCATCGCCAATAACACAGAGAACATCGCCGACGTGAACTTTCTCTCCCGCTCTAGCGTTAATGCTCACAATCTTCCCCGCTTCAGGACTTGGAACTTGGACCAACGCCTTATCAGTCTCAACTTCCAAAATCGGCTGGTGCTCTTCAACAATATCTCCCTCTTTAACTAGCCATTTTATTACTTCGCCCTCGGCAATACCTTCTCCCAAATCAGGCAATCTGAAGTCCATTAGAAAGTCATCACCCGCTCAACCGCCGCGCTGATACGCTCAGGATTCGGCATATACTCGTTTTCCAACTGGAAATAAGGATAGGGAACATCAAAGCCGGTAACGCGAATCACAGGCGCTTTAAGCGATAACAACTGTTGTTCTTGAATTCTTGCAGCAATTTCAGCACCGAAACCGCAAGTCTTAGGCGCCTCGTGCACAACAACAACTCTGCCTGTCTTTTTCACACTATTGTAAACAGAATCATAATCGCAAGGACTCAGGGTTCTTAAGTCAATAATCTCACACTTAATTCCTTTGGACGCGAGCTGGTCAGCGGTTTTTTGGCACTCCCTAACCATCGCGCCCCAAGCGACAAGAGTAACATCAGAACCTTCCTGAACGACTTTCGCCTTGCCAATCTCACAAGTATAGGCCTCAGCAGGAACTTCATCGCGAATCGCTCTGTAAATTCGTTTTGGCTCCATAAAAATAACAGGATCAGCTTCTCTCATCGCAGCGATAAGAAGCCCTTTTGCGTCATAAGGATTGCTTGGAACTACAACTTTGAGCCCTGCGGTGTGAATGAAA
The DNA here is from genome assembly GCA_964572035.1 of uncultured Methanosarcinales archaeon. Lineage (GTDB taxonomy): Archaea > Nanobdellota > Nanobdellia > Woesearchaeales > ARS49 > CAZNDX01. The sequence goes on from CAZNDX010000006.1 coordinate 17,629, forward strand.
TAAGTTTCAGGACTCTCACTATGGTGCTCCAACGCGCGAATGCCTCCACCGTAGGGGAATCTAACGACTAATGGACAGGTCCATCTGCCACGCGTTCGCATTCTAAACCTCGCGGCGTGAGAAAATAATTGGTCAAGAGCAGGATAAGTAAAACCATCAAATTGAATCTCTGCCACTGGTTTTAATCCAGTCGCTGCCATCGCGATACTAATTCCCACAATTCCGCTTTCAGCCAAAGGAGTATCAATAACACGCCTGTCTCCATACTTCTTCCACAAACCGTCAGTTGCTCTGAAAACACCGCCGTCACGACCTACGTCCTCACCAAGAACAACAACCGACTTGTTCTTCGCCATTTCGCAATCCAACGCGTCCCTAACAGCTTCAACAATTGTGAGCTTAGCCATTCTTTTGCTCCTCCAAATTCTGCGTTGGCTTCTCAAAAACATAATTGAAAATGTCTTCTCTTTTTCCTTTGGCCTTTTCGTAATCTTTCACTCCAAGGTCGACGAGTTTTTTCACTTCAGCTTGAATTGTTTGCTCAAAACGATCATCCCAAACTTTTTTCTTCTTCAGGTATTCTTTGAATCTTACTAATGGTTCTTTCTTTTCCCATAACTTGACTTCCTTATCGGAACGGTATCTAGTCGGGTCATCCGCAGTAGTGTGCGAAGCAAGACGATAAGTCACGCATTCAACTAAAGTTGGGCCTTTGCCAGCTTTCGCTTTCTCAATCGCGTCTTTCACAACTTTATAGACAGCCAAAACATCATTGCCATCAACTTGAACTCCTTCCATACCATACGCAATAGCTTTTTGCGCGATGGTTTCAGACCTTGTTTGACAACCGCCCCAATCAGGCTGGTCGCAAGTTCTTGGCACGCTAATCGCGAATTGGTTATTTCTCACAATGAAAACAGCAGGGGCGACAAAAGTTGACGCGAAATTAAGACCCTCATGAAAATCACCGGTGCTCGTACTGGCGTCGCCTACAAAAGTCAAAGTTGCGACCTTCTTTCTTTGAAGTTTCATGCTAATAGCTGCGCCCGCGCCGTGCAAAGTTTGAGAGCCAACAGGAACACAATAAGGGAAAATTTGGCTCTTGGGAGGAACTTTCATACCCTCTTCAGAACCGCCGAAGTAAAGCAGGACATTTTTTACTGACGCGCCTTTCATAAAAAAAGAAACGTGCTCTCTGTAGTCCGGGAAAACAATATCATCTTCATCGCAGGCAAACGTAGAACCAACGTGCACAGCCTCTTCACCTAAAGATTGAGCGTAAGTGCCGATTCTTCCTTCCCTTTGCAAGGCAAGCGCGGTGTTGTCAAACGCTCTTTCAAAAACCATCCAGCGGTAAATCGCTTTAAGCTCGTCCTTGGACAGCTTTGGCTCGAGCTTTTTGTCTACATTGCCCTTCTCATCAAGAATCTGAATATATGGAATACTAAACTTTGCCGCAATCTTTTGCATAATCCCTCTTTTTAATTTATAAAGGCAGTTTTGCTTTTTAAAGGTTGTGCATTACGCTTCCACGGAAACACACGAACCGCTAGAACAGACACATTTTAGCGTTTTTTCGCCACGTTCTTCACAATCGCAGTCAGAATCCACTTGGCAAGAAACAACATATGACGCTGAACCCCTATTCCAAATCGGGCAAACAACACGGCAAATGTCGTTCAAACAAGCAGATTGGAAAGGACAGTTAGATTGAACGGCGTAATTCATAGGAAGCTCGCATTCTTGGCTTTTCGAACAAGAATCGCCCAAAGTTTTCAACGGAGCCGGCTCTTCAAGTGGAGTTTGGCAGGCGATTAACAGCAAAAATAAAACGGCTAATCTTCTCATGACAAATAAAAATGGAAACAACAATAAAAAGATTGTGGAGCAAAAGTTTATATTACTATTTCACAAACGTTGAATTATGAAATTAAAAGAACACAAAAAAGGAATAATCATCGGCTTCATTTTCGGAGTCCTCAGCGTTCCAATCGCGACTTTGGGACTTGTCAGCGTGTTCTTTGAAGTCGTGTTCAGACCAATAATATTCGTGCCTCGTTTCATCGTCTTGTCCATAATGGACCCTCAAAACCTGCCTGGAGCGCTGACAATCGGCGCATTAGCATTGGTCAGCGGGATATTTTATGGACTGATTGGGTTAGCTATCAGTTATCTGTATAGACAAATGAAGAAATGAATTTAAAGCGCTAAGAAGTTCGGTTTTCTATGCGAGTAATCCTCCCAGAACAACACACGGCAAGGCAAATCGCCGCGCTAACTGAATCGTTGCTCTACTCCAAAATACCAACTCTGGCGTTCTTTGTCTGGCCAAAAAGCATAAGCGTGCCATACGCGCAAACAATTAACGACGTAAATCTGGAAGCGTGCGCCAAACACGGATACGAAATAGCGAGAATAACCGGCGGAGGACGGGCTTACGTCCACGGAAACGACCTTTCCATAGCTTTGTCAAAACCAATGGAAAAAAGACCGGACGTCACAAAAGAAATGAAAGACCTCTGCGAAGCGGTTTGCGGCGCGCTTCGTGAACTAAAAATCCCCGCCGAAATAAAACACAGAACTTACAAAACAAACGAAAAAGAAACAAAAGACGGATATGACGTTGAAGTCAACGGCAAAAAAGTGGCGGGATACGCCGCCGTCTGGAAAAATAATGTTTTTCTTATACACGGAGCTTTTGTTTATTCACAACCAGACTGCAAACACTGGCTCGATTTAATGCACGCGCCAATAGGCCTGAATAAAGAACAAGCGGCAAAAGAAATGCACTCATACATCACACCACTTTCTCAACACACTGATGAACCAATAGAACACATCATAATCAGCTTGTCAAAACATATCGCTGAACGGTTCGATGTTGTAAAATGGTCAGAAAACGACATAACATTCGCAAAAAACCTCGAAATAGAACTCTACCAAAGCGGAAAATGGAAAGAAGGAGGAGTATCACGAGGACTCTGCCTTTATCCGTGGGGACTTGCTTCTGGAAGTTTAATAGGGGAATTGAGCGAGAAATAATCAACCAATCGGCATTGCGCCAAGCGCTGCGCCGATAAGATAACCAGCAATCGCGGCAGTCATTCCGACAAGCATCATTTCTATCGCGGACTTAATGTGAGAAACACCAGTGTAATTCGCCTTCATCGCGCCGGAGGCAAACAACGCCAAGCTGCTAAATCCAATAGTTGTCCAGAAAGCAGTCTCAATCGGAAGCACCATAAAAGGAATAAGGGGGATCAAACTGCCAACAATCGCCGAAAAACCAACAACCAAAGCGTCGCGGACAGGATGCTCAAACTCATCCCGGCTGCCAAGCTCCTGATTCATCCAGACAGTCCTTAGCCTGTTTTTGTCAGCCATAACAAACTGAATGGCTTTATTCAACATCGTGCCCTGTAAACCGCATTGCGCTCCAAACTGTTTTTTAAGAATTTCTTTGGCTTCAGGAGACCGGCTCATCACTTTTTGAGAAATTTCAAGCTCCCTTTTCGCGTAATACTCCTGACCTGCTTTTGCCGATGTGTAAGCGACAGCAGCCATTGAGATTGACTCCGCAAAAGTCGCAGCCATTCCAGAAATGAAAATGATGTATTTAGAATTTGTAGCGGTAGCAACAGCAAGAACAATACCAAGCACGTTAACCAAACCATCCTGACCGCCTAGAATAACGTCTCTAATGATAGCGGAGCCTGACTTGTCCTCTTTTTTATCCATCAAATAACAATAAGGAAACGTGATTTAAAAAACTAATGATTTAAATAACTCAAACGCAAAACAAATTTCGGTGATACAATGAAAAAAGGATATGTTGACGGATATGTTTTACCTGTAAAGAAAAGCAAACTTGCAACATACAAAAAAATGGCAACAGAAGCGGGAAAAATGTGGATAAAACACGGCGCGCTCCAATATTTTGAATGCGCAGGAGATGATATGAGCATCGCGTCAAAAATGAAAATCCTTCCGTTTCAAAAAATGGCGAAGGCAAAGCCAAATGAAACAGTAATATTCGCCTTTGTCGTCTTCAAATCAAAAGCTCACAGAGACCAGGTCAACAAAAAAGTAATGGCGGGCATGACAATGACTCCAGCAGATCAAGAGGCATGCAAGAACCTGTTTGACATGCACAAAATGGCGTACGCAGGATTCAAACCGATTGTTGCCCTAGAAAAAAGAAAGTAAAAATAAATTTAAAAAAACATTAAACAAACAAAGGCACTAAAACCAATGTTAATGTTCCAAGCAATTTGATAAGCACGTGCAAGCTTGGACCTGCGGTGTCTTTGAATGGGTCACCAACAGTATCACCGGTAACAGCCGCCTGATGGACTGCAGTTCCCTTCATACCTGACGCTTCCAAATGCTTCTTAGTATTGTCCCAAGCGCCACCGCCAGTGTTCAACACAAGCGCCAGCAAAATGCCTGAAATCGTCGCGCTAATCAAGAACGCACCAGCAGCTTCAGCGCGCAAAATAAGACCAACACCTACAGTCATAACAACAACCATAAGTCCAGGAAGCATCATTTCCCGCAAAGCGCTCTTTGTGCAAATATCAACACACTTGGCGTAGTCAGGCTTCGCTTTGCCCTCCATCAAGCCCTTAATGTTCTTGAACTGGCGGCGAACTTCCATAACAACTTCATGAGCAGTGTCTGAAACCGCGCGAATCGCGAAACTCGCGAACAAAAACACAGTCATCGCGCCAAGCAAAGCACCAACGAAAACCTCAATCTTCGCCAAGTTAATGAACGCGCCCCAGTCACCAACATATCTAACGACCTCGTCAATATACGCGGTGAACAACAAGAACGCGGCCAAAGCTGCGCTTCCAATCGCGTAACCTTTGGTCAACGCCTTTGTTGTGTTTCCTACAGAGTCCAAAATATCAGTTCTACGCCTGACTTTTTCCGGAGCTCCTGAAAACTCAGCAATACCGCCGGCGTTATCTGAAATTGGACCAAAGTTGTCCATAATCAAAATGTACGCGGCAGACGCAAGCATGCCCATCGTGGCAACCGCGGTTCCGTAAATTCCGCCGTTAGGCAAACCAGTCCACTTTCCAAACAAGAAACTGGTTATCAAAGCGACTGACAAAACGATAACCGGCATCGCTGTGCATTCAAGCGCCATAGCGAAACCGCGAATAATGTTGGTCGCGTGACCAGTCTGGCACGCCTTCGCGATACTCTTAACTGGCCTAAACATTGACTCAGTGTAATACATAGTCAAACCAACAATCAAAATGCTGGTAACAATACCAACCAATGAAGCATAGAAGAACAAAATACTTCCAAGCATCTTAGTTGTGATGAAGTAAAGCGCAACAGTGATGATAACTGTTGAAAGCAAATAACCCTTAATCATCGCCCACAAAGGATTTCCGTTCTCTTTGACTTTGACAACGAAGACGCCAATGGCGCTTGCCAAAAGACCGGCAGCCATAACAACTAACGGGTACAAAATTCCATTAACTCCAAACGCTGGAATTAAAGCGACTCCGATAATCATCGCCGCGATGTTTTCCGCAGCCAAAGACTCGAAAAGGTCAGCACCACGGCCAGCGCAGTCACCAACATTGTCACCAACTAAGTCTGCGATAACAGCAGGGTTTCTTGGGTCATCTTCTGGAATGTTCTTTTCAATCTTTCCAACAAGATCCGCGCCAACGTCCGCAGCTTTAGTGTAAATACCGCCACCAAGCTGGGCGAACAAAGCAACGAAAGACGCGCCAAAACCATAACCAACAAGCATGTGAGGAACATCAGCAAGGTCAACCCACATTCTTAAAATTGAATACAAAGCCGCGATTCCGAGCAAGGACAACGCGACAATAAGAAGACCAGTAACAGCTCCGCCTCTTACTGCAGGCTGGAAAGCCTCGTTTAATGAACGCTGAGCGCCATCTGCAGAACGAACGTTAGCTCTGACTGAAATCAGCATCCCCAAAATTCCGGCAACAGCTGAACACAAAGCCCCGAAAACAAACGAAACAGCAGTAACGCTGCCTAAGAATTGCTTTCCAAGCAAATAATAGACGCCAAAAATGATAAGCGCGAAAACAACAGCAAGAACACCAATAGTCCTGTACTGACGCTTCATATACGCGTTAGCGCCAACCTGAATCGCCTGCGCGATTTCCTTCATCTTAGGAGTTCCTGAAGATTTTTTCTTCAAGTCATTCCATAAATATCCCGCAATTCCCAAAGAGAGAATACCTGCGACCCAAATAAAAGCTAATGCATAGTTCATTTTGTAACCACCCCAGAGTGTTAATGAACCGAAAAACAAAGAAAGTGTATAAAAAGATTGTTGTGCTTCAGTAGAAAGGCGCTCTTGTCAAAACGTAAAGGACAATAGCCACAATCGCCGCGATAGCGAAACTCGCCGCCACACCGATTTTGATTAACTCCTTCTTCTCTTCCTCGGACATTCCATAGGAAGACTGCGAAATAGGCATACGATACGCGTATGAACTTGGACTAGGTACTCTTCTGCTCTTTTTTGCCATTAAACTCACCCCTTTAATGTGATTAAAAGCCAGTTGGGTATAAAAAGATTACTATTGTCAAAACCATTTCTTCGCGCTTGGTCTGCGATGCGGACAGCCCGGCCAGCAGCAAGGTCTTCGCTTACCTTTCAAAAGGTCTTCTTGGGCACGTTTCAGGTGTTCTTTTCTTGTTTCCAGTTTTTTGAAGAAAGTAATCCAACAAATCCACTCATTCCGCGCAATAGGTGTAAGGCTGTTCCAGTTGTCACTTAATTTTTTGTTAGAAACAAGAACTTTTCGTAAATCCGCAGGCACATTATGCACAACACCGCTTTCAAGGTTCTTGTTCATTTTCAATTAAATTGGTTGGGGCAAACTTGTTTGAAGTTTTGGCTTGTATAAATTCATCAGCAAGCTATTTGATACAACGCTGACGCTTGAAAACGCCATAGCAAGACCTGCCAAAATAGGATTCAACATCCAACCGGTCAAAGGATAAAATACCCCTGCGGCAACCGGAATCAAAACAACGTTGTAAGCAAAAGCCCAAAACAAATTCTGCTTAATCTTCTGCATAGTATAAGATGAAAGCGAAATAGCAGTCACAACATCACGAACATCATTCTTCACCAAAACAATATCGCCCGCTTCAATCGCGATATCAGTTCCAGAACCAATAGCGATGCCAACATTCGCCTGAGTCAAAGCAGGAGCGTCATTAACACCATCACCAACCATCGCGACCTTGAAACCCTGAGCTTGAAGCTCCTTGATTTTTTGCGCTTTCTGACCAGGAAGAACGCTTGCCAAAACATCCTCAATGCCAACCTGACTCGCAATCGCTCTCGCAGTGCGCTCATTGTCACCAGTAATAAGAAGAACGTGCTTGCCCATGCGCTTCAATTCATCAACCGCTTCCTTCGCGAAAGGCTTTAGCTGGTCAGCAACAGCGATAACGCCAACAACACTCTTGCTGCCCGCAATGTAAACAACAGTTTTACCTTGAGCTTCTAAATTCGAAACAACACTATCAATAGAGTCGGTTGGAATTTTCAAATCAGACATTAAAGCGCGATTGCCAAGCGCGATACTTTTACTAGCGTACTTCGCCCGAACACCCTTGCCAGGAACAGCCTCAAAATCCTTAGGCTCAACCGTTTTAAGATGAGACTCCTTGGCCTTGTTCATAATGGCTTCAGCCAAAGGATGCTCGCTTCTTTTTTCTAGAATTGCGGCAATCTGCAAGATTCCTTCTTTCGTAGCCTTGCCAAAAGGAATAATATCGGTAACTTCAGGCTTTCCAACAGTTAAAGTGCCGGTCTTGTCAAAAACAACATGAGTAACTTCTCTCGCTTTTTGCAAACCTTCGGCGTTTTTAACCAAAATTCCATACTGCGCGGCCTTGCCAGTGCCAACCATAACAGCCGTCGGAGTAGCAAGACCAAGAGCGCAGGGACAGGCAATAACAAGAACCGCGATGAACGTCATAAAACCAAAAGACGCATTTCCAATAAGATACCAAACAACAAAACTAAGTATGGCGATTGAGATAACCGCCGGAACGAAATAAAACGAAATCCTGTCAGCGAGCTGCTGAATCGGAGCCTTGCTACCCTGAGCGTCCTCCACAAGCTTTACGATTTGCGCGAGAACAGTATCTTTACCAACACCTGTCGCTCTCATTGTGAAACTTCCTGTCTTGTTAAAAGAACCGGCAATAACTTTTGACCCAACAACCTTTTCAACAGGAACGCTCTCTCCCGTCAGCATGCTCTCGTCAACAGAAGAATAGCCGTCCTTCACAAAACCATCAACCGGAATTCTCATTCCCGGCTTAACTACAACAATGTCGCCAACAACAACTTCCGAAATTGGAATTTCAACTTCCTGCTTGTTTCTGATAACTAACGCAGTTTTTGGCTGCAAACCAAGAAGCTTCTTTATCGCCGCGCCCGTCCTTCCCTTAGCCACCGCTTCAAGGAATTTACCCAGAATAATGAACGCAACAATAAGACCCGCGATTTCGAAATACAGCTCACCCATATCGGTTTTTCCCATAAAAATCAAAACCATCACGAACAAACTGTAAACGTACGCCGCGCCGGTACCTATCGCGATTAAACTGTCCATATTCGGCATCCAATTTATGAACAAACTTCTGAAACCCTTGCTGTAAAACTCGCGTCCAGCCCAAATAATAGGAGTTGCCAAGATAAACTGAACCAGAGCGCTCACCCAATCAGGCATTGACGGCAGAGGAAGACCCATCATATGTCCCATCGCGACATAAAGCAAAGGAACGCCAAATATCGCCGCGACAATTAACTGCTTTCTCCAGTGAGCAACCTCAGGCTCCTCGCTCTTTTCTTCGTGGCTCAGAGGTTCAGGCGTGTAGCCCGCGTTAGTTATCGCCATCAAAATCTCGTCAATAGAAATCTTCGAAGGGTCGTATGATAACGAAGCGGTTTTGGTCGCAAGGTTGATGGAAATGTCTTTCGCGCTAACCAATTTTTGAAGAGTGCGCTCAATAATACTGACGCAATGTTGGCTTTCCATATCAGAAATCCTGAGAGTGACCTTCTCTGAGACGTTCAAAGGCTTGTCTTTTCCTACTCTGTAACCGAGATTTTGAACCGTCTGGTCAATGATTTGCCTGGAAACAACCTTTGAGTCATACTTAACGTGCGCCTTGTTAGACGCGAAATTAACGTTCGCCTCGCTCACTCCTGCCTTTTTCAGCTCGGACTCAATTTTCAGAGCGCAGGACGCGCAATGCATACCGCTAACGTCAAAAGACTCGCTGGTGAACTTCGATTTTTCCAAAAACTCTTTTCTATTCTTTTCAGACTCAAAATAGTAAACTTTGCCGTCCACAAGAGCCTTGAATTTGGCAGTAATAGGGTTCACTTCCTTTTGGGACACAGGGTCCTTAACCATCGAGCTTTTGTTTGCTGGCATTATCCAAAACTCACTCCATTCGGTGCGTCGCCCACCGCGATTTCGGCGACCTTCACATCATTTTCAATAACAGAAAGGGAGTTTCCCTTTAAATTTGTAACCCAAACACGGCCGTCAGGACCGACAAAAACTCCGTGAGGAGCCCGCCCCGCCTCAATAGACTTAACGACTTTCCCTTCCTCAATATCTATTTTGTATATTTTAGCGCCTTCAGGCTGGTCGAAAAGAACGCCCTGGTCAGCAACATACAAAAATCCGTCCTTCGAAGGATAAAGCTGAATTGGACCTACTGCGTCATCGCCCAAATCGATAAATGATAAAGCGCCGTTCTCAAAAACACCAATCTGCTTTGTATCATAAATTGAAACAAAAAACTTATTCTTGAAAACAGCGGTTTGAACACCCTTTCCAGGAAGCTCAACTGATTTTACTTCCCTTGAAGTTAAATTCACTAAAATTAGCTGATTTCCAAGACCTGCAATGACGGCAGTTTTTCCATCTTCCGACAGTCGGAGGCCGTGAGGCTTGCTGCCATTTGGAAGCCGTACAGTTTCAAATTTTTCCAGCGCAGGACTGACAATATATAGGGAGTCTTTTTCAGTGCCAGTGACGTAGGCAAAATCCCCATCTGAAACCACGTGAGCGACGTGAGACTCATCCTCAAGACTCACCCTTTTCAATATGTTGCCAAATTTTTTGCTTATGACAATCAACTGGTCAGAGCCGCCCATATGCTCTTCTTCACTTTCCTCTTTTGCGACAGCCGTTGACAAAATCACATCGCCAAAAATGCCGACACTTCCGAATTGAACGTTGTGCGGAGAAAATGCAAGTTCGCCTTCATTCAACGAAATCCGTCTTACCTCTTTCAACCCAGCCGCATCAATAACGCTAATTGAACCGCTGTCCTCGTTCGCGACATATACATTGTTTTGAACGGAACACGCCGCCAAAAATATCAGGGCCAACAATATTATTGTTCTCATAAAAAATAGTAATGCTGCGAAATATATAAATTTATCGGATATCCGATACCACGCAATAAATATTATAAATGGAACTGCCCTAACCAGTTAAATGCTAAAAGAGGTAGCGATATTCATAGTTTGCAGCTTTCTATTAATTAAAGCTGCGCAATACGCCGTCCGCTCGGTTGGAAAACTCTCCCGCGCGATGCACCTGACAGAATTCGTAACCGCTTTCATACTTGTAGCAGTAATCTCAGCACTGCCTGAAACATTCATCGCGGTTCTTGCCGCAATTGAAGGCTCGCCAACAATCGGCGCCGGAACTCTCCTTGGAAGCAACATAGCAGACTTGACGCTTATTTTAGGCCTCGTCGGATTAGCAGGACATCCTGTGCGCGTCAGGAGCTCAATGGTAAAAAGAGATTTATGGCTTGCAGGAATAGTCCTACTACCAATAATACTCGCTTTAATTGGCGGACAACTATCAAGAATAGACGGCGCGATACTGGTCGCATCTGGAGCCGCATTCATATTTTTCATGATTCGAGAGCAGAAACACTTTCACAAACCATATCGAGAAAAAAATCACTGGGTTTTCCAAGCGGGAATATTTATCGCAAGCATAGGAGTAATGTTGATTGCCGCTCATTTTATTGTCGGCTCTTCAGTCAGCATTGCCGAACGCCTTGAAATACCAAAACTCATTGTTGGAGTCATAATGGTCGCATTAGGAACAACTCTTCCAGAGCTAACATTCTCACTTCGCGCAGTAAAGGCAGGACATTCAGAAGCGGGAATTGGAGACTTGCTAGGAGTCGTTGTTGTTGACGCGACAATTGTAATGGGAATAGTCGCCCTTGTAGCACCTTTCACTATCAACACATTTCTCTGGGGCGTACAGGCAGTATTCACCGGTTTCGCGGTCGGATTTGCGCTTTTGTTTTTGAAAACAGACAGTTTTCTATCAAAAAATGAATCAATGGCTTTGATATTGTTTTATATATCATTTGTAGTTGTACAAATACTGGTCCACTAAAATGGCAAAAAGAGGAAATCACGGCACTGTAAGCCCTTGGCTGCACCAGCTTCACAGAACAAGACCTTTGCACGTTCTCGCGAGCGACCAGAAAACAGACGTCGCGATAGTCGGCGGAGGAATAGCAGGAATATCAACCGCTTACTTTCTCCTGAAAAATACAAACAAAAAGGTGACACTAGTTGAAGGCGGAAAAATAGCCCACGGAGCAACCGGACACAACGCGGGACAAGTTGTCGCTTATTTTGAAAAACCCTTCTCTGAAATCGCGGAAGAGCACGGCATACAAAAAGCGGCGCAAGCGCAAAAAGATATCATAGAAACTTGGAAAACACTTTCAGCGATTGTAAAAGACGCGAAAATAAAAACACCGCTAACCATATTTCAAGGATACGCCGGATGCGCCACGGTTGAGCAGCTCATAATTCACCTGCACAACAAAGAGCTTCGCGAAAAACAAGGAATATCAATGGAAACAATATACGTCGCGAACAATAAACACATTCTCGGACACATTTCAAGAAGATACAAAAAATATTACAAAGTTCTCCCTCATAAAAAAATTCTAAAATTGTTGAACACAAAACACAAACACTTCATCGCAGCCCTATCGACACAAAAAGGAACACTTAACAGCGCGATGTTTACCGAAGAATTATGCGGCCATCTCCTGAAAAAATACCCAAAAAAATTCAAAGTATTTGAAAACGCGCACGTAAAGCAGGCAGAATTAGCGAAAAACGGCGCAATTCTTCACTCTCACAAAAAAATAAAAGCAGAAAAAGTAGTATTATGCACAAACGGATTTGAACACATCAAAATAATCAACAAATCCGGAGATCCGATAGACAAAAAATTCCACGAAAGAGTCCAAGGATTAGTCAGTCATATGGCGGGATATTTGCAGGGCGAACATCTCAAACCAGAAGCGATAAGCTATTTTGACTCAAAAGAAGCAGACCCCTCCGCGGCTTACTTTTACCTGACAAGAAGAAAATACGAACTCGAAAAAAACGACCATTACGATTTAGTTTGCATCGGAGGACCAGAATATTCACTAAAAGAAAAAGCCCATTACAAAAAAGAAAAAACATACCACCCTCACGCCGAAAAACTCATTAGAAACTTTTTGAATCAAGACTATCTGCTAACTCCAAAAAAACTAAAATTTAACTTCTTCTGGCACGGATTAATGGGTTACACGAACACAGGAATAAGAATCGTCGGAGAAGAGCCGTGCAACAATAATTTACTCTATAATCTTGGATGCAATGGTGTTGGAATTCTGCCATCAATATACGGCGGAAAAAGAATATCCGAAATAATCGCGGGCAAAAAAGTAAAACCTACTATTTTTGACCCTGTTGACCAGAGATGTTTGACAAAATAAAATCAACACGCTCTTTAACAGACATTGAAGGAACAATAATTGGTTCATAGTTGAAGATTTTGTACGCGTCCACGGTGAGTTTGTGAATGGCGTCACGCTCATCTTTAGTTTCCCACCTTATCCCGTCCTTTTCATACTGCTCTAATTGCTCCAAAATGAAAACCTTATCGTAACGCTTATGCTCAAAACTTTCAGACGGAATTTTCTCCAAAACGCCAAGAAAATGCGAAAAAGCGTGGACATCAACCAGACCGCGGTCGAAAAAAACAATTTCGTCAAAAGTTTCAAACAGTTTTTCCCTCTTGTTTTGCAATTTCGCAAGGTCAAATTGAAATTTCAGTCTAATATCGCTTCCACCGTGGGGAAAATCAGGATACTTTCCGCTTCTTAACAGAAGACGACTGCCTTCACCAATAACAACATAGCCACGTCTGAAAAGCTCGACAATAGTCTCCGTTTTTCCAGAACCTGAACCGCCAGCGATTACAACCTTCATAAATACCCCGCAACTTCCAACAAATTATTGACTGCGATGATTTGAGTATTTGAGATTTTCTGTTCGTTATAGGGCCGCTTTATTCCAAAAGCAGTCAAACCTTCACTTACTGACTTTTGAAGGGTTTTAACGTTATCTTCAATAATTTCAGTAATTCCTCTTTGTTTGCAGACAGCGACTTTATCTTTTTCGTTAAGAACGGGAAGATGTCTCAAACCGTGCGAATCAAACCATTGCAGAGTGTAAGGCATAATCCTTTCTTCTCTCGCGGTGCAAATGAGAATGCTTCTTCTTTCTGAGATTTTTAATAGTCCTTCTTTTGCAAATTCCAACAAAGGGAGAGAAAGATAATTCTTTTCTTCAATGTATTCCTTATGCCATTTATGATAGTTGTCCCAATCAGATTGCGACATTTCCTTCTCTAAAATTTCTGTTAAATGGTACCTTTTATTGTGAGTTTTGTTTACAAACTCAGTGAAGTGCTCGTGCCACTGGCTTATCACGCCATCAATATCAATCATAATCTCTTTCATCAAAATCACCTTTTATTATTTTTAGAAACAGTTTGAAATGTTTAAATAGAATTGCGTAGAAATAACTCTGGGAAGGGGTTAATGGCGCTGGCAGGATTTGAACCTGCGAACCCACTAAGGGAGTGGATCTTAAGTCCACCGCATTTAACCGAGCTTTGCTACAGCGCCGTGAATGAAAAAAGGCAATAAAGAGTTTTTAAATCTATAGGCGTTTTCAACACAAATCTTTAAATACCATTCTTAAAAGTCTTCTACACAACGCCACCGTAGCTTAGCTAGCCCTTGCAAAGTGCTAGAACCCCGAGCTCTCAAGTGGGGCCTGCGACCCCACGACAAACGGAAAGGCTTTCGCAAAAATACGCCACCGTAGCATAGTAGCTATTGCGCGACATTGGTAAGCAATCCAAAGATGTCGAGGTCGCGGGTGCAACTCCCGTCGGTGGCTTATGGGGGATTTTACATTAGAAGATTTAGAGAATAGGATCAGAGAACTTTGCAAGGAACAAACAAATATTCAGGAAGAAGTACAACAAAAAGGCGACCAGATAGAAGATTATACGAAAGCAATCCGTAGCCTTGATGCTCATAAAAAACTCAGAAGTTCTTTAAATACTCTAAATGGTTGGCTTCGCATAACGGCTAAACCAACAATTCTTTATGTGAAAAAACAATTAGATGAAAAACTAATTCAAAAATATGGACCTTATGAGACAGGAGTACAAGTAAACCAAAAAATACCACAAGAAAAAATAAGGCTCGATTTGGTTCATAATGATTTTGTCAAGGAATCTTTAGAAGAAAATCTAGAGATTCTGTTAGAACAACAAACTCCTGTGATTGCCTATCGCTTTAATGGATACATAATCGGCCTAGAAAAATGCCATCCAAATACAAGAGAGGATAAAAATTCACTCATTCCAAAAGACAAATTAAAAATTCTTATTCAAAAAGCTCAACAAAAAATAAACGATAAAATAAAATATGCCGAGCAAACAATTAATTCAGTTAAGAACATTTCTGAATTAAAGAAAACATATGAGGTTCTTTTGAAAAGAAAAAATATGTTGGACGCATCCATATCTCATTTTAATCAGACTCTTAAATTCAATCGACAGGGAGAGGTTGTCATTCGCAGTTCTATTCAAGATTTGAATAATGAATCGTATAAAGGCCATTTTGCTTGTTATGGATATGAGCCCATTGTGCAATATAATGAAAAAAATAGATGTGGAGTGATTTTCTCAACTTCAAAACAAAAACCTTTGAAACTCTTTTCTTGCATTCTTCCTTTTGACACTTCTCTTTTTGAAATTGCAGGCGTGCCGTTTCAAAATCAGTATTTGTCAATGATTTCAAAACACCCCATATTAAGAGGCAAGGATTCTATTGATTCAATTTTCTCAAAAGTTCGAGATGGTGTTACAATCCTGCCAAACCCTGACCAAACAAGCGATGAAGTCTTCACACAAGATAGCGGAGGAGAATTAAAAATACGAGGCCTGATAATGCCCCGACATTGGGGTCAAGAATATCTCGCTACATTGGCTACAGGTCCAATTGTTGAAGGGGAGCTTTTCACCACTGGTTTTCAATATAGGGCTTTTCCAATCGACCACTTGGTTGTCGCAGAAGCCAATCTGGAAGCTACAGCGACTTATGTATTCAATAAAATAGAATTTGACAGACTTCGACGACTTTCACGTTCTGAAATAATGCAGCAAGAGCCAAACGGGTATGTTGGGCGCATCATTCACGTTTCAAATCGCGGGGAATGGAAAGTGAGGCTACATGAAATTCTTGTACGAGAAACCCAGGACAACAGGTTTTTCCAATTAAAATAGATTAAATTTTATATACAAAACAACAGTTCATTATTTTATGTACGGAAATGGAACACCTTGGGGGTATATCCGCCAAAAAAAGAAAACAGAAGAAGCACAATCAGAAGTTCACAAACTAAAATCAGAAAATGAGAAACTAAAAAACATCATAAAGAAAATCATTAAAAAACAATCTTTAAATGATGAAGAAAAAAAGATTTTAGAAAAATTAAGCCGTTAGATATATGGTTTCTTTAATTTACTTTTTGGAAAAATTACTTTGAGCGCTTCCACAATTCTTGGTTCTATTTCATTTCTATTCTCAACTGCTCGTTCAGCAAAACTTGGATGAACGCCTGCATATTCTGCGGTTTCTTCCAAGTTGAATCCCGCATCAATGGCTTCATAAACTTGACTTGCCTTCCTGTAGCTTAAATTGGAGCGAGGTCTTACAATCTTAATCAGCTTTCCATCTTTTTGCCAATGATTGGTGATTGACTCTGAGGCCACTCCAATAAAATAAGCGACGTCATTCAATGTCAGATATGGGACGGCTTGCGCATTTTTAATTGCATTGAGTTTGTCTTCTGTTATTGGTTTAGGATGTTCTCCGCTTTGCAATCCCAAAAATTCAACAATACCTTGGACACTTGAATACGAATTGAACCCTGACTTCTTGGCCGCTCTAAGACAAGAAGCCACTCCTAGCTCTATTTTCTCTTCATTGTAAGCCTTCAAAAATTTAAGAACTTTCTCAAAAGAATGTTTATTTGTAGTATCACGCCTATCATATATGACTGCGTTATAATATGGCCAACCTGCTTCTGCAGCTTTCAGTAATTCAAGATCACGAAGCTTTTCCGCCATTTCTTCCAGCGCTGACTTTTTTTCCTTGCGCTCCTTTTCTTCTTTTAAAAATCTTAATTCTTTGGCCTTATTCCATATTTCCAATTGGCCTGAAGAGGTGATATAGGAGTGAACCGCGGCCACACATGATTTTTCAGCGTCCGCGATTTCTTGAGTTTTCAGCCCCTGTCTTATTTTTTCATCAATTGAAGGGATTCTTTTGTTTTTTCTTCGCAACTTTTTGGCTTCTTTCCACAAGTTCAGCTGCCCTGAACTTTTGATATAGTTGTGAACTCCTCCTTCTGTGAGCGACTTATTAAGCTCAGCAATTTCTCTGGCATTTAGGCCTTCCCTGACTTTTCCATCGATAAAAGTTTCTATCTCTTTTTTTCGAAATTTTTTGGCAGCTTCCCATAATTCGCTTTGCCCTGATTCTTTCACATATGAATAGACTTTCTCAACTTTACAGTTTTCTGACTCTGCAATCTCCTGAGGTTTTAGCCCTTGCCTGATTTTTTCATCAAGTGAGGACGTGTTTTGAATATTCTTAACCTCTGCTCGGTTTTCAGTTGATTCATACACATCAGCTTCATTTGTGTCTTTCATGGTTAGTTTTTTTGAAAAGTTCTATAAAAATCTTTCTATATTTGCCACTCATTAGTGGTTAAAACCGAAAGATTTATAAAGTCCTCAAAGGCCATCCATGAGGGGAGTGAAGATGAGAGCAAGAGTTCATAATGCAGGCAGAAAACCAAGCAATTGGCATAGTCAAAAACCCCAAAAAATAAGATTCTCAAAAGGTTTTCTTAATGAGTTCGGCCATTTAATCATCAATAAGGATAAAACACCAACCTACCGCGAACCTTCTCCCTTATCAACTGAAGAAAAAGAACGCATTTATTCATTTATTCAATCTACCTGCCGAAAATATGACCCTCTTGACAAGCCAGAACCATCACAGGAAGAGCGAGATTTTTGTTCTTCCCTTGCCTTCGAACTCGCAAAAAACCGAAGAATCCTTGAAAAACACAAAATATCGCCAGAACAAAAAATCCACTGTCTAAAAAATTATATTGAATATGGCCTATTCTTACGAAGCTTGCATGGTGACAAATTCACTCCAGTAGACCAAACAAAATTCTTTATGGTTCTGAACAGCCAAGGAAAACTAGATCCTCAAAAATTGGCTGAAGAAATAAAACAAATAAAAGACGAATACGCACATTTTGATTCTACTTATGATCGCCCAATAAAAAAGACCGGTCACAAATCCATTCCTTCTGAAATGGATCACCTCAGCGAATATCACCTTCATAATGCCCACCGTGCATTAAAAGAAACTCTAACTATGCCTCAGTTTATCCTTGAACTAGAAGAAAATAACCATACTTACAAAAAGCCATCACTCGAGATGATTCTACCAACCTTTGAACACTTCGCCCAATACAAAATATCACGCAGATTCCCCCACGAAACGGAAAACCCCTCTCTTCTGGAAGCAGCACACACCTCTCTTGAAGAAGCACTTACAAAATACTCAGTCCATGATTGCAACTGGGACATTTTTTTAACCCTATGTCTACAACACGTACAATGGGGACTGCATTACGCATATGGACGTGAAAACCGTGCTGAAGGTCTGGACAACCAACCCTCAAAAATAATCGTTTCACCAAAGAAACCTCTACTCTCTCTCCCTAAAAACATTGATGAAAATTCACTGGAATATCGCTGCCTCGAAATAGCAAGGCAACACCTAACTTACACTATGAATGATAACAACATCGATGAAAAAAGCCGTTCCAGTAAAATTGCAGACATTCACTCTTACTATAATTTACTTTTTGAAAATCTCGGCATGACACATGCCAACAACTCATGGACAGAACTAAAACTTAAATTAGACGACATTAATGAAGGCAACAAAAAGTATTCTACTAGAGAAGTATTCAAAACACTCAATATTAATTCAAACCCCGCCACATTCAACGCCCTTTACAAAATACGCGATTATTTATCCACCAGAAGCGACTCCGGAGAGAAAGGACTTTTTATAACTCCTGAAGGAGTTCGAATCTTAACGTATCATCTTTGCGACCAAAATGCACTAACACAAAACACATTAAGAGGAATGGCAAATGATTGAAGAATTAACAACCATATTTTCACCTGAAGAATTATTTGACCAAACAATCAAGGGAAGGACTAAACACGAAACAGTGAAACCAAATTACAGACGCGCGTACTCAATGAGCCCTCTTGAATATCAATTAAGAAAAGAAGAACACGCAGACCTGTTAAGAAAAAAGAAACTTTTACTAAATATATTCAGGCAAGAATTGTCTTTTGAAGAATATGGCTTCTTAGCACCATTAATTAACGACGCACTTCTCAACGGACAACGAATGCTTCCTCTTGAATTCAAAGAATTAACAGACCATGAATTCACAGAATACGTTATGAACCATCTGGACGAGATGCAGGAACGCATTCACGTAATTAAAGATAATTGTGAAGGCGCAACGCTAACTAATAGAATGGGCGCAATTCAGAATTTCATAAGAATACCCTACAGCTGCGCCACAAAGAAAAAAATAATCAACACTTACGAACTCGTTAAACAGGGAACGCTTCAAAGATACCCGAACGGCTATTTCCACCCAGACAACAAAAGAGTGCCAAAAATACTCACGCGCTACTTGGTGGAAGACATATTGCAACTTCCTCAAGACAAAACCGCAATTGAAAAACTCACACAAGAAGACTTCCAGAAAAACAAACTTGGCTGGATGCTTGAACTATATTTTGCAGGAAACATACGAAACGCCCTTAAACACGCATACTCACCAAAAGACTTCCCTGACCTTTATGACTCAAAACCAGATAGTGAAGACGTATTAAGACAGGTCTTCAAAAAACTAAACTCAAAGGCGCCATGAAAGAAAAACCAATCTACATAAAAGTTGAACTCTCAAAAGAAACAAAGAAAAAGATACAAGGAGCTGACAGTCCTAACAAGTTGAGAAAGTCAATGAAAAACTATGTTTCATCTTTGGAAGAACTCGCAAACAATCAAGACAGCGCAATCCAAAGACCGGTGCTCTTCGAAATACTCCATAAATCAAAAGATCTCCTAGTTTCAAATTCTGATGAACATTACTCGTCAATCAAGAAACAACGTAAAAAACAAAATAAAAAACGACCAGAAAAATTTGAAAAGTCCACAAAATCCGATAATAACCCTAAATTACCCCCTCAAACATCAACCTCTATTGCTTTGGAAGAAAAAATAAAGGAGTTTGCTGAAAACTCAAGACAAATAAGCTACGACTCATTAATGGTTTTCCAAGAAATAATGCTTAAAGACATAGAGTCAAAAAAATACAAATATTTCGCACCAGAAGCACTTTATTTGATCGCAAAGGATATGCGCGAAAGAGGATGCCATTTTAATCTATCAGCATCATATGACTTGTTCAAAAACCAATCCAAATTAGAAGATTTTCTTCAAACATCACTTCAAGAAGCTCAATGGAAGCCACAATGCTTTGATCTGACTTTAGAAGCGATAGAACTGACATTGGAACACCTTTCAAAATCACTAGAAAATAATTCAGAGAAATTCTTTGAAAAATATGGAGGACCGGCAGGAACTTACTGGCTCGCAAAAGATTTAACTGGAAAAGTCAACAAAATAAATTCCAACCAGCTGAGAAAGATTTACACATTAGTTTCCAAGCCAGATACTTTGAAAAGGCTATTGAACTCTAAAGATGAAAGATTTGACACGATTTGGAAGCCTCGTGTCATACTATTTTCTCCTGAAGAAATTGACAGAATAGCAGAATTCCTCAAATCACACTATGATAACAATAAAGATAATTTCTACAAAATTTATGGATCATCAACTGGCGCTCTAATTCTCTCCAAGGAATTAGGTCAAGACTTTACTTCCAGCCTCGACAGGCTCACTACACTTCTTGTCAATCCAGACTTAATCCAAAACATACTTGGAATAACTGACCCTGATTTTGAGAAAAAGTGGAATGTAACCTCTATGAAAAGCACCACTCAACTTTCAGATTTGGTTGTTGACCACCTTCGCCAAGCATATTCGTCCGACTCATCTGCCTTCTTTGATAGATATGGGTCTGAAATAGGAGTATATAATCTCGCCAAAGATCTTTTTGAAACCCAAAAAATAGATATTGACGCCGGAGTAATCTGCCCAATTATACGTGATGGAAATTTATTGTCAAAAATGCTTGACATTGAAGATAAACGTTTCAGCACCCAATGGAGCGCAGTCACCCTAAAATCAAAATATTCAGAAATGGAACTCATGACTTCATTCCTGCGCGGACAATATGAAGAAGACCCGGAAAAATTCTTTGAACGGTACGGCTCATCAGCAGGATTTTATTATTTCATGAAAGACATAAGACAAGTATCACCTAAAAAACCAGGACCTCATCTTGGAACTTTCTTCATTAACGGCAAACGTCTCGCTTCAATGATGGGTGTTAATGACGAAAAATTCCTAACCAGTTGGCGCCCTAGAAGCCTTACTTGCAATGATGAACAAATAGACGTAATCGCAAATTTTCTCAAAAAAGAATATGAACACGACAGCAACCAGTTCTTCGCCACATATGGCGGCAAGACTGGTGTGGCAAAACTAGAGCAAAAATTACAAAAAGAATGCAACCTTAAAATGAGCGCGTTCAGACTTTCTAATATCATGCTTGACTCTTCAATGGTTGCCGAACTTGTTGGAGTCAAAGATCAACGATTTTTCACAGACTGGAATACAAAATCAATCCAAACTTCTGGAGGAGCCACGCAAACAGTCGCAGATTTTATGACCCATTCTTACAAATCTGATAAAATGAAGTTTTTCATACGCTATGGCAGCAAAGCAGGACAGTACCTACTACTCAAAGACTTGGAAAAACAAGGCATCGCAATGCCTCCCATACAACTCAACTCACTTGTAGGAAACCCACTCGTACTCTCAGAATTAACAGACATACCATTAAAAGACCTCAAGACAAATTGGAACAACAAACCAATTTATCTTTCTTCAAGAGATTTTGACATCGTCATTGACACTCTAAAAGCCCAATATGAGGCAGATCCTGACGCATTCTTTGAGTCCTACAAAAACCCAAACGCTATCAAGAACTTAGCCAAAAAACTACAAACAGAAAAAGAAATTTCGCCCAACTTAAGTTTACTCCGAAACAGCATCTATGATGGAGAGATGGTATCGTCATTGATGAAAGTTAAAGATTCCCGCTTTAAAGAGCAATGGAAACTCCTTGATGAGTCTTCAAGCATGGGGCAAGCGACAGCTGTAACCGACTTTGTCAAATCAGCATATGCCCAAAATCCTGCCGAATTCATTGGCAAGTATGGCTCTCCAAGCGGTTTGTACTCCCTTGCAAAGGATTTAGATAAAAATAACATGCTTAAGGATTCGCGCTTAGATGGCCTTTCCCTACTGTTATCTACAGATAAACTGCAGGAATTACTCAACTTATCACCTTCTCAAGTTGAGCAATGGCAACCAAGAAAACTGAACTTCAATTTTAAGGAACTCAAACTCATAGTTCAACATCTTCAAAAAACATTTGACGAAAACAAAGATGCCTTCTTCCAACGCTATACCACTCCAGCAAGCACATTGATATGCGCTGAGGAAGCTTTACGATATCTTGGCGTCAATGAACATACGCAGTCCATTTCCTCCTTATTCCCAAATGGAGCTTTCTTATCAGAACTTATTGAAAGAACAGACGAAAGATTCACCGACCAAAAATCATGGGGAAAGAAAACACTAAGCCTAATAAAATCAACACAAAAGGCTGAAGATTTAGAGCGCTCAGTCCTTATGGCCACAGAACGCATGAAAAGAACCGCGACGTTAGATGGTGTGACACTCTCAGACCAGTCTGACAGGCATTATCTTAACCTAAGAGACGCATTGCGAACCGTGATTCTGCCAACCAGCGAGTATATTGTCGAGCTTTACGACCCTGAGAATGCCAATAAAATTAAAGTAAATATGCAGCGTTCAGTTCAGATTGATGACAAAAACCTCTCTAAACTCAGTAAAATCAATGAGCGACCTGAAACTAAACCAGCAGAACAAAATATGACCAAATTGGCAGGTCACCTTCTCTACAGCTTTGATCAAGACATACGCCAACAAACAACAGCAAACTTAGTCAGAATTTACACTCCACTATTCGAAAGCGCGACAGGAAAGTACCAACAGGAATTATGGGACGCCTTTATCAATTACTGCACCCGATTTGACTACTTTAATCTTATGAAGCGACCACGACGCGAAGAGTTCACCTTCGCAAACGGACTTTATGGAACTCTAAGAAACGGAGTACTAGTATTGCAAAAGGGACAAAAAGTTCAATCCTTTGACTCCCCGCTTTACGAAGGCGAGGACGAATCAAGACACGGAGTGATAGGATAATGAGTGACAAAGGACTTAAGAATTACAAAACCATTCAGGAACAACTTCCCGAAGTCACTAGAGACTATTTCCATTATTTAGAAAAAGATAACACAATAAAATCAGAAGAAAAGCCCCTGAGAATTATAGCAGACGCTTTCATTTTTGACAAACTTGCCAAAATATACAAAGATGTGTCAACAGCCAGATATCTCAATAAAATTGCAAGAAAGCACCAACCACAAAAAGCAGCACTTACGCCTTCCAAAGCAAACACTACATTGGAAACAACAATAACAACCAATGGACCGCAAGTAATCACCCCGCTGGCTTCAAACAATTCAAGTCAATACACACTTGAACAAATAAGTTCTGAGCTCTCAATTGATATCACCCTTCTCACTGAAATTACCACAAGTTTGAATCTTTCTTTTGAAAACCCATCAAAATTAACCCCCTCAGCTTACCAAACACTCAAAAGTTATGTTGAACAGATAAGGTCCTAAAATGAGAGATTTACGCTACAAAATAATCAAAGTTTACCACGATAAGAAGGAACACGCCTTTGAAGCAGGCAAACACCTTCGAGATGTCGATATTGCAAGCATAGAAATCAACTTCTGCCCCGAATCACTTGCTCGCAACGTTGAACAATTCTTTTGGATGAAATACAAAAAAATCCAAAATCCAGCCGTGGACAAGCTTGAAACAGCAGTTAAAAGCATTATGGGACCTTCTGTCAAGGACTTTTATGTAGCTTTATGCGATATACTGATTGAACAAAGAAAACCAGTCATAATCCTTGAAAGAGTAAAAGATGAAGAACATAAAATCCTTCAAGAAAACTCCGTTCCAGATTTGGATATTGGAAACGAGATTTTAGAAGGTAATCTTGAAGTAGCATGTGAAAAAATATTTCAAAACTACAAAGAAAGAAACTTGCTTAGAGGAGACAAAAGAGACAGGATAATGGGAGAAAACTCAAAAACAATACATAAAAGAATATTAGAATTGTATCCTGAATTTAATCAAAGAAAGGATAAACCAAACTACGGAATAATTTTAGGATGCGGTCATAATCCTGAAAAATACATCAGCGAAGCAGGATATTCAACAAGAGTTGTTGACACAACAAAAGGAATCATAATCCCTAACATGAACGCATCAGAAAAAATAGGGTTTTTAGTAAGAGAAGGCGCACCTCAAGAAAAAATAAATGAACTACTTGCCGTACAAGCCCTTGCAGTTGCCGGAAGGTTCATCTACGGATTTGATGACGCCCAATTCGACCAAGCGGAAAGGTGCTTAGTTGAAAGAGCAAAACATGAAGACATATTATCTCTATTCGAGAAAATCAAACAAACAAAATCAACAGATGGACAGTCATTTTCTGAAGAACAAGTAAAACTACTTGATGATTATTTTAGGACATTCTCTTAAAAAGTATTTTATAGAAATTCTTCTCATTGATTAAAAGATTCAATCGTTCCACTCGCTTTAAGCGGGAGGGAACCAAACTAACTCTATGGAGCCCGCTGGAGGCTTAGGAGATTTAGTTGGAAGCCCACTGATTTAGGTCTTGAGAGGCCCCTGTAGAAAGTTTTATTATGTATCGGATATTATTTTAGAAAATGAGCGCTTCAAAATTTCAAGCAAAATTGATTTTTTTACTATTTATGATAGGTCTTTTTGCATTAATTGGCTGTAAATCTCAAAAAGTTGATTTATCTGATGCTCATCCTGATTATATAACTTATTTAGCCTTGAAGGATGCTTCTTCAGATTATTGCTCACATCGAAAAATACCAGAACCCTGCGAAAATACCCTTAAGACTGCTAAACAACACAACGACCTAAAATTCCCAGACTATTCGTTTCAAGGCACAGATATTTTGCCGGTTTATTTAAATGTCGACGCTAAAGGTTGCGTTTACGCAAATTACGGACCATTTAAAGAAAGAAATATTTTCACTGACGGACCATGGATTTCGGTTTATGTTTGCGGAAAACACACTGATAATTTTCATTCATGCAGAAAAGACAAATTTGTAGGCGCTCATGCATTTGAATACAACATTTTAGAATGTTGCACTAACAACGATTGCTCCTCAACAATACGCTTAAGTGTAGAATCCAACTCAGATAGACATGGATTACTAGATGGTTTACTTCAAAACATCACCAATCAACTTGGCGCAAAAATACAATAGAGGGAAACCATACTCCATACTCACTCCCTACAATACACTGTCCGGATTCGAACCGAGAGCCGAAATATTTATATATTAGTATCAATCTGATATATATTGATAACTATGTCACAAATATTAGAACAACCAAGGGCGGAACATAGCCCCACATTAGCTACAGTTCAAATGGTAGAGGACACTATCCGCGATGCAAAAGAAGTCATTAGCGTAGCTGAACTAAAACGCAGACTTCCAAAAAAAGTCAACCACAACACTCTCAAAGTAATTCTAACTTACCTGCAAAATAGCGGAAAAATTGAATTCACTCCAAACGGTGTTGTCTGGATATTCATGCCAAAAGAAGATATGGCTGCAATTCTAAACAAAGGAAGGACATGGACTTAAAAGATAAACAAAAAATCGTTCAAGTCATTGGAGCAGCAGATGAAGCTCTAACCAAGCTTCAAGAAGCAGTTCATGCTTTTGAAGCACAAGGAAAAACACCACCAAAAGAAGACGCCCAGTTATTGAAAAGTATTGAACGAGCTTTAAATCTGTTGAAATCAGACCCATTTGCAGGCGATAAAGTTAAACACGAGGTTTGGCCAAAAAACTTTGAGAACCTTCCCAACTTATTTTGCATGGATTTAACTCAATTCTGGCGTTTGCTCTACTATGTGGCAGGAGATGAAATTAAAGTTATCAGCGTAATATTTGAAATCTGCAACCACAAACACTACGACAAAATATTCGGCTACAAAAAGAAATAAATACCGGCACCAATTTAACAAATTCAGATTCAGAGTTCTGCACTTTAAAGAGAACAAACCAGACATAGTGTTATTCATCAGCGGTTTGCCGATTTCAGGATTGTCCTTAATTTTAGAAATCTGTTTTATTATTCTCTCCTTTAGAGAAGAATCTTTTATTTTTTCAAAATTCTTTTTAAAATACTCATCAAATAAAACATTTACCACTTTTTCATTTCTTTGATGAAGTCATCAAATTTAATCCTCGATGACTTGGCGGACTTTAATCTTTTTAACGCTTCTTCAGTCCTTTCCGCAAACTTTACGTCCTCTTCAAAATTCTTTTCAAGATTGCCCGCCTTCTTCATAATAAGCTGGTCGCCAACCTTAATTATAACGAGTTTATCTCCTTCTTTCAAATCCTCGCGAAGTTCTGAGGGAATTACAATCTGACCTTTTGAGCTCATTTTAGTTAAAGCGATTTCCATATAGTAAGATTAATCTTACCTAATATATTAATGTTTCTGTTACGGTATAAAGAATAAGTCCCAACCACCAACAGGCCCTTGTATTTGAAATCATTACCCGTAAAACCCTTTCGGAGTGTATTTTAAAGGAGGTTCACCGCTTCTTGACCACTCGCAATATTTGTTGATTTTTTCCACGTAAGACCGATTTGGAGGGTGAATTTTGCAAAGTGACTCAAACTGCTCTTTTAGAACTGATGAACTTCTTTGGGTAAAAACAGAACTACTTATTTCCAATCAATTCAGCCATTAACTCTTTGGTTGAAACAATCTTGTCAACTCTGTAACCTTCAGAACCGCAGGTCACAAGCTCAGTATAATCAACAGCGCCATTAGCAGGACACACTTTGCCAGGAAGCAAAACATACTGCTCAGGACATCTTGGAGGATACTGTGCTCCAAGCTTGTCAGAATTATCCATTCCAGCACACTTCATCAAAGTCGTGCAAATACAAAAACTATTCCCCTTTTTTTCTTTAAGCGCCAAAGGCGAAGTTTTAATGTATCTAAACGGCAACTTGCAAGGAGAACCCCAATCTTCAGTCGCGACAACAATATCATCTTTCCTCGCGTTCAAAATAGAATTTTTGAAAACAACAGAACCACCGCTTTCATCAGTAACGGCAAAACGAGTACCCATCTGCACACCAGCGGCGCCGCACTTTAACGCGTCAACAATATCATCGTGAGTATAAATTCCGCCAGCGACAATAACAGGAATAGGACCAAAATCATTAGGATACTTAGCAGCAACATCCATCACAGGACCAAACAATTTCTCAAACAAATCATACTCTTTCAAAAAATTCTCGCCGGCGTCCTTAACCTGATTATAATTCCAACCCAAATGACCGCCAGCTTTAGGACCCTCGAGAACAACAGCGTCGGGCCTGTAGCCCTGCGCGCTCCACTTCTTGCAAATAATTTCCAAAGCCCTGTCGGAAGAAACGATTGGAATCAAATTAATACCGTGATCCTTTTTACCAGTAATTTTCTCAACAAGCGAAGGCAAACTCGTTGGCAAACCCGCACCAGAAATAATAACATCAACACCGCCCTTAATCGCGCCTTCAACAGACTTATTGTACGAAGAAAAGAGCGCGCACATAATGTTAATTGCGGCAACACCAGCATCGCGTTTTGTGTCCGCAATTTCAATCGCTGTAGCCTCAACCAAATCCATTCTGTCTCGTTTTAGACGCCTAGCGACAAGCTGGTCAAGAGCGGCGCTGGAAACAGTCCCAATACCGCCCTCTTTGCCAACAGCGGAAGCAAGGTCATAAAGAGAAATACCAACCCCCATACCACCCTGAACAATAGGGTATCTGGGCTCAATGCCTTTAAGTTTCAATGTTTTTTCTAAAACCACTGTCATTACCCTAATTAATAGGTTTAATTTGACTCTATAAGCTTTTCCATACTGAACAAATCAAAAGTACGGCTAAACGTATGAAAATCTCTTAAACTACTTCTTCGTTAGGCCATCTAAAATCATT
>CAZNDX010000007.1:0-2610 GCA_964572035.1 uncultured Methanosarcinales archaeon
ACTAGTGGCGTGACTTTTTGTTTTTTGCAAAACAGCAGGGCTTCTTTTAGCGTTGGTATTTTTTGTCCGTTTCCTGCGTCCAGTTTTCTTAGTTCTGCCAATTTGAACGATGACACTTTTCCTTTTTCGTTTGTCGTTCTGTCAAGTGTCGCGTCGTGAATTACAACAGGAATTTTGTCTTTTGTGAATCTTATGTCAAATTCTATTGCGTTAGCTCCAAGTTTGATTCCTTTAGAAAATCCGGCTATCGTGTTTTCAGGCGCGTGTGCCTTTGCCCCTCTGTGTCCGATTAGAATCATTCCCTTAACAAATCGATTGTTTAATAAATACCTTTTCGTAAAATAAGGGTATGGAGCTTAAGCTTGATTCCAAAACTTTCAAGGCACTCGCGAATGAGAGGCGTGTTGACATATTGAAACTTCTCGGAGAGAGAAGGCATACTCAGAGCGAGATAGCTGGCGAGCTCAGTCTCGCCGTTCCAACTGTGAAGGAGCATTTGTCTGCTCTTGTTTCCGCGGGTCTTGTTGAGCAGCACGATGAAGGCAGGAAGTGGAAGTATTATTCTCTTACAAAGTCTGGAAAAGCGGTTCTTGCTCCTGAAGAAATCAAGATTTGGATTATGCTTGGTGTTTTCTTGTTAAGCGCAGTTGGCGCCGCGTATCGTTTCTTTTCGTTAAAATCATTGATTGCTGAGCCTGCTGCTGTTGAAACTTTTATGGCGACTGAGCCTGCTGCCGATATGATGGCGATGAAGGCGGCTCCTGTTATGGATGTTGCGCCGGAAGCGGCCAAGATGGCTGTTGAGGAATCCGCTCAGTTGATGGCTCAAGTTCCGCCAGCGCCGATTGCTCAAGTTTCGCCCATTGTTGTTGACGGTTTGACTCTTGCCCTCACTATAATAGCGGCTGCCTCTCTGATTTTCGTGCTTGGCTTGTATTTCCGCCAGAGGCGTTATGTGAGTCAGTTAGGGAAAAGCCTTAAGAAATCGTGAGGTATTTATTAATCAGGTTCCATTGTAAAAAAAGGTGATCAAAAATGAAAAACTTATGGATAATTCCGATAATTGCCGTGGCAGTGATTCTGACCGCGTGCTCGACAGAGATAATTATGCCGCCTCAGGGTGACCAGCCGAACACTTTGACTGTTCAGGGCGAGTCTCAGTTTGAGGTTGCGCCTGATTTGGCGAAGGTTCAGTTCGCGATTGAGACCAGAAGCACAACTGCTCAGGATGCTCAGTTGAGAAACCGTCAGATTCAGGATGAAATAAAGAATGCTTTGAACCGTGTTGGAGTTTCTTCAAGCGATGTTGAAACAACCAACTATAACGTTCAGCGCTGGTATGAATGGGATTACAAGGAGAACAAGCAGATTGACAAGGGTTACATTGTTTCAAACAATTTTGTTGTGAAAACAACCGACTTACAGAAGGTTGGCGACATTTTGGACGCTGGCATTCAAGCTGGAGCGAACCGTGTTGACAGCATAAGTTTTGAATTGTCGGACGAAAAATCGCGCCAAGTTAAGCAGGAAGCTTTGAGAAAAGCTGCCACAAACGCTCGCGACAAGGCAGTTGCTTTGGCTGAAGGAAGCGGTGTTCGCTTGGGCGCTGTTAAGTCGATTTCAGAGAACAGCTATGTCGTGTTGCCTTACGCTCGCGGCGGCTATGATGCCGTTATGATGAAAGCGGAGGAAGCTCCTGTTCCATCGACAGAAATTTCACCTCAGAACGTGCAGGTTAACGCGCAGGTTAGCGTTGGCTACATTATTGGGTGATTGAAATGAAAAAGATTTTTTTCTTTTTTCTTTTTTCAGTTTTTGTTGTAGCTTGCACTCCTCAATCTCCTCAGATTAACGATTCAAATTTGAACGAAAATAATGGCAGAATGGCCGCTCCGTCTTGGTGTCAGACTGATTCTGATTGCGTTTGCGGCGGGATTGATATGAACACTGGTGATTGTTTTGTTGGCAATCGCGCCTATTACGATACTAATGTCGATACTTCTCGTGATTGTCCTGACTTTTGCACAGGTATTGCGGGCCATTTGGAGACTAAATGTGTAAATAATGTTTGCCAGAATGTTCCTCGCGAAGATTTTAACAAAAATGAAACGTCCGAGCCTGTTTTTTGCACGGCTGACGCGAAGCTTTGCCCTGATGGCACCGCCGTAGGCAGAGTTGGTCCAAATTGTGAGTTCGCTCCGTGTCCGGAAGTGCGGCCTCCTGGAGTTCCTGAAGATGATTTGTCTGCTGCGCATTGGCAGTGCGAAGATGGCTCCTGGAGAAACAACCCGGAGGATTGTTTTGAGAACACTTGCGTTACAAAGGATGACTGCCAGCTTATGGGTGTTAAAGGTGTCTGCGGTCCGTATATGATTGCCGGTCCTACCAGAACTTTGCACAAGCCTCCTATTTTCTATTCCAATCAGTGCAATGGCGAATACTGTCCTGAAGTTATGGCGTTGTGCGTTGATCCTAAGGACCAGCCCCGAGTTTTGGGTGTCGCATGTGAGGTTGGTAAGTGCGTCGTAAGGTATGAGCAGGTTGCAGGTATCTATTGATTTTTTCTTTTCTGATTTCCCAGTATACTAAAAAGTAACATTTATATACTGC
>CAZNDX010000007.1:2710-39333 GCA_964572035.1 uncultured Methanosarcinales archaeon
AACCAGTATGGCGCCGGCGGAAACAATCCTTATCCTACGACTCAAATTTTGGTTCAAACAAAGAACTTGCCTCCTGTCGGAGAGAATGAGATTTACGAAGTTTGGCTTATGGATAAAGAGACGGAGTACTCAATTACTCTTGGCTTGATTAAGAACGCTCTTGACCCGACTGGCTCGTTGATTACTGTAATTCCAAGATTGGTTGACCAGTACGATTATGTTTTAGTTACGAGAGAGCCTTTCCCGGACCTGAATCCTGGTCCTAGTGATATTGTTGTTATGGGAGAAATTAATCCTTCAAGAACTGAAGTAAGAACTTCCCCTGTTGGATTGGAGCACATCAGATGAAGCGCTTCATTATTTTTGTCCTTGCTTTGCTTATGGTTTCGTTAGCTTTCGCTGACGCTGTTTATTATCGTCAGGACGGCACTCCTTGGTCTCCGAATCCGAGCGGTTTGACTGAGAGGCGGGATTATCAGTTTTACAAGCCGCTTGAGACTTCTGACGTTAAGTACGCGATTACTAAGCAGTCAGGAGTTCAGCGTGTCACGAATTACGATCCTAGAGTTAATTTTGCGAGAATAGAGACGACGGTTTATCTTGATCCCGTTGCCAGAATTGAGTATGTAGGGGCTGGCAGGGGTGGAGAAGTTCCATATAACGCTCGCGCGACTGCGCGTGTTAAGAGTTACATCTGGGCTGGTTTCCCCAGGGCGATGGTTAATGTGAACACTATTGACTTGCCTCCAAGCGACCGCGTTATGGGCCAGTATGAAGTGTGGCTGTTTGATGACGATTCCGGTTTCCAGCTTTCGCTTGGAACTTTCACGACTTTGGGCGGAGGAGTTGGCGTGTTCCAGTATTCGACAGAGAATTATTTGGACGCTTATGACAAGGTTGTGATTTCGCTTGAGCCGTTTGATGATTTGGATGTTCGCCCTCACACCATAATTATGGAAGGAAACATCCCAGAGCCTTACTACTTCGACCCTGTTCCAAAGCAGGCGAAGCTTGTTACTCAGGTTTTCACGACAAACTGATTTTTTAGCTTTGAATTTTTTTCAGAGAATTTTTTTTACGCTAGTTCTTACCGCGTGCGTGAATTCATTGTTGTGAGCGGTTGTGATTGGCACTACCGAGTGTTCGTGGAGTATTTTGGCGATTTTTTCGGTGAGCCTTGGCGTGCATACTATGTTTTTTGTGGCGCTGGCGCTCGCTAAAAGCGTGTGTTTGTCGAACGGCTCGAGGGTGTGGCAGTGTAGGAGGGTACAGTTTATTCCCTGCTCTTTTAATTTTCCAGCGTCCCGTATTGCTTGAGTTATTGATGGCGTGTCTGCGATTATTGTGCAATGTTCCCCGCTTTGAAGCATTTCCAGCCGTCCTATTGTGAATTCGCCATGTTTTTTTGACGTTATGTGCGGAGTGATTATGTGAGGTCTTGTATCGAGTGCTGCCGATATTATTGCCTCTTTGGTTTCATTTTCATTCGCGGGCTCTATGTGAATGATGTTTCGGGAAAAAATGGGATTTTCAGTTATTAGAATCACATGTTCATCAATCTGTGTTTGGGGTGCGCTTTCGACTGCGACTATCGGAGTTGCGCCTTCTCTTGCCATTCCTTTGGCGATTTCAATGAGCGTGGTTGGGTGGGAGTTTGTGATGATGTGCGGAATTTCTTTTATGTTTTCATTTTTTTTGTCCGCGAGCGCGATGATGTTTTTTATTTTTAGGAGGTCTGCGATGTTCATTGTAACGCCTCAACAAATTTTTTTCTTTGTAGTTCTGTCGGCTGTTTGTGCGTCCATTCGTGCCTGTTTTCAATTTCGGGTATTCCTTTCCCCGGAGTTGTGTGCGCGATTACAGCGCAGGGTTTTTCCGCCTGTTTCGCTTCTTCAATTGTCTGTAAGAGATGGGGGATGTGGTGTCCGTCAGTTTCGAAAACGGTCCATCCGAACGCTTCGTATTTTTGGCGAAGCGGCTCTAGGGGGTTGATGTCTTCGGTGTTTCCTCCCTGTTGTATGTGGTTTCTGTCTATGACTGCGATGATGTTGGAAATTTTTCTGTTTCCTGCGAAGTGTATTGCGTCCCAGGCGAGTCCGCTGTGGTCTTCGTCGCTCATTACGAAGTATATTTTTTCGGAAGGCAGCGCCATTGCCCTTCCGATTGCAGTCGCTATGTTTTCCTGAGGCGGTTCAGTTTGTTTCTGGAGTTGGTTTTTTGAGAAGTGTCCTGTGTGCGCCAGCGTCGTTCTTAGCGCAGAATACAGCCTTGGCGAGCAGAATATTTTTTTATCCTTGGGCGGATACGCGTTTTCAAGTGATGCCAGTGTGGCGAATATGTCTGCGCTGCCCAGCGTGTCGGCTAGTCCTGTGTTTGTGAATCTGATTATGTCTTTTCGTACGTGTTTCGCTAGTGTTTCTATTTGCATTTTTGCAGTTCCTTGTACGCTTGTTTTGGGTTTTTGGCGAGTGTGCACGAGCTTGTTGCCACGCAGAAGTCAGCGCCTTTTGTTTTGGCTTTTTTGCACGTCAGGTTGTTTATTCCTCCGTCGACTCCAATTGACGCGAGGGAATTTATTTTTTTGATTTGTTTTATTTTTTCAAGGGGTTTTGACTTGAATTTTTGCCCTGAGAATCCTGGATTCACCGTCATTATCAGGCAGATGTCTGCTGATTTTATGGCTTCTTTGCATTTTGACGGTTTGGTGGACGGGTTTAGCGCGATTCCTGCCTTGATTTTTTTGGTTTTTATGAACCGCAGTATTTCGTTCGCGCGTTGCGTGCTTTCCGCGTGGATTATTATTTCGTTTGCTCCCGCTTCTATTAAGTCCGAGAGATATTTTTCGGGCTGTTTCGCCATCAGGTGTATCTGTATTTTTTGTTTTATCGATGCTTTTTTGAGCAGAGCTGCGGGTATTGTTTTGTTTGGCACGAATAGTCCGTCCATTATGTCGATGTGGACTTTTTTCGCCCACGCCACTTTTTTGAGCTGTTCTTTCAGCGCTTTTTGCGTTTTCGCCAGGATGCCAGGAACGATGTCCATTCTGGTTTTTTCCTCCCTGATACTATGTATGCGTATTCTATGAGTATTGTTGGAAGCGCCGCTCCCAAAATCAGTGTCCCAAGTTTTATTGCGTGGTTGGATATGTCGTGTGCCTTGAATTTTCCTTTTTGGGCGAGTTCTTGCGTGTAAACCGCGCAGTTTTCGTCGTCGCTTACGCAGTGTTCTGTTCCGGGTGTTAGCGCGTCTATTGCCTGTTGTGAGTTTATTATTGCGTTTTCAAGGGCGCTTGCGCTTCCTGTCTGCAGGCTTTGGTATAGTGAGATTAGTCTTGCTCTTTCGTCCGGAGTGCTCGCGAGGCTGAGCGCTTGGAGGAATATTTTTGTGGTGTCGGCTTCTTCCGCGTGTTTTTTTTCCACGAGATACATTCCGGAGTAAGTTAGCAGGTAAATTATGATTACTATGCTGGGAAGTATCGCGTGCCTGATTTTCACTTTTCCATCCTCGTTATTTTGTTGATTCTGCGAATGTGTCTTTTTTCTTTTGAAAATGGGGTTTTTATCCAGGTTAGCGCGATTTTTTCAGCTTCTTTTTTTGTGAGCTGCCATCCGCTGAGGCATAAAACGTTTGCGTCGTTGTGCTGTCTGCTTAGTTTGGCGTTCGTGATGTTCCATACCGCGACCGCTCTTATGCCTTTAACTTTATTCGCCGCGATGCATACTCCTTCCGCTGAGCCGC
Organism: uncultured Methanosarcinales archaeon; assembly: GCA_964572035.1. GTDB lineage: Archaea > Nanobdellota > Nanobdellia > Woesearchaeales > ARS49 > CAZNDX01. The sequence goes on from CAZNDX010000007.1 coordinate 6,449, forward strand.
AGATGAGTATTCCGAGTCCGTTTTCTCTCATCGCTTTTGCGACTTTCTCCGCGTAGTCAGGGTAATCGTCGTTTTTGTCAAGTTTGTGCGCTCCGCAGTCGTGGACGTGGTATCCTTTTTTTTGCAGGTAATCCCTCAAATGCTCTTTCAGTTTGTATCCTGCGTGGTCAGCTCCTATGTGTATCGTGTTCATGCTTTGTTCACGCTCCCGAACAGTTGTATTCTGTGTTCGACGATTTTTTGCATTAATTCCCTTGCTGGCTGGAGCATGTGTCTTGGGTCGAAGTCTTCCGGTTTTTCTTTGATGAATTTGCGTATTGCCGCGTCAAACGCGAGCCGTAAGTCTGTGTCAGTGTTGATTTTGTTTATTCCGTAGGCGACTGCCTGTGCGATTTGGTCGTCCGGCACTCCTTCTGGTTTTCCGAGTTCAGCTCCGAATCGCGCGGCCATTGTGACTAGTTCCGCTGGAACTCCGCTGGCGCCGTGAAGTACCAGGGGCATTTTGAGCTGTTCTTTTATTGTTCTCAGCAAGTGTAAGTCGAGTCTTCCCTGTCCGCTGAATTTGTACGCTCCGTGAGATGTTCCTATCGCTATTGCGAGGGCGTCCACTCCTGTTTTTTGGACGAATTCGCGGGCGGCTTGTGGGTCTGTGTAGATTATGTTCCTTGAGATTACGTTTTCTTCAGCTCCCCCAATTGTTCCAAGTTCTCCTTCTACGCCTATTCCTTTTTTGTGCGCCAAAGCTACAATTTTTTTTGTGTTTTTGACATTTTCCTCAAATGGCAGGTGGCTTCCGTCGTACATTATTCCTGTCCAGCCGAGTTTGATGCATTTTTTAATCAGCTCAATGTCCCGTCCGTGGTCTAGATGAAGGCATAGTGGGACTTTTTGTTTCGCGGCTGTTTCAACAATCGCTTTCAAGTATTCCGCGCCGGCGTATTCTATTGCGCCCTGTGATGTTTGCATTATTACTGGAGATTTTTGGGCGGCTGCCGCGTTGATTACGGCTTGCGCTATTTCCATGTTGTTGACGTTGAATGCGCCTACCGCGTAGTTTTCTTTGTTGGCCTTTGCGAGTATTTTTTGCAGTGTTGTTAGCATTTTTTTCCTCCTATGCGAACGCGAGTATTAGCACCATTAGGGCTCCTCCCACAACTATGCCGAATGTCAGGTAGCTGGCGATTTGCACGACGCCGTGGTGGTTCGCGTTGACTTCGTGTAGTATGAGCTGCCCTAAAGGCAGGTCTGTTTTTTGGTCTGTGTGGATTATTTTTCTGTATGGTGTGAGCATCATTGGCGTTTTTTGGTCGCATCTGTGAATTTTTCTTTGTTCTTTGATTATTGCGTGCAGTCTGTCGATGATTAGCGCTCTTGCTTGGTTTGGTGTTGCGGTGTTGAGTTTTTTGGCGAAGTTTCTGTCGTTGATGTGGATTTTTACCCAGTTGGCGTATGGTGTTGATAGGTAGTGGTGGAATGTTTTGTGGTTCAAGTTTGCCAGCGCGCGTGTCAAATGTTTGAGTATGACGTTTTGCGTGTGGAGTGGTGTGTGCGCTTTTCGCAGGTCTCTTGAGAGGTTTTCGTTTTCAAATGCGTATTTTGCCCATCTGCTCAGGTTGTCGTCGTTTCTCAAATGCAGTTCGTACAAATTTTCAGGAAGTGTTTCCAGAACGTCAACCAGTTCGTATAAGTTGCGTATTTTGATGTGGTCTATGTTGAGCGTTGCTTTTGTGTTGCGTAGTATGCTTGGAGTTTGAGGAATTTCAATGCGGTTCATTGTTTCCTCCGGTAGATTTTGACGTATTTGCTGATGAAGACCGGCTCTGCCTTGCCGAGTCCGCATAGGTAAATCAGGTGATTGTCAACTGAGCGCCAGGTTAGTCCTGTGCTTTCCGCTATTTGGTTTACTGTTCTTTCTCCTTTGGCTAGGTCTTTGAGAATTATTGCTCTGATTTCTTTGAATGTTTTTTTGGGTGAGCGCTTCACGAAGCCCAAAAAGAGGTTTTCCTTTTTAAATGTTATGCTTATTTTAGTATAATACTATGCTAATTAGGGACATTAGTATAGCTTATTATATACTAATCTATGTTTTATTATTAGCTTAAGTTATGCTTATAATTATTTGCGGTTTGAGAAGAGAAAAGTTCTTAAAGGGGTGCTATCACAAAAACATCAGTTATGACGCGAGTGATTGCAAAAGAGGATTTGAGAAACGAGACTGGACCTATTTTCCAAAAAATTCTTGAAGAATTGGTTAAAAACGCCGAACCAGTGGAGCGCCCAGGTCAGAATCCTCTTTACATAGTTGAGCATAAGGGGGTTCTTTACACTGTTTTTGAGAATTATTTTCCAAACAATCCTGATGAGAAGTTTACTTATTTTGCTCAAAAGAAATTGAATCAGCGTTAATTCTGCTGGTGTTTTCTCTTATACAAACCTATAATTTGAGCGTGTTCCAGAATGTGCCCGTTCATCGCTTCTTCTAATTCTTCTCTTGTGCTGCCTTCTGGCAAATCCAGTTTTATGTCAAGCGCGTAAATCGTGAAGAAATATCTGTGTGTTCCTGATGGTGGGCAAGGTCCCCCGTAGTCGTTTCTTCCCCAGCTGTTTTTTCCGATTGTTCCAACCGGCTTTGTTATTTCTTTTGTTGTCGGAGGTATGTTCCAGAACAATCCATGTTCCCATCTGCCCATTGGCGCGTCGGGGTCGTGGCATATTAGCGCGAGGGTTTTTGCCTTCGCCGGAACGCCGTTTACTTTCAGAAGAGGCATTATGTCTTCTCCGTCGCAGGTGTATTTTTCAGGTATTTTTTCTCCGTCTTTGAACGCACTTTCTATTTTCATTTTGAAGCGAATTGCAGTAGGTCTTTGTAAGTTAATATTCCGACCGGCTTATTTCCTTCCACAAGAATGATGCTTCCAACATTGTTTCTTGTCATCATTTCTATCGCGTCCTTTATTTGTGTTCCGGGAGGCGTGCAGCAAATTATTTTGGCGCCCATGTAGTTTTCAACAGGCAGATTGTATGGGTGCATTTTTTCGCCTCTTCCGTATCCTGTTTTTTTGCCGCCTTGTTTGTTTCCCGCGCTCGATCCGTGCTGTCTTTTTTCCGAGAATAACTGTGTGTTTTCGATTAAATCTCCTGCGCTGACCATTCCTGTTAGTGTTCCGCTTTTGTCAACTATTGGCAGGTGGTCTATGTGATTTTTGGAGAATACTCCAAGAACCGTGCTGATTTTTGTGTCCGGTGTCGCCGTTATTGGTTTTTTGGCGATTTTTTCGCAGCTTGTTCGAAGGACTGGCGCCATTTCCATTAGCACGTCTTCCGCTTTGACGACTCCGATTACTTTGTCGTTCTGCATTACTGGGAGAAGGTGGGTGTCCGCGGCAGCCATTAGTTTGCAGATTGTTTTGTCATCCGTGTTTGGCTCGATTGTCGGCACGAATATGCTTCCTTTGGCGTGGCTTCTTCTTTTCGCTATGTTCGCGACTTTAGTCTGGTTGATGTCTATTCTTTCCGTTAGAATTGCTCTTTTGGTGATTACTCCCAGGTATTTTTTGCCTTCAAACACCAGCGCGTAGCGCTCATTTGCCTTTCTTAGTGCGCCGAGAAGAGACGCTATGGTGTCTTTTACGTCGACTTTTACGTAATTTTTTGAGAGTATGTCGCTTGCTGTTGCCATTGAATCACCTTTTTTGTTATTTGAGTGCGTTCTTGGTTTTATATCTTTTGTATCTGCGTTAAGTATATATAGTGTGAGCCGTTGAAAAATGGCATGGCTGACGCGTATTTGACGCCTGAAAAAGAGGTTTTGGCGGAGCTTAATTCTTCTGTTCAGGGTCTTTCGTCCGAGGGTGCTGAATCTCGCCTGAAAGTGTACGGGCTTAACCAGCTTCATGAGGAAAAACCTCCTGGCGCTATAGCTATTTTCTTCAGTCAGTTCAAGAGCCCTATTGTTTGGATTTTGATTGGCGCAATGCTTGTTTCGGCTTTTGTTAAGGAGTTTGTTGATATGTATGTTATTGGCGCTATTGTTGTTTTGAACGCGATTCTTGGTTTTGTTCAGGAGTTTCGAGCGGAGAAATCTATTGAAGCGTTAAAAAAGATGGTTTCCTTGAAGGCCAAGGTTTTGCGTGATGGTAGAGAGACTTTGATTGACGCGACTCTTGTTGTTCCCGGCGACATTTTGTTGTTGGAAACTGGCGATAAAGTTCCTGCCGACGCGAGAATTATTGAGTCTCTTAACTTAAAAACTGAGGAAGCTGCGCTCACAGGGGAAAGCGTTCCTGTCAGAAAGGATTCGAAGGTCATTGCTGAAAAGGTCGGCGTCGCTGACCGTCATAATATGTTGTTCGCCGGCACTGTTGTCGCTGCTGGTCATTCAAAGGCGGTTGTCACAGCGACTGGTATGTCTACTGAGTTTGGAAAGATTGCGAAGATGATTCAGGAGTCAAAGCCCGAGGCCACTCCCTTGCAGAGGAAGCTTAAGCGTCTTGGCGCTCAGCTCGGCATTATGGTTGTGGCGATTTGTATTTTTGTGTTTTTGGCGGAGCTTGTTTATTTTGACCAGCCGTGGCAGACTTTATTCCTGACCGCTATCGCTTTGGCCGTTGCCGCGATTCCTGAAGGTTTGCCCGCAGTTGTTACAGTTGGCCTTTCTTTGGGTGTTCAGCGTTTGGCGAAGAAGAACGCTCTTGTCCGCAATTTGCCGAGTGTTGAAACTCTTGGAGCTTGTTCAGTTATTTGCACTGATAAGACTGGAACTTTGACTCATAACGAGATGACTGTGAAGAAGCTTTACGTTAATAGAAAGGTTGTCGAGATTGCCGGCTCCGGTTACGATCCTGTTGGAGAGTTTTCCGTTGATCCTAGGTCTTTTGAAATGCTTCTTACGATTGGCGCGCTTAACAACAACGCGAAGCTTGAGAAAAAGGATACTTGGCAGGTTTTTGGCGATCCAACTGAAGCTGCGCTGCTAGTGAGCGCGGAAAAGGCGGGAATTGAGATTGAAAAGATGCATATCGAGTGTCCTCGTGTTGGAGAGATTGAGTTTACTTCTGAGCGAAAGCGCATGACAACTATTAACAAAATTAAAGGGAGGCGTTTGGCTTTGGTTAAGGGTGCTCCCGACGTTATTTTGCCTCTTTGCTCGAAGATTTTGGTAAATGGAAAGGCGGAGCGTTTGTTGTCAAAGGACAAGGAGGCGATTGTCGCTCAAAATTCTCAGTTTACAAGAAGCGCGCTCAGGGTGCTCGGTTTTGCCTATCGCGAGCTTGATGACGCGAAGGTTGACGCTAAGTCTGTTGAGAAGGATTTGATTTTTGTTGGTTTGCAGGCGATGATTGATCCTCCAAGAAAGGAGGCGAAGGAAGCTGTTGCCAAGTGCAAGACTGCGGGAATTAAGGTTGTGATGATTACTGGCGACCACATTGAGACTGCGAAGGCTGTGGCGAAGGAGCTTGGCATTGAGGGTCGTGCGATTACTGGTGCGGAGCTTGACGCAATGCACGATCTGCATAATGAGGTTGAGCAGATTTCTATTTACGCGCGTGTTAATCCTGCTCATAAGTTGAAAATTATTGAGGCGCTTAAGGCGAATGGTCATATTGTTGCGATGACCGGTGACGGAGTTAATGACGCTCCTGCGATTAAGAAGGCAGATCTTGGAATCGCGATGGGTATTTCTGGCACTGATGTCGCGAAGGAAGCTTCCGCGATGATTTTGGCTGATGATAATTTCGCTTCGATTGTTCGCGCTGTTGAGGAAGGCAGACGCATCTATGACAATATTCAGAAGTATCTTGCTTATTTGTTGCGTGGAAATATTGGCGAGGTTATGGTGATCACGAGCTCGATTTTTATTGGTCTTCCTTTGCCGTTGATTGCCATTCAAATTTTGTGGGTTAACTTGGTGACTGACGGCTTGCCTGCTCTTGCTCTTGGAGTTGACCCGATTGAGGAAGGAGTTATGCGGCGTCCTCCTAGAAAGCCGTCGGACAGCGTGTTCAAGGGCATGTTGTTGTTTATGGTAGTTCTTCCAATCATTCTGACAATAGTCACATTGTTTTTGTTTGACTTGTTTATGCCTCAGGGTTTGGAGAAAGCGAGGACTGTTGCGTTTATGACTTTGGTTATGTTTGAGCTGTTCATCGCGCTAAGCTGCCGTTCTTTGCATCAGCCGATTTGGAAGGTTGGTATTTTCGCGAACAAGTGGCTGTGGGGCGCGATTTTGTTGAGCTTTGGCTTGCAGCTTATTTTGATGTATGTGCCTTTCTTCAGCAATATCTTTGGCCTTGTTGCCCTTTCAGCAGGGGAATTATTGCTTGTTGCCGGAGTCGCGTCTTTAGGATTGGTCTATTCAGAAGTTCATAAGGCGCTGGTTAGACATTGATAATTAAGAATTAAAATTATTTACTTTCTTTTTTTCTTTGAACTCTTGGCTCTTTTCGTCGCTTTCGCTTTCTTTTCAGCCGCGTGTTTTATTTCGTATGTTTCAAGTATGCTCCAGTCGATCCCTTTCTTCGCGCCGACCGTTGTGAGGACGATTCCTGAAACGTTGACCAGTGCGCCGAACGCAAGAGGCAAAAACGCTTTGTTGAACGCGAAGATTACAACCAAGTTTGCGAGAGCGAGGGCGAAAAATAGTGTCGCTGCTGGCTGCGCCCATTGTTTTTCGTTTAGTGTTCCGTAAATTATTCCGGCAAGCGCCGCTCCAAAAGCGACGATTGCGAGCAATTGTATGTTGAAGTATGTTGTCATTGAGGTTTCAATTGCGAGAAGTGATATTACAGATAGTCCTAGAAGGATAACTGTGGTTACTGGCTGAAGTTTTGCGTCAAGGTTGAATTTTGTTAAGTTCATTTGCTCACCCTTTTGTTTTCTCAACTTGCGCATTTAATATAGTTTTCTATTGTGGAGTAGCGACAACTTGGTGACGAAAATTAATCAAAAATTCAATCCATAACGCTTAAATATGCCGGAGTTGAGCCAAAATACATGTACGATGTTGTGATTGTAGGAGCGGGTTCAGCGGGTTTGACTGCCGCGATTTACGCTGGAAGAAAGAAGCTTAAGACTTTGTTAATCACTGGTCCAAATATTGGCGGCGAAACCAACAGTACAAATGATATTCAGAATTACCCTGGTTATGAGGGTCCTGGCCCTGAGCTTATGAAGAAGTTTTGGGCTAGCGCGAAAAAGTGGGGCGCCGAAGTCAAGGAAGACCTTGTCACTAAAGTTTCCAAGAAAAAGAATTTCACGCTTGATTTGATGTCTGGAGAAAAAATTGAGTCCAAGACTGTTATTTTGTGTTACGGCCGAGAAAGAAGAAAGCTTAATGTTCCGGGCGAAGACAAGTTTTTTGGCAGAGGTCTTTCTACCTGCACCACTTGTGACGCTCCGTTATTCCCAAATAAAGATACTGTTGTTATTGGCGGTGGAAATAGCGCTCTTGAAGGCGCTTTGGAGCTTGCGCGTATCGCCAAAAAAGTTTATCTTGTTCACAGAAGTGATGTTTTTAGGGCGGACGAGGTTACTGTTGAAGTTGCGAAGAAGGAAAAGAAAATTGAAATCATAACCAACGCCACTGTTGTTGAAATTAAGGGCGATAAGTTCGTTTCATCACTTGTTATTGATGTTAAGGGCAAAAAGCGCGAGCTTGCCGTTCAGGGTGTTTTTTCTGAGATTGGCTGGGAAACTAAGACTGAGATGGTTGATGGTTTGGTTGAGACTAACAAGGTCGGTGAGATTGTTGTTAACCAGTTGTGTAACACCAAAACTCCTGGTTTGTATGCTTGCGGCGATTTGACTAATGTTCCTTACAAGCAGACGGTTATTAGCGCGGGTATGGGTTCTATCGCGGCGCTTGAAGCTTACAAATTTGTAACCGGTCACAATGGTGACGGGTACGTCAAATAATTTTTATATTCGGGTTTCTTTCTATTTGTTATGAAAAAAGTGGTGCTTGCGGTTGTCCTTATAGTTTCTTTAATCGCCGTTGTTGTTTTAGTTAAGGCGGATTTTCAGGGTTGTCATTGCCAGTATATTGGTCCTTGTCATTTTACTGAAGAAGGTGTCGGTTATAGGTATTATTGGTGCGGCAATTGCGACACTTATTCCGGCTGGGCTAAAGATTTCAAATGTGTTTTGCCTCAGAACTTTTCAAAACAAAACTAAAACTCAGTTTGCATTAATTCTTTGAGAACGCCTTTCTTCTTAAGAACTTCAACTTGTAATGGTTTGTATTTGAAGATTACGTCGCCTTTTTCGTCGCCGCCTAGTTCCCACGGCTCAATTAGTAGAACGTCGCCTTCGCGAACCCATAGTTTTCTTTTTAATCGTCCTGGGATTCGGCATACTCTTGTTTTGCCGTCCATACAGCGGACAATCATTCGTGAGCCGCCAACTCTTTGCTCGCAGATGCCAAGAACTTGGTTTCCTCTTGGAAGCATTGTTCTTCGAATGTCTTCCTGCTCTTGTTCCTGCTGTGCTGCTATTTCTTCTTTCTTGCTCATGTAACGCCTATTGGTCTAAGCTGGGTTTATAAGGCTTTCCCAAGAAGTAGTTGGTACGGTGCCGCTCTTTTTTCCATAGCCTTGATTGCTTTTTTGTATATTTCTTCTGGGTGAGGGAATTTTTCAAGCGCGGTTTTGCAGAGCTCGTTTATTTCATTTTGTTTGTGGGGCATTATGAATTTTATGTAGTTGAATACTCTCTTCATTTGAATCAGTAGTCCTGTTCTTTCAGGCTGGTATTCTTTTTGCAGGAACAGGAATTGTCCGTATATTTTGGCCGCTGAATTTCTGTTCAAATACTTGTTTAAGTCAAAGCCTTTGTACTGGTGGAGCGCCTCGATTATTTTGTCTTTCTCTCCACCGAAGAATGTTGTTATGTGGAAAGCGATGTTGTGCGTGTGTTCGTGTTTTATTTCTTTTTTCGACCGCTCGCTTAGAGATATGATGCTTGGGTCGCTGTTTATGAAGTGAACGTTTACTGAATGGTCGATGAGAAGGTGCGCGGCGAGCGGTTCAGTGGTGTATAAGTGTTTGTTGACCATTGTTTGCGCGCGGGGTATGTTTGGATTTACGTATTCTGTGTCTATTGTGTTGTCAAGCTCTTCGTGAAGCATCATTCCAATGGCAAGAGGTGCGTATTTTGGGTGTTCCTTTAGCAGGTACTGTAAGAATTTCTCGCTTCTGCCGTGTATGTTTTTGACTATTCCGAGTTCTTCAAGGTCTACGAGAACGCTGCCCAGCACTGCAAGTGAGAAGGCGAAGCTTTCTTTTTTTATTTTGAAGCTGTCAAACAACTGTCTGACGCTGTCCACGTGCAGTGCGAATCCTGGCATACACTGGACATTCTCGAACAGGCTTTAAAAACGTTATGGATCGTTTTTTGTTTTATGATTGAGTCGTCGTTTTGTTTTCTCCCAAAAGTCCGTTTGAGGTCTGAGAGAAAGTTGTGGTCGCAGGGTATTCGTTCGTGGAATGATTTTTTGGGTTCAAAAAAAGTCAAAGGGCTGACTCCCGCTAGAAAGGATTTGCTCGATTGGAAAGTTCAGGACGCCAAGTCCGCTTTAACGGAAAGGGATGAATTTTTTTTCGCGAAAGCTCTTCCGCTTTCTGAGCAGTGGCGTTTGTTTAATGAGTTTCAGGACGATGCCGTTTATCTTGATATAGAAACTAATGGATACTATAGTGGAATTACGGTCATTGGTCTTTCGGATGGTGTTGAAGCTAAAACTTTGGTGCGTGGTTTTAATCTTGATCGTTCATTGCTTGAGAAAGAGCTGAAAAAGTACAAGATGGTTGTTACTTTCAATGGGGCTTCGTTTGATTTGCCTGTGATTAAGCGTTATTTTGGTCTAAATATCAATTTGCCTCACGTTGATTTGCGTTTCGTTTGCCAGAAGGTCGGCCTGTCTGGCGGTCTGAAACAAATTGAGAAAACTCTCGGCATTCGCCGGCGTCCTGAGGTTGAGGGCTTTTGCGGGGAGGACGCTGTTAGCTTGTGGGAAAATTGGCGCGCGACTGGCGATAGGGATTATCTTGACAAACTTGTTTGGTATAATGAGGAGGACATTCTTAACTTGAAGCCTTTGGCGAAAAAGGTTATTCCTGAATTGTGGAAAAAGACTTTTCAGCCTACTATTTTGTCAGCTACTGCTGCCGCGGTTGTTCCGACGCCTGTTGGGTCCAGCCCTAAGAATACGTAAAGGAATATTATCGCCGCGAGTATGAATAGTCCGAAGCTTACGACAAATCGAAGCGCGCCTGTTAATAGCTTGAATATTACTATTCCAAGAATGATCAATATCGCCGCGAGAATCAAGCTGTCAATCATGCGGTTTTAGCGTGTATTTAACTATATAATTGTTTTTGTTTTAGAGATATGGCTTGGTTATTTCCCTGTCTGGATGTATTTTTCTTAATGTGTCCAGTATTTTTGGTTCAAGCGACGCGCGTCTTTCCAGCATATACGCTGCGTAGCTCATTGTCATGTTAGCGTATTCCGCTATTTCCTTTATGTTGAATCCGACGTCTTTCGCCTCGTAGACTTTGCTTGCCAGGCTTAAGTTTTCGTAGTTGTTTTTTCTAAATTTTGGAAGATTGTTTTCCCGTAGGTATTTGGTTATTGATTCCGTTGGAACTCCCAAAAAATAAGAGGCGTCGCGAAGACCCAGGGCTTTTGTTTGAATTGCGTTTTTTATGGAGCTCCCGAGTTTTTCGTCTATTGTTATCAGCGGCTTTTCCGGAAGAAGGTTTAATTTTCTGAGTATTCTTTTGACCGTGTTTTGATTTGTGTGCGCTTCAATGGATATTTCTTGAACACTGAATGGAAATTTTAATTTTTCCCTTGTTATGTATGATTCAAGTATTTCTACTGTTTTATCAAAATTGAATATTCTCTTTGTTAGTCCGTCATAAAATATCGCCTGCTCATATGCCCATCCCTGCTCCTTTGCCTTGTGTTGGAGAATTTTTAACAGCGTTAAATAAAATTCTTCTCTGATTTTTTCGTTGTTTGAGATGTTTTGTTCGCCGTCAAAATTTGTTTCGCAAGTTTGTTTTTCTGATTTTTGCGGAAAGAACGTTTCTTTTTGTTTATTTTTCAATTTTGTTGAGCTTCGTTCCTTTAAAGGGAGGCGTTTCTTTATTGAGTATTTTTTCCTTGAATCCCGATATTTTTCGTCAAGAGGTAGTTTTTTCGCGAGAGGTGAGTCGTTGAAGTATTCTACGAGCTGAGGATAAGTTACCAGTTTTCCCTCTTTTATGAGGGCGTCGTAAACCGGCGGAAGGTCCATATGTTCGGCGAATAGCGCGTTTGCCCTGTCTTCTATGTCCTTTCTCATTGTTTGTTTTTCTCAAAGTCAGTTATTTAAAGAGTTTCCACAAGGTTTTTAAACCGTATTTTGGCTTTTTGTATGTATGAAGCTTATGCATGTTCACGCGAAGAGCAACATTGACATTAGGATTCCCGCTAATTTGCTGAAGCTGTTGCCTCAAAAAAAGTGGGGTGTTGTGACCACGATTCAGCATATGCATAAGATTGGCGATGTGATAAGTCAGTTGAAAGAAGCGAAGCTTGCCGGCCAGGTTCTTGGCTGCAACGCGAGCGAGGCCGAAAAAATCAACGATCAGGTTGACGCGTGGCTTTTTGTCGGCTCAGGTGAGTTCCATCCTGTTCAGGTAGCTCTTAAAACCAAGAAGCCGGTTTGGTTGTGGAATCCCACCGCTCAAAAGCTGGGGGAGCTTCCCAAGGAGCGTGTTGATAGTTGGATGAAGAGAAAGGACGGTCAAATTTCAAAATTTATAATGGCGAAGACTGTTGGCATTATTGTTTCAACTAAGATGGGTCAGAAGAATCTTGCGAGGGCAAAAGAGATGATGCAGAGCAAGGACAAGGAGTGGTTTTTGTTCGCCTGCGACGAGATGAATATGGGTGAGTTTGAGAATTTTAATTTCATTGATTTTTGGGTTAATACTGCCTGTCCGAGAATTCCTGATCAGGCGGTTAATATGGTGAATCTTGATGACCTTATTGACGCTGGTCTTTTCAGTTTGAAGAAGGAAAAGTCAGCTTATGAGACTCCCATTTGGATGAGCGGCATGGGTTTAAAACATCAGAATTCGACAAAATGAGATTACTTTTTGTTTTGTTGGTTTTTCTCGTCGCTTGTTTGCCTCAAGATTCTCAGCCTTTTGTTGAGTTTGGTGATTCAAAGTTTTTTGTGAAGGTCGTTGAGACGCCAGAAGATTTGCAAAAAGGTTTGATGTTTGTTGAGAGTATGCCTGAGAATGAAGGTATGCTTTTTATTTTTGGTGACTCGGCTCCAAGAACTTTTTGGATGAAGAATACACTTATTCCTCTTGATATGATTTTTATTGATGAGAATTTTGTGGTTGTTGACGTTAAAGAAGATATTCCTCCGTGCAAGGCTGACCCTTGCGGCACTTATCCTTCAGGAAAAAATTCAAAATTTGTTGTTGAGCTTAATGCCGGCTCGGTGAAGGAGCATAATATTTCCGTTGGGGATATTATGAGAATGTCGCGCTAGTTTCTTGTGTGAATACGCTTCCCATTCCGCGTCCTATGTTGTAGTAGTTGTTCGCGCTGACGCTGCTTAGTTCTTCGAAGAATGTTCCTTTTTTCTTGTATGTTACCGGCTCTGCAGTGATGTTGAGCTGTTTTTCAATGTGTGTCAAAGCGTCTTCTTTTGTTCCAAGTTCGTCCACAAGTCCCAGTTCTTTTGCCTCACTTCCAAGATAGACGAATCCGTCCGCGAGTTCTGTTACTTTTTGTTTGCTCATATTTCTGTTTGTTGCGACCGCTGTTATGAACTCGTTATGAAGCGTGTCCAGGAGTTTTTGGAACATTTTTTCTTCTTCTGGTGTCATCTCAACAAAAGGAGAGCCTGCTTCTTTGTATTTTCCTGCGATGAGTTTTCTGTATGTGATGTTGTAATCAGCCATTAGTCCCGCGAATTCTAGATGGCTTGCTTTTACGCCGATGCTTCCTGTGATGCTCATTCTGTTGGCGTAAATTTTGTCGGCTGCTGTCGCGACCCAGTAAGCCCCTGATGCTCCGTTTTCGCGTATGACTGCGATGATTGGTTTTTCAGCCTTCTTGACGGCCTGCGCGATTTCGTCAGTTGCCACTGGGCTTCCACCTGGGCTGTTTATTTCGAGTAGTATTGCTTTGATTTCGCTTTTTTCTTCAGCTTTTTCGATTAGTTCAACAATCGTTGTGCTTTTAACGCCTGTTGCCCAGGTTGTTGGTCCGTCGGTTGTTATTATTCCGTCTATTGGTATTACTGCGACGTTTCCGGCTTCAAGTTCTGATGGAACGAATAGAGACGCAAAGCTGGCTAGAATCATTATGAAAATCAGGAACATGAAAACGCTTATTAGGGCGCTTATTACTCTCCAGGTTGTTCCGAGAATTTGCCACCCAGTGATTTTTGATTTTTCAACGTTCTTTTTTGCCATTGCGTTATTATTTCACTTTGTTCCTTTATATTGGTTGTGATTTAGAAAACGTATGGTATCATTCTTTTTGTTTCTTCTTTGTACTCTATCCATCTTTCGCCGAATCTTTCATACAGGGCTCTTTCTTCTTGGCTGACTCTGTACATTGCGCTTGGCAATACTAAAAACAGTACCATCGCGCAGGCCCATATGCTCCCAAGCGCGAGAGAGAATCCGAGCAATATCACAATTAGCGCGCTTTGGCTTGGATGTCTTAGTTTTGAGTAGATTCCGAGTTGCGCCGCGTCAAATCCTGATTTTAATCTTTCTTCGTATGTTGTGTCGTCTCCCAAATGTTTTCTGTTGACGAATTGGAATACCCATCCTGCTATGAAAATTAAAAGTCCTGTCCACATGAACGGGTCTGCCGCCGGCTCGTTTTGAATGTAGTAAGCGAGGGCGATTATAACGGTCAATCCTGCCGTTATTATTTCAAGCCAGAGTCCTTCTGTATTTTGTGCTGTGGCTGTTTTGAATATGAATACTCGGAGTGCTTTTTTTCCGAAGAGGGCGAGGGCGATAATTGCCAGAAGAATGACAATCGCGCCGATGACTTTCAGCATGTTTACCATAGTTGTGTGCTAATTTGTTTTGTTTTATATGTTTAGCGGTGTTTGGCAACTCCAATTCTTTTGCAGTATTTGTATATCGGGCATTGCGAGCATTTTGGTCCTATTGGCGTGCATATCGTTTTTCCGTGGGAGACGAACGTGTCGTTGAGCGCCTGCCAGTGTTTGCGCGGCACTATTTTTTCAAGTTTTTGCTCAGTTTCCTCAGGAGTTTTTGTTTTTACCCATCCAAGTCTGTTTGATATTCTATGGACGTGTATGTCTACAGGTATTGCGTCTTTTCCAAAAGAGTAAACCAGCACGCAGTTGGCGACTTTTCTTCCGACTCCTGGCAGTTTTACCAGTTCTTCCAGCTTGTCCGGCACTTTTCCGTTGTAGTCGTCCAATAATTTTTGCGCAGTGCCGATTATGTTTTTTGATTTGGCGTTGTAAAATCCTATTTTCCTGATTATTTTTATCACGTCGTCTTTTTTGGCGCGGGCTAGAGACTTGGCGTCGGGATATTTTTTGAAAAGTTGTTCAGCTATTACTTCTGTTGTCTCGTCTTTAGCTCTGGCGGACAGTATTGTGCTGATTAAAACTTGAAACGGTCCGTATCTTTCGCTTAGTCTGTCCAGCATTGTTGTTATTTGCTGTTCTTTTTTGAGAATCGCGAGTGTTTTGTCGATTTGCTCGTGGCTGGTCATTTTGTTTGTTCACGAACTGAATGTTTATATACGTGTCTGTTATTTTGAGGCGTCATGTGGAGGGTTTTGTTCCTTGCGTTGTTGGTTTCTTGCGCTCCTGTTATTGTTGAGACTGAAGTTTCCAACTTAACTGAGCAAATTCCTGTTGATATTGTTTCTGAGGAAGTTGTCGAGCCTGAAGTTGTTGTTTCCGAGGTTGTTTCTTGTGTTGATGATGACGGCGGTGTTGACAAGTTTGCGCGCGGAAGAGTTTTCAATGGAACTGATGATGTTTATGATTCCTGTCTATTCTCGGAAAAAGAGAAAATCCGAGTGCCTCTTGACCAAGTTGCGGAGTATTCATGCGAAAACAATAATGTTGTTGCTGATATATTGGATTGCGAGTTTGGCTGTGAGAGCGGCGCGTGCAGAACTTCTCCGAGGCCTGAATTTTATTTGGTGAAGGACGGTGAGTGCTCTGTGAATGAAACTTTTGGGGCGTCTCTAAAAATCACGCAGTGCTTTAACGACTGTCTTTCATACACTGACTGCGAGAAGCAAGGTGTGGACACCAAGTCTGTTTCCTTGCCTTGGCAGATTTCCTGTCTTGTCAGTTCTGAGCAGTGGGTTACTGAGAGGTGGGTTGAGTTTGAAGTTACCCGTCCTGTAACTGTTGTTATTTCTGCCGATGTTGAGGCGAGCGAGTGGGCGAGAGTTCAGATTTATAGAAAGGGCGACTGGTTTGTTTCTTCAATTATTGACGAGCAGGCTCAGCAGCAGAATCGCTGTTTCGCTTCATTTTCTGGAAGGACTGAGGTTTTCCTTGATGTTGGCAAGTATGAAGTGAGAATTGGCTCGAGGGCGATTGGTCCTGATTTGCTGAGAAGTTTCTACGCGAAGGAGTTGAAAATCTCTTTTATTTAGTGTTTCTTATGCTGTGATACAAAAACTGCTGGGCGTATCCCGCGTGTTCGCCCCATCTTTTTCGCGCGACTTCTAGTATTTTTTCGTGCTTGGTGTGTTCGGTATATGGCTTCATCGCTCTTTCCATCCAGACGTCTATTGGAAATGATTCTTCCCGTCCGTATCCGAACAGCGCGACGCAGTCCGCCACTTTTCTTGCGACTCCGGGTATTTTGTCAAGTTCCTCGACAAGTTTTTCATATTCTAGTTCGCTCCACTTTTCCATTTTTTTGTCGTCAACTAAATTATTTGCCGCATGAATGTATTTCGCTCTGAATCCTGTTTTGCAGTCTTTTATTTTTTGTAAATCGTTTATTTCCCCTGGATTTGGAAACGAGTGCATTGTTATTCCGTCCAAAACCAATGGTTTTCCAAACGTTTCCGCGATTTTGTTCATGTTGAGCTGTATTTTTTTTATGTTGCTCATTATGCTGCACTGAAAAGAAATGAGAGTTTCCCATGGGTCGCGTTTCATTACACGGAGTCCGCTGTATTTTTTTATCGCGTCGTGGAGAGTTTTATCCCCTTTTAGTTTTTTCAAAATGTTTTCGTAGTTTTGACCGAGTCCGAACAGTTGTTCGATGTGTTCTTTTGTTGTTCCCTCAAATTCAACTTCGTTTGCTGTTTGTTTTATTTTGAACAGCTTGTCGCGTTCGCAGCAGTAATACCAGTTTCCTATTTTTTGGTAGCGGAAGAATTGCCCTGATTCCAGGGTGTGCGCTAAATTGAAGTTTTTTGCTTGCAGTTTCATTTCCCTTTTTGCCTTGTTTAGGGCTTATATATTTCACCGTAATTTCATAGTCCCCTTTAAGTGGTAAAAATAGAAAGATTTATAAATGGCGAATCAGGTTTATCGTCTATGGCAATGCCTACACTGGAAGAGAGGTGCGCAGGTCTTTCTGAAGAAACGCGCGCGAAAGTTATTTCTGAGCTAGTTACGCCTTTGAGGTTTAATCCTTATCAGAATAAGCAAAATATTCCTGTTTGCAAATATGGCTTGACAAAATATATCGGAAAACGCCTAGAATCTATTGTGCGAAAACCTTCTGAGAAAAATCTCGGTTATCTTGCTCTTGGCTCAAAGATTTACAACTCGCTTACTACTGAGCCAGCCCAGCGCGTTTATTATGGAATGAAAAATATTGACTTGCCTTCAGAGGTTGTTTCATCATTGAATTTGTGGGAGGCCGTTTATTTTTTCGTTGGCGCCGGAATCACAAAATGGGATGATGTGCGCCTCAATCCAAGATCGTTTTCAGTGAAAAATTTGGAGAGAAAAGACGTTTATTCTATTCTCTTGTCGTCGATGCAGAAGGGAATTCGCTATATTCAAAGAGTTCACGAAAAAAATTGCTGCACCCACGCTCGTTTGCCATATATGAATAAGATTTTGAATTCAAACAGCCACGAACTTTTGCCAATTCCAATTGAAGTGAAGAAAGAAATTCCAAAATCTCGTGATATGTTTGCAGTTATTCCCGCGAAGCAAAGGCAGTTGTTCGACAATCGGCTTCTTTATTTTCAAGTTGATATGTAAGATAACTTTTTTAAACTGAGTTCCCTTCTACCGTTTTATGGGTATTTTGGATTTGTTCAAGAAAAAAGAGGAGCACAATTCTCCAAATTTAATTGACGCTCAGCTTCATCAGGAAGGCATGGCTCAGACCCCTGAATTTGGCGCTTCCGGCCCTCAAATGCCTCCGATGCCTGCCCCTGAATTTGGTGCTCAGTCTCCTGCATCTTTCGGAGAGCGCCAGCAGTTCCAGCAGTCTATGTCGCAGGATCAGCAGTTTCAGATTCTTTCAGCGAAGCTTGACACTATAAAAGCTCAGCTTGAGACTATTATGCAGCGTCTTGACAGAATTGAGCGCGAAGAGCACCCGTATAAGGAACGATGGCGAGGAATGTAGTTTTTTGGTCCATTGCGCTGGGTGTTTTGCTGCTTGACAGAATTACAAAACTGTTAGTTCTCAAGTTTATTCCCTTGCATTCCTCAATTGACCTGCTTCCATATGTTTCCTTGACTCATATAACGAACACTGGCGCCTTGTTTGGTGTGTTCAAGAACGCGCAGGTAATTTTCGCTGTTTTGGCAGTCATAGTGTGTGTCTATATTGCGTGGAAGTATAGAACTTTCAAGAACTGGTACGTTGCACCTTCAGCTCTGGTTTTTGCCGGCGCTCTTGGCAATTTGATTGACAGACTATTATATAGCGGGGTAATCGACTTCATTAGCGTGGGCGTTTGGCCCGTGTTTAATGTGGCGGATTCGGCGATTTCAGTCGCTGTCGTGTGGCTTTTAATAGGCGAGTACGTACATGCCGAGCGGAAGATTTAAATACCACAGCAGTATACTTTTGTCTATATCAGTAGCAAAATTGAGGTGAAACAATGGCAGAACATCACAAAGGCATTGCAATGGTTATACTTGGAATAGTAGCTATCATTGCAGTCGTTGGCTTGGTTCTATTATTCACGGCAAGCAAGTCGTCAACTGGAAGTTATGTTGCGGCTGCGCCAAAGATTTACGGTGGAGATGCGCGAGCTGACCGAAACGCCTTCCCATACTGGGCTGACGGAGTCGCGACACCAAGGAACATCCCTGGTGACATGGATAACTTCCTTGCGAACCAGCAGAACTGGAATGTTAAAACTCACTGGAATTATTACGGAAACCCAACCGGCAACCCAATCGGAGAAATTCCTTCGGTTATGACAAAGTGCGGTGTCAACGGATTCCGTGTTTCATTGAACGATGACCAAGCGACCTGGTACAGAATGCAAGGTTATATGGTTGTTGACCCAGGCGACGGTAAACCAGGTGTCTGCGTTTACTTAGCTGATGACCAGCGCTCAATGTTGGGCGGTGTCGCGGGTTACACAGGTTAATTTTTTTATTTTGTTTTGTTTAATTTCATAGGTACGGCAAAGCGGGAAACCGTTTTGTCAAAACAAAAAGTATATAAATCGGAATGTGCATAGCACATTCAAACGATAATACCAAACAACTAAACGAGGTGATCGGTTGTGGCAGAAGAAAGTGGAAAAGGAATCGCGCTTGTTATTCTGGGCATAGTCGCGATTATTGCCGTAGTCGGTCTTGTGTTGCTCTTTACGGGCGCGCGCAAGGCGGTCGGTGAATTCGCAGTCCCAGGTGTAAAGGAGTACGGTGGAGCGATCAAGGGCATATATGACCCATACGCGCGTGCGTTCGCAGGTCGAGCGTACGAAGCGACGGACTCAGGTGTCGTTGACGAGTTCTCCGCTCAAAACTATGGTAGCGCGGGAACATCAGGTACATCATACGGCGGTATCAACCCAGACCGTGGTGTCTCTAACCCAGCTCACTACAACAGAGTCTTGACACAGGCTCCAGCGGTTGCGTTCCAAGCGTACGACAACCAAGGAACTGTTAGAACTGGTGACTCATGTTACATCTACCCAGATGCAATTGCAGGAATGAGTTTCACAAGCAGTCCTGACCAGTGCTCATACGCACAAATGCAGGGCTTGATGAGATCAACCATTAAGGCATGGTGCACAGGAGATGTTTCACGCAGTAGAATCCAGAACTCAGGCGGATACGGCTCAGCAGGTCAGTCAGTAGTAGCTGTTGACCCATACGATGCCAAAGTCTCTGAGTCAATGGGCAAAGCGTGTGGTATAATCTCAATGGGCTTGAACACCGGATACGGAAGTTCAGGTATCGTTTGGGACAACAACCAGCAATAAATTTTTTCTTTTTTCTTTTTTTAATTTTTCTTGAGGTGAATTATGGAGGCTTTTGAACTATACTCAATTCTTGTCGTTGTCGCAGTAGTTATTGGCGTTGGCGCTTTGATGCTGATGAACTTATGAAATGCAAAATTTTCTTGTTTAGGCATGGCCAGACGCGTTTTAATAGGGATAAGCGTTTTACTGGCTGGCTTGATTCTAATCTAACTCAGAAGGGTAAGAGTGACGCGAAAATTATCGCGAAACTTTTGAAAAATAAGCAAATTGATGTCGCGTTTGAGACTAAGCTTAGCCGTTCTAAAGACACGCTAAAAGCGGTTCTGAAACATCATAATCCTGTTGTTTTGCGCGATGACCGTATGATGGAGCGTTGTTATGGCGAGTTGCAAGGGCGTTCGCACGCTGATTTTGTAAAAAAACACAACAAGGCATTGTTTGACAAGTATCATCGTTCGTACAATTACCCTCCGCCAAAGGGAGAGAGCATTAAAATGGTTGAGAAACGGGTATTGCCTTTTATCCGCGACCTTCTCAAGTTTATGAAGAGGTATCAGGTTAGCGTGGCCATCAGCGCGCACGGCAATAGTATGCGTCCGTTTAGGCGTTATTTTGAGAACGCGTCAGTTGAGAAAATGATGAAGTGGGAGATGCCTTATGATGATTATTTTGAATATTCTGTTGATGTTGGTTCTAAAAAGAATGTGAAAAAACCGTTAAAGAAAAACTGGAAGCCTATTTTGCTTCCAAATAACGTTCTTTTGGCTTTTGATAAGAGAAACGTGTTTAAGAAGTATTATTGATTAAGCCAAGCATTCTGTTGTGCAGTTTTCCATTTGAAGTTATGGCTCCATCTGAATGAAGCGTCCAGGGTTTTCCGTGCGAGTCTGTTAGTTTTCCGCCGGCTTCTAATACTATGATGCTTGACGCTCCGTAGCCGTATGGGTCTGAGCCGTGCAGTTTTATTCTGCTTCCAAATCTTCCGCAGGCGACGTAGCTCATTTCTATCCCGCAGCATCCAAAGTCTCTTTGAACGTGAGGGCTGATTGATAGTTGTGATCTTACGTTTGATATCGCATGCAGTGTTTTTAGAGGGTTGTCTTCTTTGCTTACTTGTATTTTTTTGCCGTTTAATGTCGCTCCTTTTCCTTTTTCAGCGACAAACATCTCGTTAAGTATTGGAGCGTACACGACGCCCAAGTATGGTTTTCCGTTTTTGAATAGTCCTATGTTTACCGCCCAGATTGGAAGTTTGCGTGAATAATTCAGAGTGCCTTCAAGCGGGTCTATTATCCACAAGTATTCTGAGTCGCCTCGCATGTCTCCTGTTTCTTCAGTTAGTATGGCGTGTGTTGGGAATTTCTTTTTTATTGAGCGTATGATGTATTTTTCTGAAGCGATGTCCGCGTCAAGCGCGAAGTCGCCTTTTCCTTTGTCGTTGATTATTCGCGCGTTTTTCTGCATTTTGAGAAGTATGCGCGCGCTTTCTTTGGCCAGTTTAACGGCGAATTCAAGATAGTTTGGCATATTTAGCTCCTGTTTCTTGTTCTATTTCAAGTAATCTGTTATATTTAGCTAGTCTTTCTCCGCGAGCTGGCGCTCCTGCTTTTATTTGCGAAGCTCCGAGGCCGACAGCAAGGTCGGCGATGAATGAGTCGTTTGTTTCTCCGCTTCTGTGCGATACCATTATGTTCCAGTCGTATCTTTTGGCTATTTTTGCCGCGTTTAACGCTTCTGTTATTGTTCCTATCTGATTTATTTTGAGTAAAAGACAGTTGCAGCTTTTGTTGTCAACCGCTTTTCGTATTCGTTTTGGGTTTGTGCAGAGCAAGTCGTCTCCGACGATTTGTATTGGTAATTTTTTGTGGATGTTCGCGAAGTCTTTGAACGCTTCCTCGTGGAAGGGGTCTTCTATGCTTTGAAATGGGTATTGGTCGCAGAGGTCTTCGTAAAATTGAAGCAGTTGAGATGATGTGAGTTCTTTTCCTTCAATTCTGTAGTGTTTGCCGTTCCAGAGTTCCGTGGCTGCGGCGTCGATGGCGAGAGAGATTTTGTCGTGATATTTCAGTGATAGGGCTGTGTCCATTATGGCGTCAAATGCGTCTAGGGCGCAGTTCATTTGTGGGGCGAATCCTCCTTCGTCTCCAACGTTTGTTGATTGCGCTCCGAGTTCGTGTTCCAGTCTTTTTTTGAGGGCGTGGTATATTTCCGCGCCGATTTCCAACGCTTCGGAGAATGTTTTTGCCTTGATTGGCATTATCATGTGTTCCTGTATGTCCAGTTTGTTTCCTGCGTGCGCCCCGCCGTTTATTACATTAAAAGATGGAGTCGGAATTCTCAAAGTTTTGTTTCCTGAGATGTTCGCGATGTGTTGGTAGAGCGGTATTTTTTTGGACGCCGCTCCTGCTTTGCACACTGCTACGCTTACGGCGAGTATTGCGTTGGCGCCAAGTTTGCGCTTGTCGGGTGTTCCGTCAAGTTCTCTCATTATTTCGTCGATTTCTTCTTGGCGTTCTGGGTTTTTTCCTTTTATTTTTTGGAAGATTGTGGTGTTTATGTTGTGTGTTGCTTTCTCCACGCCCATTCCGAAATATTTTTTGCCCCCGTCCCTTAATTCTTTGGCTTCGTGTGTTCCTGTGCTTTTGCCGCTTGGAACGCTGGACACGAATGTTCCGTCTTCCGTTTTTAGCGAGCATTCTATTGTTGGCGTTCCTCTGCTGTCTAGAATTTGTCTCGCTCGCAGCGCTAGTATTTTTGCCATTTTCCTCTTTTTTTATGTTAGAATTAGCCTAAGTGAGTATTTAAATGTTTATAACGGCTCTACTGTCGTTTCTATTGCGTCAGCTGTCGGGTATTCTTCAATTATGTGTGGGGCGAGTCCGATTTTTTTGAGTTCTCTTGCGTGCGTTCTCGCGAATTCCGCTGGAATGATTATTCTGCATTTTTTAGAGTCAACGTATGTGTTTGTCGTTCCTAGCGCTCTGATTTTTTTCTCATATTCTCCTAATTTTTTGATTGTTTCTTCGTTTGCGTTTGCCAAATTTTTTTTGTAATCAAGTCCTGGTTTTATTTCCTGCAAGTACGCGCACCCTCTTATTAGAAGTCCCTCTTCCGTTATTATGTCGTATGGCAGGGACGCCTCTTTGGCTCTGTGCTGTATTCTTTTTGTGAGCTGGACCGCGTCTTTCAGTTTTGCCGTGCAGACGTGTGTTGGTATTCCTTTTTGTTTCGCGTATTTTATGATTTCGAGCGCCATTTTGACGCTGTCTTTTATTCCGTAGCTTATGTTATTTTTTTGTTCGAATCCTTTTTCGTCAAGTTTGTAGTGCGCTGTTTTTGTGTCCGAGCGTTCAAGTTCGTTTAGGTTTAGAAAGTCTATTTTTCCTGCAGCGAAGTCGACTAATTCCTTCGTTTTTTGCTCATACCCGGGTATTGCGGGTATTTCTATTCCTTTTTTCCAAGGGTATTTGCCCGCGAGTTCCAATCTTGGCCAGAGTGTTTTGTCCTCGAGATTTGGGTGGAGTCGTATTTCGTCAAGTCCTGCTTGGTATAGTTTGTCTAGTCTTTCTTTTGTTACGAGCTGAAGGGGGGTGTAAAGGTGTATATGAAAGTTTTTCCCGAATCGTTCCTTGAGTATTTTTATGTATTTGACGCATCTGTCGATGTTGGCGAGTGGGTCTCCGCCGGTTATTCCCGCTCCTTTCGCGCCGGTTAGTTCCGCTTCTCTGATTAGTTCGTATGGATCTTCTGGATTTTCTATTTTCCATTCGTTGGCGTATGCGTCGTCAGTGCCGTATTTGTGCTCGCTGACTGGGCAGTACCAGCATCTTTGCGCGCATCTTCCTGTTACGAATATGACTAGTTTTCTTCCGAGGACGCATTGTTCGCATCCTTTGGCTAGTTTT
Organism: uncultured Methanosarcinales archaeon; assembly: GCA_964572035.1. Lineage (GTDB taxonomy): Archaea > Nanobdellota > Nanobdellia > Woesearchaeales > ARS49 > CAZNDX01. The sequence goes on from CAZNDX010000007.1 coordinate 29,806, forward strand.
CCGCATTTGAAGCTGTAGTGTTTTGTTTTTTGAACGCAAATCATAGAAGTCCTTTCGCGGTTAATTCTTCTTTTCTTGCTTCTTTGCGGTATTTGGCGTATTTGTCAGGAGAATATCGCGGCGGTTTGGTTGTTTCGGCTTTTTCTCCATCTAATTTTTCCTGCATTGTGAATTTTCCGCTTTCTGTCCTGAGAATGTGTTTCATGATTTACTCTTCTTTTCTTTCCCACTTGAACGGCATGTCGTGCTTTTTGGCGAATTTCTCGCTGGCTTCTAGTCCTTCGCGTAGTTTTTTCTCTGCCGTTTTGTAGTCTTCTGAAATGACTTCAATCAGGTAATTTCCCGCGCCTAGATATTTTACTCCTGCTCCTGATGCTGTTATGCTTGCGAGGCAGTCTTTGACTTCCTGCACGCCGTCCGGCTGGTATGATGATAGTTGCAGTGTGCCTGATATTCTGACTTCTGGGGGTTTTATTCTTGTTTTTATTGCTTCAGTTAGCGCTTTTGCGAGTTTTTTGTCAATTATGTTTTCAAGATTTATTTTGTCGTGCGCTGCCTGCTCAAAAGCTGAGAATATTGTTCCGAATTCTGGCGCGAGTTTTTCGTAGAGTTTGTCAAAGATTTGCTGCACCGAAGCGCCTTGTTGTTTTGCGGCGTGTTCAATTATTTTTTCGGCGAGCAGTTGCTGTTTTATTTCGTTCAGCTTGGCTCTTTTTTGCATCTCGCTGACTCTTCTGAGCGAGAGGTCGATGTGTCCTCTTTCTTTGTTTGTCTGGAGGACTTTTGTGACTATTTTTTTGCCGATTGTGACGTGCTCTTTGATGTTTTTGATTCTTCCCGGCGCGATCTCAGAGATATGTATCATTCCTGTTCTTCCGCCGTATTCGTCAAGCGTGCAGAATACTGAGTGGGGGTTTATTCCCGTGACTGTGCATAGAACGAACTCTTCATCCTGCGGAAATCCTGTTTTCTTTAATAGCATATTGACGATAAGAACGCAGGGCGTTTAAAAAGGTTGTGGCTTATGCTTTCAATAGTTGAATTAGGAACTGTATTGGCTTTTTCTCCCCGTAATATCTGTAATATTCTGGTTTTTTCTTTAGTTTTTCAGTGATTCTTTTTCTTATTAGTTCCTTGTCGCATTCTTTTGGCTTCCAGTCTTTGGCGAGAGCCTGGTCGTAAAGTTTCAAATCGATGGTCTTGTTTGTGGCGTATCTGCGTTGTTTCATTTCTTTTTTGAGTTCTTCGTGTCTTTTCTTCAGATATAGCAATTTGTTTTTGAAGAACGTGATGTGTCCTTTGCCAAGGCAGTAGTCATTGGGCATTTTGTTTATTTTTGGGAATTTTTTGGCGTGGCCGAAGAGCATTAGTATTTCGTTGTATTCTGCTATTAAGTGCTGGTCCGTTAATTGTTTGGGTTTTAGAAGGTTTATTCTGACCATTAAGAATTGTTTAATTTAAGAAATTAAAAATTTATTGTAATACTTCTAGAACTCTTGCTTTCAGTTTGCTTTTTCCGCCTGTTGGTTCGGCGAGCAGTGTGCTGCAGACCAGGCAGTTGACAGCTGTTGAGCATTTGCCGAAAATTATCTGTTCGTTTTTGCATTTTGGACAGCGTAGCTTGACAAATTTTGCCGTTGATTCGCGCATTTTGTTTCTCATTTTGCACCTTTATTGTTTGAACTCAATTTTTCTCGCTCTGAATCCGCCGCCTGCTGTCGCGTGCATTTTCTTGCAGACGCCGCATTGGAATCTTAAGTCTGTTTTTTTGGATGTTTTTCTTCCGGCCATTCTCCATTTGGTGATTGCCGGTTTTGAATATTTGCCGTGGTTGCCTACTCCTAGGTGTCCTCGTCCTTTGATGCGGACTTTTGAACCCCAGGATAGCGGGTGAGCGCTTCCTCTAGTTTTCTTTTTGCCCTCGATTATTTTGTGTTCTGTGTGCTTTTTGCACGTTGGGCAATACTTCTTTCGTGATTTTGGAAGCTTCATAGTCTTGTGGGACGAGAAGGGGTTTAAAAAGCTTACTGTTGGGGGCTGTTCTCTACGGCTTTTCCCTGTTCTATGAGTATGTTTGCAAGGGTTTGGGGGAGTCTTGCAACATCGTTCGGATTGTAGGGTCCGTATGTTTCCAGCTCTTCGCCTACAAACTGGTCTACCGTGTCTAGAAAGCGCACGGTTTTGATGTTGTTTTCAGAAATAGTTTCTTCCTTCGCGGTTTCTTTTTCGCCGGGAATTGGAAGTATTGCCGGCATGATGTCCGGTTCGCGGAGTTCCAGCAATCGGTGTAGCACCCCTGTTCTGTATTGTTTGAGAATTGTGCAGGTGGCGTTGAACATGTCTTGTTCTGACGGCTGCAGGTGCGCTGTGTCTGAGATGTACGCCCCTGTTCTCGAGTGGTTGACTGCCATAGTTAATATTTTTCTTTCGCGAAGGTCGTATAGGTCGCGGATTATTTTGCGGATGTTCGTTATTTGGATGTGGAGTTTGTCTCTTTCGCTTTGGGAGAAGATGTCGTTTTTCGCCAGATTATCGTCGTACGCCTGTTGCTTTTCTTTCAAATAGTTTAGCGCGTCGCGTAGGAAGTTTTCATCCAATTTGCCAAGTTCTGGTCGCGCTTTTTCCTTGCGAAGTAGCTCGTATAGAGTTTCGTAAGTGAGAACGACCTCTTTTGTGTTCTCCTGCATATTTCCCCCGATTTATGTTAATTCTGGGATTATTTAAATATTTAGCTGTCCGAGCAGTCCCTTTTGAATCCGCAGTTATAACAGGTTATTTTGCATTTGTTCGCGACCATTGGCATTCCGCAGATGTTGCACGGGTCAAAGGTTTTTCCCAGAAGCTCTTTTGCTTTTTCTCGTTCAAGAAAATTTTCGCTATTCATACGTTACTGGCTGTTCATATCCTTGGTTTTCTTTTCGCGCGAATAAAAACAGCAAGTCTCCAAGTCTGTTCAAGTATTGAATTAGCAGCGGGCTAACGTTGTGTTCTTCGCACCTTATTGTGGCTCTTTCGGCTCGTCTGCACATTGTTCGCGCGAGGTGTAGCAGCGTGCTTGATTCTGTTCCGCGAGGCAAAATAAATTCTTTTTGTACTGGCAGTGATGTTTCAACGTCAATTAGCGCTTCATCAATATACTTCATTTGTTTGTCTGTTATTTTTGGTATGTTGATTTTCGTGTCTGTTCCGAGAGAAGAAAGTTCCGCGCCTATCCTAAACAAGTCGTTTTGAACTTTTGAAAGTACTGTGTTGATTTCTTTGTAGTGTATTTTAGTCATGCAAACGCCTATCGCGGCGTTTAACTCGTCAATCGTTCCGTACGCGTCTATTCTCGCATCCGTTTTTTTGACGCGCTTTCCTCCAAGTAGTGATGTTTCCCCTTTGTCACCTGTTTTTGTCGCTATGCTCATATCGTCGGTAATGTCGTCGATATAATTAAAAGTTGTGGTTCTTTATAAACGAGCCATTTTCTTCCGTTGTTTTTCTTCCTTTATTTACCAATCTGAGCTTTTTTCTCCCTTTGTTTTAGTTTTTGGGCTATTTTGAAAACAGCCGTACTGCGTTTTGCGCCTTGTTTTTTGGCTTGTTTTTCGCGTTTCTATTGACGGTGGAAATGTTTATAATTGGATTTTGAGAATTTGCTGTTTGTTTGGTGAAGGGCCAAAAGCTCTTGGAGGTGGATTGAGATGAGCAAGAAGGACAAGAACACACAAGTTCCACCAGCAAAGTAATTGCGCGGTGTTATGAGGGTTTTTCCCAAATTTTTTTCTTTTTTGTTGATTGGCAAGGTGTTGAGAATGACAAAAACAGATTTTCGATGCGAGAAATGCAATTATAAGTTTTCTTTAAAGGTTGAGCAGTTTGACCATATTAAGTGCCCTTGGTGCGGTCATCAGATAAGTTAAGAAAAAGAAATAAAAAATAAATTTAACTGCACTCAGAATATCCGCATTCGTAGCAGGTTGGTCCTGAGCAGCCTGATAGGTGGGCTACGTTTGGAGAGTAGCATTTTGGACAGTGTTCTTGGTGTTTTTTCTCTTCCGTTTTTGTGGAAGTTGTTACCATCGGTTTGCTTGCTTCAACCTTTTTTTCAGGTACGTTTGTCAAAAGCTGTTGTCCTGGCAGTGTTCCGTGCTGTGATTGGAACTTGCTTAGCGCCATGCTCACTGCGTGAGGTATGCTTTCGATTCGTTTTGGTCCGAAGCCGTACGGTCTGTCGCTTTTGATGCTGTTCAGGTGCTTTCGCAGCGAGTTTACCTCTCCACCCATTTCCAAATATTTGGAGATTAGTATTCCCATTATGCTTGTCAGTCCCGCGATTTCGGTTCCGATTGGGGCGATGTTGGTGAATACTTTTGTCGGTTGCCCTTGGTGGTGGTCGATGTGGATGTGCACCGGTCCGTATCCTGTTTCGAACTGGTAGTAGACCGAGCTGACTCCTTCGCTTGGGTCGATTTTTATTTTCTGTTTCTCTTCTATTTTTTTGTCAGCTTTCTTTTCAGCTATGTTCAGGACTTGGTGGCTCTTGCTGCCGTCTCTGTACACAGTTATTCCTTTGCAGCCGGTTTCCCAGGATTTCATGTATGTTTCCTTGATGTCTTCAACTGTTGCGCTGTTTGGCAGGTTGATTGTTTTGGAAACTCCGTTATCGGTGTGTTTTTGGAACGCCGCTTGGTGTTTTACGTGGTAGTCTACCGCGACGTCGTGCGCTGACGCGAATACTTGTTGTATTTGCTCTGGTATTTCGCTTACTCCTCGCACGCTGTTGTGGTTTGCCTCGATTTTCTTCCAGAGGTCGTTTGGTTTCATGCTGAAAAAGTTGTGTTTTTCCGCGACTCCCATGAATATGGGGTTTACTTCATGGAAGACGTCTGATTCGTTTGGCGTTTCGTTTTTCTTCAGCGCGTCTAATGCTTTCGCGTTGTATCTTGTGTACGCTATGCCGAAGAATGGCTCGATTCCTCCGCCTTGGAGTCCTGCGCATATCGCGATGGTACCTGTTGGGGCGATGGTTGTTCTCGCGCAGTTTCTTGGCCTTCCTTTGGCGTAGTCTCTGGCGAATTGTCCGCTTTGGTCATAGATGCTGTCTTTGAAGTTGGGGAAGAGCCCTCTTTCCATTGCGAGTTCTTCGCTTGCTTCAAGGGATTTTGCGCTGATGAATTCCATTACTTCTTGTCCTTTCGCGATTGCCTGTTCGCTGTCGTACGGTATTCCCAGCAGGGCAAGCATTTCCGCCCAGCCCATTACTCCCAATCCTATGCGTCTGTTTCCTTTGGCTATTCGCTCGATTTCTGGGATTGGGTAGTTGTTTACGTCGATTACGTTGTCCAGGAATCTTGTGGCGAGCTTGGTTACTTCTCCTAGTCTTGCGTAGTCGATTTTTCCCATTACGACAAACTTAGATAGATTAATTGAGCCAAGGTTGCACGGTTCGTATGGCAATAGTGGTTGTTCTCCGCAGGGGTTTGTGCTTTCTATTTCTCCCAGTTTTGGTGTTGGGTTTGATAGCGAGTTGTTTATTGTCTCGATGAATATCATTCCTGGGTCTCCTGTTTTCCAGGCGTAGTCGCATATCATGTTGAACATTTCTCTCGCGTTTGTTTTGCCGACAGGTTCTTTGTTTCTCGGGTTCAAGAGATCGACTTCGGAGTTTGTTTTGACTGCGTTCATGAATTTTGAGTCAACCGCGACCGATACGTTGAAATTCTCAAGTTTTCCTTCTTCTGCTTTGTGTTTGATGAAGTCGAAGATGTCTGGGTGCCAGTATGGCAGGATTCCCATGTTTGCTCCTCTTCTTGTTCCGCCTTGTTTGACTTCTTGTGTGGCGTAGTTTATGATGCTGAACGGGGATAGTGATCCGCTCGCGACTCCTTTGGTGCTTTTGACCTTGTCTCCTTTTGGTCTTACTCTGCATCCGGAGAATCCTGTTCCGCCTCCTGATTTGTGGATGAGCATTGTGTTTTTGACTAGGTCTCCCCAGCCTTCTATGCTGTCTTCGATTGGGAGGACGTAGCATGCTGAGAGCTGTTGTAGTTCTCTTCCCGCGTTCATTAGTGTTGGCGAGTTTGGCAAAAAGTCAAAGTTCGCCAGCATGTCGTAGAATTGGTTTGCGACTTTTAGGGCGATTTCTCTTGCTCTTGGGTTGCTTTCAAGAGTTTTGTACATGTTTTGAATGAATCTTTTGTGGTTTTGGTCCTGTTCGCCGTGTGTTCTGCATTGCCAGTGGAATAGTAGGAGTTCTGATGTTTCGCCGTTTCCAACTTCAGCCCATTCTTGGGTGTATTTGACGCCTGCCAGCAGTTGGTCTCTTGGGATTTCGCGTGAGTGGAGTAGTTCCGCGAGCGCGATGTTTTTGGCTATGTTCCATAGCCAGTTTTCAACGCTTGGGTCGTCTCGCAAGTATTTGTCTTTGATGACTTTTCGCTGGTTCTCTGTGAGCGGTATGTTTCCGAATGGGGGTTTGTCCCAGGTTTGTGTTGTGTCGTTTTTTATTGGCGTCATTTTATGTCCTCCTTTAATCGTGTGTTACTTCTATTGTTTTTAGTGTTTTTATAGCGTCAACGAATTCTTTCGCGTCTTTGAATTTCTTGTAGACGCTTGCGAAGCGAACGTATGCCACATCGTCAAGTTGGGCTAGGCGTTCCATTACCATTTCTCCGACTTTTCGGCTTTTGACTTCCATCTTGTCGGACTGTCGCAATTGTGATTCTATTTGGTCTACGAGCTGTTCCATTTGCTCTCGCTTGACCGGCCTTTTTTCGCAGGCGCGTATTATTCCTTTGAGAACTTTTTCGCGTGAGAATGGCTCGCGTCTTCCGTCGCGCTTTACAACGCTGATGTCGGCCATTTCAATTCTTTCGTAAGTGGTGAATCTTCTTTGGCATTTTGAGCATTCTCTTCTGCGCCTTATGCTGTCTTCCTCTGGCGTTAGTCTTGAGTCAAGGACAGAATTTTCAGTGTCGTTGCAAAATGGGCATTTCAAATCAAATTCACCTTTTTTGTTCAATTCACGCTAAAGTAACAACGAAAACCACAACATATTGTGGTTATCGACGTGATGAACTACTATGAGTTGAATTAGTATTTAAACAATATTGCGAATTAAACTATATTCTTCAAAAATATTTTTCACTATGAAGAATTAACTGAGCAGTGAAAATTATTTTCATTTATCGTCGACAAAAAAGTTAACGCGTGAAAATATTTATTTTTTATTTAGAATTTAGAAAATTAAAACTTAAACCAAAACCGCGTTAACGGTTCCGTCCTGTCCTGGGCGTGATGTTACTCTCGCTTTGCCCGCTTCGGTTTGGATTATTGTTCCTTTGACTACGATGTTTCTTCTGACAAAGTGTCTGTTCGCGCTTGATTCAAGAACTTGTTTGATTGCGCTTTTGGTGAACTTCTTTGTTTTCGGGTCAAGAACGTTCGCGACGTGAACTACTAGCGCCTTCATTTTTATTGAGCCGCCTCTCGCTTTGACGACTTTGATTTTTTGTTTGTCGCCTATTTTGCTTAGAGCTGGCATTCTGCCCATTTCGTATTTTCGGCTTTTCCTGTTGGCGTTGTATCTTCCGCCTGATGGCGTTACGCCTACTCGTCCTTTTTGTGATAAGACCATAATTGTGTGGCGAGTTAACCTGTTTAAAAACCTTTCGCTGCGCGCCTGTACAGAAGCTTTAAATTAAGATATCTCATACCTTTGCGTATGCGCGTGTTGGGATTGGTGATACTGCTGGCGTTAAGCGTCTCTGGCGCTTCTCTTTATGGAGAGTATGTTGTGTTTGAGCGTGACGGCCAGGTGGTGAGTTTTGATGTTGCGCGTTCTCAGGAGAAAATTATCGCGCAGGGCAGCAACCCTTCTTTGTATGGTTTTATTGCCGCTTACGAAACGAATGACGGAATTGAGTTTTCAGAAATTCGTTTAGGTCATAAAACTAAGCTTAACGTGACTGGTGATTATCCTTTTGTGTTTTCTAATTATATTGTGTTCTCTGTTAAGGAATCCGAATTAAACGAAGACATCAACAATGATTCTGATAAAAAAGATGATATTATTTTCGAGTATGATATGAACAAAAAGGAGCTCACTAATCTTAAGGCGGTTGGTTCAATGCCTGTTCGCAATGGGGAGTATTTGCTTTTCTTGACTGAGGAAGGCCAGATTGGTGTTGATTTGAACGCTGATGGCGACATGTCTGATAAAATTGTGAGGGCTTACGATTTTAAGACGAGAAAAACCGCTAACTTGAAGCTTGAGGCGAATTCTTTGTCGCTTGGCAAGTTAAACTCGGTTGTCGCAGAATCAAATGGAGAGATTGTTTTGGTTGACGCGATGTCTCACGATGTGCGGCGCACAAGGCTTAAGGGAAGTTCTCCGAATATTTTTGGCAGGACTGTTATTTTTTCTCAAAACGGCGAGCTTGTGACTTTTTTGATTGACAATTTCGTTCCGAACAACCTCGGAGTTAAGGGCGAGAGGCCTCAGATTTTTGACGCGTACATCGTTTTCTACGATGATAATGGTTTGCAGGCGAGAAAGGAAGGTGATTTGGATAAGGATGAGGTTGGTGATTTTTCTGACAATTGTCCGGCTCACGCGAACGTGAATCAGGATGATTCTGACCGCGATGGCATTGGCGATGTTTGTGACAAATCTGACGACCGTCCAAAGGTTGAGCCTGTGAAAGAGGAAGTTAAGCAAGGCGAAATTTCAAACGAAACTTCCGCGTCTCAAAAAGAATCTGGAAGTTATTGGTGGCTTTGGCTTTTGCTCATAATTCCTCTTTTGCCCTTCATAATCAAATGGGCGGCTAAATACCATCACAGAAGAAGAAAGTCTTTTGGATTTTAGACGCGTCAGGGGTTGAAAAGGGGGACGGGCGTTAAGTCCCCTTGGTATGAAAGTGCAGCCTAACATCGTCCCATTCGAAACATTTAAATACTCGCCCTTTGGTTTTTGAATTCAACCTTATAGGGGTGTTACAACTATGGAAGCAAGACCTTTAGATGCGCTGAATCGCGCTCGCGACAAGAAAGTTATCGTTGAATGCAAGAACGGAAAACAGTATGTTGGTACGCTTCGCGCTTTCGATATTCATATTAACGTAGTTTTAGACGAGACGGAGGAGCGTCAGGACGGTGAAGTCAAGCGCAAGCTTGGCAACGCGTTTATTCGCGGCGACACCATTGTCTTGATTAGTCCGGCATGAGCAAGGGATACGGCGGTACTGGTTCTCAGGGTAAGCGTTCTCGTGGCACTTCGCACATTCCGTGCCGAAGATGCGGAAGAGCGAGCTATCACATGCAGAAGGAAGTTTGTTCCAGCTGTGGTTTTGGCAAGAGCCCAAGAATACGCGGTTACGCTTGGAAGAACACTCGTAAGAGACTTGTTCGCGCGAAGTAAAACTTTATATTCTATTTGTTGATTCTTTTTTATTGACGCGGCGGTACCGAAGCGGTCAAACGGGCTGGATTTAGACTCCAGTTGCTTAGTGCATTCGCAGGTTCGAATCCTGTCCGCCGCAT
>CAZNDX010000007.1:39433-43860 GCA_964572035.1 uncultured Methanosarcinales archaeon
GTTTCTTTTCCTGAAATTGTGAGAGCGAATGTTCTTCACGTGGTAAGCGTTGGCTGTCCTGAAGGCGCTATTATAGACTTGCACAGTCATCCAATCAACGAGTGTTGGCCTTCCGAGCAGGATTTGTCGACTTATGACGCGTTGAGAAAAGAAAATCCTGAAGTCCGTATGATGATTATGTGCGGAAGGAATCGTTTCGCCTTATTCTGAGGTCCTTTAAAAACAAACACGGCCAAAAATATGTATTCTCGACGGAAAAGTACGGCTTGTAGGACGAAAGTTTTATAAACAAACAGGGGTTTATACACAACAATCGCTAGGATACGTTATCGTCTTCCGACGAGGCGGGCTTAGCAGAGGAAAAAAGAGGACTAAAAGATGCGAAGAACAAGTATGTCGTACATTCTTTCCAAAAGTTTTAAATATACTTCGCTAGTTTTTGGTTCCATATCCTCAATAAAACAAATAAAACACACTAACACGGAGGTGTTTGTTAGATGAAAGCAATACAAGCGGTTAAAAAGATGGTGGCTTTAGGAATGGGCTTGACAATGGTAGGTGCGACGATCTTCGGAGCGTCTGCGGCGAACTTGTCAGACTACCCAGCGCCATTCGTCGTGAACGGCACCCCCGCATCCAACCTTGCGGTTATCGTAGGTGACCAGGCAGACGGAGCGGACGTTATCGGTGCAGTGGACATAATTCAGAGCTTGCAGTCTATGGCAGTTGTCAAGTCTGCAGGTGCAGGAACTGGTCCTTCGCAGCTCGTGGTTGAAGGTGACGCGGTAGAAATTGGTTCTACTTCAGACCTTTTGGAAATCGGCGAGTCACTAGGAGACGTTCGTGAGACCTTGACAGAAGTTGACCTTGACATGTTGAAGGGCGGTCAGATAGTTACCGACAAGGGAAGCACAGAGTACAACCAGTACTTGAGACTTCCAACCAATGGTTCAGTAGCTTACCACGGAGCAGTTATCTTCGCTGAAGACGAGAGAGACCGTGTCGGACACTACTTGTTCCTTAACGATGGAGACTTAGTCTTCCAGTGGGAACTTGAGTTCGAAGAAGGTCTTGAATCTGAAATGGACGGGGACGATTTGAAAGACCTTGAAGACGAAGATATTACCATCTTGGGTCAGCCATTCGTATTGGTTGACACAGATGTTTTCGCAAACGGATTTGTAGCGTCCAACGCAACCGGCGCGGGAATAACTCCTCAATTGACTCTTGAGTTGATTGGTGGTGCGGTTTCAGCAGTCCTTGGTGAAAACGACGCTCAAACATTCGTTGTTGACGGTAAGGAATACGAGGTTGAAGTCCTTGTTATCTCCGAAACCTCAGCGGGCGGAGAAGGTTCAGTAAAGTTCCGAATCAACGGAGAAATCACTGACGAGCTTGAAGACGGAGAAACTGACGTTTTGGCTGATGGTACCCAAATCGGTATCCGAGACATCTTGGCTACTGGTAAGGACATCCAGAAGTCCATCGTTCAGTTCTACCTTGGTGCATACAAGGTTGAATTCCGTGACACCAACACATCAGACAACATCTTCCAGGGTGCTGGCACTGAAGTGAACGAGGAAACCATTGAGGATTCCGCAGTTCGCGTCTTGGGTCAGTTCACTCAGGCGGGCAGTTCAACAACTGACTTGACTGGTGCGGTGTACGAAATCCAGAACGTTCAATACAACTTGACAGCGGACGCAGTCCTTGGTGACATGTATGTGCCTCCAGGAACTGGTGTGCGTGAACAGCTTGACGAGCCTGAAGGAATGTTGACTCCAAACTGGGACATAAGATACGAAGGTCTTATGGACACTGGTGTCACACTAGTCAGAATCGACTCAGCTGGTGACGACGAATACGACCTCGAGTTTACCAACCAGGAAGGTATCTTCTTTGACTTCCCATTGGCAAGCAACGAGAGTGGAAACGTGTACGGTAGTTTCAAGTATGGTGACGACGATGACAGCCTCTGGTTCACAGAGTTTGTTCAAGGTGCAGCCTCTCCATTGAGCTTCGCCACTGCGTCAGCGACCTTGAACTATTATATCCAGGACGACGACTTCTTTGTCGTAAGCAACTGTGATATAACGACAAACGACGACACGTGTTTCTCACACGTATTGCGTTTCGACAGCGTTGACAGCACAAACCGCCAGTTGACATTCACTGACGTCGGTACTGGTACCCGTGAAGTTACTTACACTTCAGGAACCAACATCGCTCAGCTTGTTGTCGGTGGTATAACCTACGCGGTTATGGTCAACCCAGCAAACAATGCGACAATCGTTGTTGATTTGAACGGCGACGGAGTGCTTACAAACCTAACCAGAACCGTAATCGGTATCCAGGGCGAAGGTTTGCTTTCACTTGGTTGTCAGGTATTGCCAACAGTAACTGGAAACATTTCCGTTCCTGCGAGCAGCACTTCAAACGGAACTTGCGTAAACTCAAGCGCACCTTCAGCAATGTTCAACGTAACGTTGACCACACTTGCGAAGGAGTTTGACGAAGCGACAAACAACGAGAACATAACCATCGAAATTACAGGAGCAGCACCTGACACAGTTAACATCAACAGAATCGTTAACGAATCAGCGGACTTCTGGAGCACTCTATTGGAGCTCGAGGAGAACGATGATATCAGCCAGGCGTTATCCGCGTACGGTGTGTTCTTTGAGTTGTTCGACAACGACAACGCAAACGATGCGGAAGATCTCACCATCGAATACCCACTTTCCCAGCGTGGAGCGCGTGTATTCGTTACTGGTGGCGTGATCACCACGACAACTGTCGAAGGCGGCGGTGTCGAGAAGGTCCAGCCAATCCAGATTGGTGCAGCGAAGCTAGCGTCTGAAGTTTCAGATGTGTCCATGTACAACGCAGTTGTTGTAGGTGGTCCATGTGCAAACCCAATCGCAGCCTCACTCTTGGGCAACCCAGAGCCATGTTACGAATCCGTGCCTATGAACAAGGCAATCGTGAAGCTCTTTGAGCACACGAACGGAAACGTCGCGTTGTTGGTCAACGGACGCAGTGCATTGAACACCAGACAGGGTGCGCGTGCAGTAGCGACCGGCCAGATCAAGAGCGTAGCCGGCATGGAAGCTGAAGTAACAGGTACAACCCTAGCGGATGTAACTGTTCGAGCTGTAACACAATAAATGCCTTAAAGGCATATTTTTTCTTTTTCTTTTTTTCTCTAACTTTTTTTCGAAAAACTTTCTCTGAAACGCTACATTTATAAATTTCTTATACGTTCGTTTTTATTGGTGAAAAATGAGGAAGTTGTTTGTTATTGCGCTGCTTTGCGCGCTGTCAGTTGCCGCTGTCGAGTTTGACGTAACTTTGTTCCCAAGCGAACGCTCTATTAAGGCGAATGAGACTGCCATTTTTGAGATTGAATTGTCGCATAATTCTCCTGCGGAAGAGTTATTTGAGGTTTTTTCAAACGATGTCACTTGGGATATTCGAGCGGAGAAGACGCTTCTTGTGCCGTCTAAAGGTGTTTTAAAGACGAATCTGATCGTTCGGCCCCTTAATTTGAACCCTGGAGCGTACAATTTGCCGATTAATTTCAAGCGCGCTGGTTCTTTTGAGCAGGTGAAAAAGTCGGCGTATATTGAGATTAAGTCGCAGTTCCCTGGGGATGTTGATTATTTGCCGGCTGTTCGTGGAGTTGTCAGTGTTGGAAAAGAAGTTGACCCTCGTCAAGGTATGAAGATTAAGCTTGAGCTTGAGAATCAGAACAGGCGTGAGCTGAATCAGGTTGACGTTCGAGTTCGCTCAGCGGTTGTTAGCAAGGATTACTCAACAACTCTTGGCCCTCTTGAAAAGAAGACTTTGACTTTTGATGTTGATTTGAATCCGCAGACTCCTGCGCAGTCTGACGCTCTTGTCGTTTCAATTGTTGTTCCAGAGCAGGAAAGGGCGTACCAGTTTGACTTGGTTCCTGTTCCTTTTGATGTTGTTCCGTTTGGAGGCGTTGTTCCTTACATTGAGGACAATTCCTCGTTTTTCAAAAATGTTCAAACTGTTACCTTGGTTAACGAGGGTAATCGTGAAATGGTCCATCGTTATCGCGTTCCTGCTTGGTTTGGCAAGCGCGTTTTTATCGCGAGCACTCCTGATTATTTCGTCGAGAATGGTGATATGGTTTGGGAAGTGAATCTTGGCGTCGCCGAGAAAGAAACTCTTGTTATCGTCTACAACTATCGCCCTCTTGTCTGGCTGTTCTTGCTTTTGGTCTTGGGAACTATTGCTTATTTCAATTTCAGAAGTCCTCTTGTTGTTATGAAGCGCGCGACGGTTGTCGGAAGCCATGAGGGCGGAATTACTGAGTTGAAAGTTATTGTTGAGCTTATTAATCGCGGAAGAAAAGTTGTGCGTCACGCGAAGGTTATGGATATGGCGCCTCGTCTCGC
>CAZNDX010000008.1:0-37046 GCA_964572035.1 uncultured Methanosarcinales archaeon
GCGGAAGAAAAGTTGTGCGTCACGCGAAGGTTATGGATATGGCGCCTCGTCTCGCTGATGTTTCAACTTACAAGGAGTCTGTTTTGTCTCCAAGCAAGATTACCGCGTCCGAGAAGGGAACGGTTATTCGCTGGGATATTGATTTTATGGAGCCTCGTGAGCACCGCATTTTGATGTATCGCATGAAGACTAAGATGGAAGTTTTGGGCGGCATGACTTTGCCGGTTACCGCGGTGAAGTTCTCGGTTGATGGCAAGGAAAGAGAAACTGTTTCGTCCGAGGCGGTTATAAAGTACAAGTAGCGATATGTTTTTAAATCACTTGTTGTGTTCTCGTCATTATCCCCGGTTAGCTCAACGGCAGAGCATTCGGCTGTAGAACAGTCGCCCGCAGACAGCGTATCTTGCGCGGAATGAAAGCGGGTCAGCCGTGTTGAGCCCGAAAGGTTGTCGGTTCAAATCCGGCACCGGGGATACACTACGGGACGGCTCTGCTCCCGTAGTTTTTTTCTTTACGCGGATTTGAGTTCACCTTGAGCCGAAGGCTCGAGGGACCGCTACGAAGTAGCGGGAAATCCGGCACCGGGGATATTGCAAGGCGCGGCTCTGCCGCCTTGCTATTTTTTCTTTCAAACTCTTTTTTCAATCACACATATCTTTTTATTCTTCAACTATTGTGTTCTTTTTTTGATGATTGTTACTAATCTTTTTGTTAAGACTCCTGGCGAGGGGGAGCCTAGTTTACCGAAGCTTTCAGAGAAAGAAGTCGAGATTTATTCTGGCGGCTGCAGGGGTGATTTTAATTTTTTCAGGTTTAACAATTATAGAAATGTGTGCGAGAAAAAGGGAAAACAGTATGATCCTGAGAATCGCGCTGTTCTAATTATGTCTCTTGACGTACTCGCCAGGCTAAATGAGGAGGGCTGGCCTGTTAAGCCCGGTGATTTGGGTGAGAATTTGCTTGTTGACGGCAAGTACGAGTTTTTTGAGAAGGGAAATGTTTGTCGCGCGGGAAACGCTGTTCTTGAATTGACTTATCAGGCGACGCCTTGCAAGAAATTAGCCCAGTTGTCTTATGTTGGCGAGGATAAAATTGCGGAGTTTATCCCGACGATGATTAATCGCCGAGGCTGGTACGCGAAAGTTGTGGAGCCTGGTTTGGTTAAGATTGGAGATAATCTTATTCTGCTGTAGCGATAAACTTTTAAGCAAATTCATGTTTCTATTTTTTATGAAAAGAGTGCTATGTTTGTTGGTTTTTGCGTTCATCGTTACCGCTTGCGCGCCGCAGGCTGAGGTTTCCAATCAGACAATTGAGACTCCTCAAATTGTGGAGCCAATTGTTGATGAGCAGGTCGAAACTCCTGAAGAGTTGCCTGTTGATGAGAACGCTGCGTCTTGCGCGGCGGTTTTGTGTCCTGTTAACACGATTTGTGAGAATGGCAAGTGTATAGAACTTCCGGAAACTTCTGTTTCAGAGTCAAATGTTGGCGTTATTCAAAAGTATCTTGATGACGCGAGAACAAAATTCTCCGGCTTTGCTTACCAGCTTGACGACAGAATGGTTATTGTGTTTGACAATAAGGCGCGTCATTATTTTTACAATGTCAAACTTACAAAGGACAAGACTCCATTGACAGACATTTATGTTGATTTGGCGGCCAATAAGGCTGTCGGTTACTGCAATCTTGAGCGTGAAGGAAGAATGGTGGACTCTTTTGAGTATGACCGTTCCAGTTGCAAGGACTACATTGACAAGCCGATTGATGTCGCTGTTTCAGAGGATTTGATTCCTAAGGGTCCTCTTGAGTATATGGAGAGTTATGTGAATTTGGAGCCGATTCTAGTTGAGGACAACTTGCAGACCATAAGCATTGGTGGCAATTCAAAGTCCATTCAGCCGTCTGTTCATTTTATGGTTGATGGCAAGCGCCACGTTTTGCGATTGGATAGAAAATATCACGTTCCGTTGAAGATTGACAGGGAAGGTCAGCAGGCGATTGATTTCAGGGATGTTTATTTTGACACGATGGTCCTTGAGGGCAAACAGCAAAAGATTGACCAGTCTTGGGTAGTTTACCAGCCCGTCTCTGATTATATCAAGCAGAACGTCCAGTAATTGTATTTTTTTGTTTCTAAATTCTTTTATATTCATTTTTTTCTTCTATCTTTATGGAGATTCGGTGTGTTTTGCACGGGAGTTTTAGGAAGCATTTTGACGACATTAGATACGTTCACGGTGTTTTCTCAAGGGCGGGAATTGATGTTATTGCGCCGGAGCTGTCAGATATCGTCGGTGAAACGAACGGTTTTGTTCATTTGAGGAATGATGAAGGCCGCGACCAAAGGTTAACTGAGCTTCTTTATTTGAAAAAAGTTCAGGAGATTGGCTCCTCAGGTTTTAGCTATTATGTCAATCCCGACGGCGTAATTGGCGAGAGCGCGTCGTATGAGCTTGCTGTTGACCAGTTGACGAACACCCGTTCTTTGTTTTGGAAAAAACCGATTCATCCCGCTTATATTCCAAAGAATTCTATTTGGTCGCCTCAAAGTTTGGCAGTTTATATTCAGGAAAAAGGCTGTTGTCCTCCTCCTGTTTTTCCTAAAAGCGAGTCGCGCTTGAAAAAATTGGTTGAAACTCTTATTTTGCCTGGCTCAAAGATTGCCGTCGGAGCGATTATTGTTGATTATAGCGGCAAGCGTTACAAAAAAGGAAATGAGCGGGATGTTTTGCTTGTTCAGACGCACAAATGGGGCGACAGGTTCTCAATTGTTGGTGGCAAAGTTAATAGAAATGAGCGTTTGATTGACGCGTTGCGCCGTGAAGTGAGCGAGGAAACTTCTCTTGATGGGAAAGTTGAGGAGACTATATGCACTTTTGATGAAATAAAGGGTTCAGGTTATTATCAAAGCGGGGTCCACAGAGTCTTTACCGACAATGTTGTGAAAGCCAATAGGCGTTCAATAGTTCTTAATGATGAAGCGCAGGGTTATTTGTGGATTCCTCCTTCCGTCGCTCTGAAAGAGCTTGACATTGAGCCGAACGCGAGGATGACTTTAGAATTCTATTTGAAAAGGCATCTCCGCGCGGCTTGACTGCGAAACCTTTATAAAGCCCTCGTGTGAATTATTAACTATGGTTAAGAGGGTGCTTCAGCCGCAGGAGGTTGAAGTGTTTTACGTGCTTCCGGCTATTCGCCGTGAGCTCGCGCTGTCTATGAAGCGCGCGGGAAAATCGCAGAAAGACATAGCGAAGCTTCTCGGAGTTACCGGCGCGGCTGTTTCGCAGTACGTTAGCAGCAAGCGGGCCGCCCATGTTAAATTCACTCTTCCTTTGGTTGACGCGATTGAGAGTGCGTCTCAAAAAATTATCAACGAAGTGTCTCTGATGCGGGAGACTCAGCGTTTGCTAACTCTCGCGAGGCACGAGAAGATTGTTTGTCAAGTTCACGAACTGGTTGGAGGCGCGCCTAAGGGCTGCGATGCCTGTTATGAAAGAAAAGAAACGAACGTCAAAGGACCCGTTTAAGGAAATTGTTGAAATGCTTGAGGAGTATGATAAAGACACTCCGAAGCGCGATCCTAAATTTCAGGACAGCGGTGAATGAAATGAATGTTGAAATAAAAAACTTGAAGGCTTTGGTGAATGAAAAGCGAGTGTTGAAAGGTGTTTCTTTAGCTGTGCTTCCGGGGGAAATTCACGCGTTGATGGGGCCTAATGGCAGTGGGAAAAGCTCTCTTGCGCAAATTTTGGCGGGAAATCCTCATTACAAAATCGAGAGCGGGGATATTTTTATTGACGGGAAAAGCGTCAAGGCCCTGTCGCCTTCAGATCGTTCAAAATTAGGAATTTTCTTAATGTTCCAGCAGCCTGTTGACTTGCCGGGAGTTTCGCTTTCAAAATTGTTGTTTCAAATGGCGAAGCAGAAGGATGAAAAATTGTCTTTTGTTCAGTTTAAGAAAAAGCTTAATGAGAATCTTGAGCTTCTAAGCCTTCCTCCTGATTTTTGCGAGCGTGATGTTAACGTAGGTCTTTCCGGCGGTGAAAGAAAGCGCGCGGAGATGCTCCAGCTTTTGACTCTTGAGCCGTCTTTTGTTGTTCTTGACGAGATGGATTCTGGTTTGGATGTTGATAGTATGCAGCTTTTGGCGAAAGTTTTCAACAAATTGAGAGGTCCGAATTTTAGCGCGATTATAATTACGCATTATTCTCGTTTGTTGCAGTTTATTGTTCCAGATAAAGTTCACATTTTGGCGAACGGAGAGATTGTTTTGTCAGGGGAGAAATCCCTTGCGAACGACGTTGAAAAGAAAGGCTATGAGGCCCTTGTAAAATGAGCGGTCTGAAAATAATTAACAATGAGTATGAGAAAAAGTATGGTTTCTCTGACCCTGAAGTTTCCGTTTTTAAGACTAAGAAAGGGCTTTCAAAAGAAATAGTTAGTCAAATTTCAAAGGTGAAGTCAGAGCCTGAATGGATGTCTGCGCAAAGACAGAAGGCGTTTGACATTTTTGAAAAGAAGGATATGCCAAAGTGGGGTGGCGACCTTTCAAAAATTGACTTCAGTAAATACACTTATTTTTTCTCTCCGACTGACAAAACCGCGCATTCTTGGGAGGATGTTCCTGAGAATATCAAGAAAACTTTTGATAGGTTGGGAGTTCCTGAAGCTGAGAGAAAGTTTTTGGGCGGTGTTGGAGCGCAGTATGAGAGCCAGACTGTTTATCATAAGTTGCGTGAAGATTTGGCAAAACAGGGAGTTATTTTCACCGATATGGACTCAGCGGTTAAAGAGCATCCTGAGCTTGTGAAAAAGTTTTTTGGAACGGTTGTTCCTGCCGGAGATAATAAATTCGCGGCGCTGAACACTGCCGTCTGGTCTGGCGGCTCTTTTATTTATGTTCCTCCTAATGTCAAGGTTTCTGTTCCGCTTCAAGCGTATTTTAGAATTAACGCGAAAAACGTCGGCCAGTTTGAGAGAACTTTAATCATCGCTGACAAGGGCGCTGAAGTTCATTATATTGAAGGATGCACCGCGCCTGTTTATTCAACTGACAGTTTGCACGCCGCTGTTGTGGAAGTTATCGCGTTGGAGAACTCAAAAATTCGCTACACCACGATTCAAAATTGGAGCAGCAATGTTTACAATCTTGTGACAAAGCGCGCAGTGGCTCATAAAAACGCGGTTGTTGAGTGGGTTGACGGTAATCTTGGAAGCAAGTTGACAATGAAGTATCCCTGCGTTGTTTTGAAAGGAGAAGGCGCGAGGGCGGACATTCTTTCAGTGGCTTATGCGGGAAAAGATCAGCACCAGGACGCTGGAGGCAAAGTTATTCATCTCGCTTCTAACACGAGTTCAAGGATTGTTTCAAAATCTGTGAGCAAAGACGGCGGCCGAAGCAGTTATCGCGGTCTGGTTCGTGTTGAGAATGGTTTGAAGGACGTCGCCGTGTCAGTTAAATGCGACGCTCTCCTGCTTGACGACAATTCCCGTTCAGATACTTACCCAACAATGAAAATTAGCGAGCCTTCCGCCACGATTTCCCACGAGGCGTCTGTTGGAAAAATCGGAGATGAGCAGTTATTTTATTTGATGTCAAGGGGTTTTTCGGAAAGCGAAGCTATGGCTATGATTGTTCTTGGTTTTATTGCCGAGTTCGCCAAGGAATTGCCGATGGAATACGCCGTCGAATTAAACAAGCTTGTTCAGCTTGAGATGGAGGGTTCTTTGGGATGAGTGAAATTGTCGTGAACGCGGGTGAAGAGAAGCGTTTGCTGTTAGTTCACGATACTTCAAATTCTGAAGATGTTGTAGTCCGTCTGGCCGGAGAGGGCGCTAAAGTTTTGGTTGATGAGATTTTCTTATCCGATTCAAAGAGCGTTATTAAGATTATTCACGGCGCGGCAAATACTCAGTCTTTTGTGTTTTCAAGAGGCGCTGTTTCGAAGGAAGTTGGCGCGCTGGCGACTGTTCAAATTCCTAAAGGTATGAAAAATTCCAAGAGCGTTGTTAAACAGCGTTTTATTTTGCTGAATAGTTCGGCAAAGGCGAACGCGACTCCCGCTCTTGAAATTGAGGAAAGCGATGTATCTGCCTCGCACTCATCGTCCGTGGCTCCGATTAGCGAAAAAGAGCTTTTCTATTTGCAAAGCAGGGGCTTTTCTGAATCCGAGTCAAGAAAAATGTTGGTTGAGGCAATTCTTTCCCTGCCGGAAGGTGTGAAATGGCAGGAATAAGCGTCAAAAAGGATTTTCCTCTTTTTAAGAAGAAATTAGTTTATCTTGATAGCGCGGCCACTGCTCAAAAGCCGAAAGTTGTGATTGATGCGGTAAAGAATTATTATGAATCGCACAACGCTAATGTTCATCGTGGTGTTTATTCTCTGGGTGAAGAGGCAACTCAACTTTACGAGTCAGCGAGAGGGAAGGTCGCGAAGTTCATTGGCGCGGATAAAAACGAGGTTGTTTTTGTTCGAAACGCGACTGAGGCGATTAATGTTGTGGCTAGAAGTTGGGGCGCCGCGAACGTGAAGAAAGGCGATGTTATTCTTTTGACGCAGATGGAGCATCATAGCAATATTGTTCCGTGGCAGATGCTCGCCAAAGCAAGGGGCGCGAAATTGGTTTATGTTCCAATTACAAAAGACGGCGAGCTTGACAGGGCTGAGTTTTCCCGTCTTGTTTCAAAGAAGTCAAAGATTTTCGCTTTCACTCACGTTAGTAATGTGCTGGGAACAATCAATCCTGCTAAAGAGTTAATCGCGGAAGCGAAAAAATACGGGGTGACGACTCTAGTTGACGCCTGCCAGAGCGTGCCTCATATGAAAGTTGATGTGAAAAGTCTTGACGCTGATTTTTTGGTTTTTTCAGGCCACAAATTGTACGCTCCTTTTGTCGGCGTTCTTTATGGAAAGAAAGAATTGCTTGAAAGGATGAAGCCTGTTCTTGGCGGCGGGGATATGATTAAGGAAGTTACGTTCGCGGGAGCTAAATGGAATGATGTGCCATATAAGTTTGAAGCTGGAACGCCAAACATTGAAGGAACGATTGGTCTTGGCGTAGCGATTGATTACATTAACAAAGTTGGAATGTCTAAGATTGCGGCGCATGAAAAGAAGTTGATTGATTATTGTTATTCTCAGCTGAAAAAGAATCCGCTGGTTGAAGTTTACGGTCCTAAGAAGAGGGCAGGCGTTGTTTCGTTTAATTTTGGTGATATGCACGCCCACGATGTTTCTTCAGTTCTGGATGAACAGGGTGTTTGTGTAAGAAGCGGTCATCATTGCGCTCAGCCGTTGATGTCTGTTTTGAAAATTCCTGCTTGCGCGAGAATTAGCGTTGGTGTTTACACGACGAAGGATGATATTGACAAATTCCTCAATGCGTTAAAGACTGCGAAGGAGGTTTTCCGTTTATGAGCGAGATGTATCAGGAGATTATTTTGGACTATTATCGTCATCCTAGAAATAAGGGTGTCCTGCCTCATCCAGATATTGTCTCTCATGATGTTAATACTTCTTGTGGTGATGAGATTACAATGCACGTTTTGATTAAGGATGGAAAGGTCGGCAACATTAGATTTAATGGCAAGGGGTGCGCGATTAGTCAGGCTACTGCGTCAATGCTTACCGAGTATGTTCTTGGAATGCCTGTTGAGAATGTGGCGAGGTTGTCAAAGGATGATGTTCTTAAGTTGATTAGTATCCCAATTAGTTGCGTTCGTTTGAAGTGCGCTCTTTTGGGGCTTAAGGTTTTAAAGCTTGGAGTTATACAGTACCTTGGCAAGGATGTCAAGGTGGAGGAAGAAATATGAAAACGATTGAACAATTTGTCACCAAAGATATGATTATCTCGGATGTTTTGAAGAAATATCCTGATGTAGCGGTTGTTATGTTAGAGCATGGTCTGCACTGTGTTGGCTGTCACGCCAACGTGTTTGATACTATTGAGGCGGGATGCGCGGTGCACGGTCTTGACGCTACTGCTGTTGATAAGTTGGTTGATGAAATCAACGCGTACATTTCGGAGGATAACAAGAAGAAACAGCAAGTTGCTGAAGGTCCGATGAAAATGTTCGTGACTGATGGCGCGTCTCAAAAAATCAAGGATTTGCTTGCTAAAGAGAATAAGCAGGGTTACGCTTTGCGTGTCGCTGTGTCCCCTGGCGGCTGTTCCGGTTTTATGTATCAGATGAATTTTGAGAAAGAGCCGATTGATTCCGATATTGTTTTGGAGGAGAAGGGCGTCAAGATTCTTGTTGACAAGGATAGTGTTGACATGTTGCGCGGAGCAGAGATTGATTATGTTGACAACTTGAACGAGTCAGGCTTCAAGATTAACAATCCGAACGCGAAGCATGGCTGTGGTTGCGGGAAGAGTTTTGGATAATTTTTATTTTTAAAATTAATTTTTAGAAAAAAATTAAAGAAATTAAAAAATAAAATTAAAAAATTTCTTTCTTGAAAATCGCTTGCTCTAGGCTGAATTTTCCGTTTCCGTGCGCTGTTAGCATCAGGAATGCCGCCAAGTACAGCAAAGCGAGTTCTCCCTTGTTCACGATTGGAATTAGTCCTTGGGCTGCGTGGACTTTTATGTAAGCTCCAACCATTACTATTGCGCAAAGTATCGCGAATAGTCTTGTGAAGAGTCCGAGCGCGATTGCGATTCCGCCGACAAGTTCGATTACTCCTACTACTCCCATTAAGCTCATTAATGGTTGCGCGGTTCCTCCAAAGTATCCGAATAGTTTTTGCGCTCCATGTTGAGCGAATAGAAGTCCCACAAGCACTCTGAATATCAAATAAAGCGCGCTGTGAAGTTTTTGTACGTGTTTTTGTATCATATTTCCACCTCGCGGTGTGTTTTCTCTTTTTGTTTTATATAATTTTTGTATTCTTGATAACTGCAGAGAAAAGTAGTATCATAAAACTTATAAAGACAAAAATCATTTGATTTTTCATGCGAGTACAGGTTGCCGATGCTAAGCTGGATTCTTTCAAGACGGAAGTCATTGTCGTCGGCATGTTTTCAAAGGAAAAATCTGTTCCTTCAAGTTTGAAATCTGTTGATGAGAAGCTTCACGGAGCTATTTCGCACGTTTTGAAAGGGAAAGAGTTTGAGGGCGAGTTTGGCCAGTTCTTTTTGATTTCAACCATTGACAAGATTCCGGCGAGGAATATTTTGCTTGTTGGTTTAGGCGAGCAGAAGGATTGCACGATGGAGATTTTGAGGCGTGTCGCTGGTTTTAGCGCGAAGATTGTTCGCGATATTTTCGGCGTTACTTCTTTCGCGACTACTTTGCACGAAGTTGATGTTCCCAGGTCTTCAAGAGATGAGCGGGCTCAGGTTGTCGCTGAGGGAACTGTTCTCGGCGCGTATCAATATCTCAAGTTCAAGACTGTTGACAAAAACAAAATAAAAATTATTCAAGAAGTCACTCTTGTTGGTAATGATGTTAAGGACGCCGTAAAAAAAGGTGTGACGCTTGCTGAATGTCAGTGTTTGGTCAGAGACCTCGCGAATGAACCGGGAAGCAATTTGACTCCTGACGCTTTGGCGAAGGAAGCCAAGAAGTTGGAGAAGATTGGTGTTAAGGTTACCGTTCACGATAAGAAGTCGATTGAAAAGATTGGACTGAAGGCTGTTCTTGCTGTTAATCGTGGAAGTGTTCACGAGCCTCGTTTTGTTATTATGGAATATAATGGGGGAGGGAAAAAGAAGGTGGCCCTTGTTGGCAAGGGAATTACTTTTGACAGTGGTGGTCTTGATTTGAAGAACGCTGATGGAATGCTTACTATGAAGCACGATATGTGCGGCGCCGCGGTTACTATTGCAACTGTTAAGGCGGCTGCTGAATTGAAGCTTAAGACTCATTTGGTTGGTGTTTTCGCTTCTACTGAGAATATGCCTGGTATGGATGCCTACAAGCCGGGTGATGTTGTTGAGACTTACAGCGGTAAAACTATTGAAGTTTTGAACACCGATGCTGAAGGTCGTGTTATTTTGTCTGACGCTTTGGCGTATACTGAAAAAGTGATTAAGCCTGACGTTATGGTTGACCTCGCCACTTTGACTGGCGCTATTACTGTCGCTCTTGGCAGTGTTTGCGCTGGTGTTATGGGTCGTGATGATAAATTGATTTCCGAGCTTATTGATGCTGGACATAAAACTGGCGAGCGTTTGTGGCAGCTTCCTTTTTGGAGGGAGTATCACGAGCAGGTGAAGTCTGATATTGCTGATGTTAGAAATCTCGGTTTGTTCGCGAGGGAGGCTGGCAGCATTACCGCTGGTGCGTTCCTGTCGGCTTTCGTCGAAAAAACTGCTTGGGCGCACATCGATATAGCGAGCGTCAGCTGGGCGGATGTTGAGAATGGTTATACTAAGAAGGGAGGAACTGGTTTCGGTGTTCGTATGCTTGTCAAGTTTTTGGAGGACACGAAATGAGGTTGTTCAGCGTTTCTCAAGCAAGAGCGGCGTTGCCCGATGTTGAGAAAGTTTTGAGAAAGGTTATGCGTGTTCGCGATAAGATTGAGGATTTGCTTGAGGCTGAGGAGCCGATGGTTGAATATAGCAATGATGAGGGCTTTCACGCTTTTGTGACTCAAAATGTCAAGGTGAACAAGGAGTTTCACCGATTGTATTTCCAGTTTTACGCGAGTTTGGAACGTTTGCATAAGATGGGTGTTCAACTCCGCGATATTGATGATGGTATTGTTGATTTTCCTTCGCGTTTGCAGGGAAGAAAGGGATTTTTGTGCTGGCAGGTTGGAGAGGGCGAGATGCTTTCGTGGCACGATGAGGATGTTGACGTCGAGGAGCGCGTGCCAATTCTTGACCTCGATGAATATCTAAAGAAGAAAAGCTTATAAAAGTCCTTTTGGATTTTTCTGTTTATGGCTGAACGCGTTTACAAGATAGTTTATGACAGGCGTGTCTGTATTGGCGCCGCCGCCTGCGCCGCTGTCGCTCCTGATTTTTGGAAAATGGCGGAGGATGGGAAGGCTGATTTGGTTAAGTTTGAGCTTGACAAGGATGGAAATCAGGTTTTGCTGGTTAAGGAGAGCGAGATGACTCTCGAGGGGAAGAAGGCGATTGAGGTTCACAAGGACGCCGCGGAGGTTTGTCCTGTTCAGGCGATTCACGTTTATGACGCGAACACTAATGAGAAGATTGTTTAGTCACAAAAAGGTGACCAATTAGCTATAAATAAGACGAAGAATTTTGAAATTGTATGCCTGAATTTGCTCCTAAGAAAGTCATTCCAACTCCTACTTTTGGATTTGTTGATATTGCGGGTTTGGAGCCGTTGATCAATTCTTTCGCCGTTCAGAATTTGAAGAGGCGCAGACAGACTGGTTTGCTTTCCGAAATTTGTTTGAACGCGACGCATACTCGTTTGGCGCATTGCGTTGGTATTTTGGGTTTGACGACGCAGATGGTTGACAATATGTTTTTACGCGGTTTTTTTGAAAAAGAAGATAGGGAGCAGCTAAGGCGGGATTTGAGGATTGCTGCTCTTTTGCACGATTTGGGCCATCCTCCTTTTTCACACGCTGTTGAGTATGTTCTTGAGGCGCTTGGAGCGGGAAATCATAATGACAGAACCAATGAATTGATTTTAGGCGAGCTTGCCGGGAAAATCGCGTCCTGTGGTAGTTCTGCGGAGCGTATTGTGAATTTGCTTGATAAAAAGAGCGGTGATCCGAGGGGGAAAATTGTGACTAGCAAGAGTATTGGCGCTGACAAGATCGGTTATTTGTATCAGGACAGCGGAATTACAGGCCATAATGCCGCGATGCCTAAGGATTATTCTCAGTTGTTGCTTTATTTGTGTTTTGTTGAGAATGATTTAAGGGTTGGCGAGGCGGCTCAGCGTTTTCTGATGGATATGCAGAACGCTTATTTCGCGATGTACACTCAGGTTTATTTGAGAAAACCTGCTTTGGCTTTTGAGCGCATTTTGCAGAAGGCAGTTGAGAAGCACGTTGAGAGCTCTTCCGCTGATCCTTTGGAAATTTGGGGTATGAGCGAGGGGCGTCTTGAGGTTAATTTGGAGGATTCAGAATCGGATTTGGTGAGGAGATTGTATGAGCGAATCGAGGTTCGTGACGCGCTAAAAGCCGCGGTGACGTTTAAGATTGATAAGTACGCGAAGACTGAGCGTGTTGGTGACAAACATATAACTGTTATCGGTTGCGACAAGGATGAGATTGAGGAGAAGTTTTCAAAAAAGTATGGAAATCCGGTTAGCTTGACGAATTTGGAGAAATTGTTCGCCGATGCGCTCAAGATTGACGAGAGCGATTTGGTTGTCACGATGGCTTTGTCTCCAAAAAAGCTTGTTCCTGAGGATGTTTTTCTTGTGACTAAGGACGGGCGGCCGGCTGGAACTTTGTTTGAGAGAAGTCCTATTCATTACGGCTCTCTTGTTGAATCTGCGAATGACTTTTATTCTGTTCGTGTTATGGTTGATTCTAAGTATCGTGAGAAAGTCTCAAAAGAATATAAAACTCTGATTGACATTGTCAAGCAGGATTCTGGAATCGTTCTTGGCTGATTATCTTCCTCTTAGTTCCATCGCTTTTGCTATTCTTTTCAAAGCCAGAACGTTCGCCGCCGCTCTGTATGTTATTTTGTGTTCTTTTGTTGTTTCGTGGACTTCTTTGAAAGCTTTTGTCATTAGCTTGTCGAGTTTGTCGTCGACTTCTTTTAGGTCCCAGTAGTAGCCGTACAAGTTTTGTACCCATTCGAAGTAGCTCGTGCTGACTCCGCCTGCGTTCGCGAGGATGTCTGGGAGTAAAATTATGTTTTTCTTTTGCAGGATCACGTCCGCTTCTGGTGTTGTTGGTCCGTTGGCGAGTTCCAATATTATTTTCGCGTGGATTTTGTCTGCGTTGTCTTTTGTTATTACGTTCTCAAGAGCTGCTGGCGCGAGTATTTCGCAGGGCAGCTCAATTACTTCTTCGTTTGTTATGTTTTTCGCGCCTGGGAAGTCTTGTACTTTTCCTGTTTTTTCTTTGTGCGCGTGGACTTTTGGTATGTCAAGTCCTTTTTCGTTGTATATTCCGCCTTTTGAGTCGGATACTGCGATGACTTTGAATCCTTCGTTGTGTGCTATGGTCGCGAACCATCCGCCGACGTTTCCGAATCCTTGGATTGCTACGCTTCCTTTGTTTATTTTGTTGGCTTTGAGAGCTTCTCGGAGAACGAAGAATCCTCCTTGTGATGTTGCTTTGTCTCTGCCTAACGAGCCGCCGAGTTCTATTGGTTTTCCTGTTATGGTTCCTGGCGCTTGGTGTCCGATTGTTTTTTCGTATTCGTCAAGTATCCAGGACATTGTTTGTCCGTCGGTGTTGACGTCTGGGGCTGGGATGTCTTTCCAAGGTCCGATGTGTGGTGCCATTGCTTTTGCCCAGCCTCTGCTGATTGCTTCTAGTTCTTTTTTAGAAAGTGTTTTTGGGTCTATCGTGACTCCGCCCTTTCCGCCGCCGTATGGTATTCCCGCGACGGCGCATTTGAGGCTCATCCAGGTTGCGAGTGCCTTTACTTCGTCCAAGTCGACCTGTGGGTGGTATCTTATTCCTCCCTTGTATGGTCCTCTTGCTGAGTTGTGTTGGACTCTGTATCCGTGGTATGTTTTGCCGTTCGCTTTGATTTCAAACTGGTGTACGTGTTCTGGTACGATGATTTTGTTGAATGTTTGTTCTGAGACTTTTGCGTGTTTGTTCGCTTCCTTCAAATTCTTGATTGCGTTTTCGAATGGATTTGCTTTTGCCATAAAATCACCCTCAACTTTAATAGAAAAATGCACTGTTTAGGGGTTTATATGTGTTATGGATTGGGCTCTCAAATCCCGCACGTCTTCAATCCCCTTTTCATTAAATATTTCTGGTGGTAGTCTTCCGCTGAGTAAAATGTTCCTGCTTTGACAATTTCTGTCGCGATTTTTTCCTCATATTTCTTTTGTTCTTCTTTCAAGCTTTGTTCCGCTTCTTTTTTCTGCTGTTCGTTGTGATAAAATATCGCGCTTCTGTATTGTGTTCCAACGTCTGGCCCTTGTCTGTTTTTCTGCGTCGGGTTGTGGCAGCCCCAAAAAGCTTTCAACAATTCCTTGAAGCTTATTTGCTTTTCATCGTATTCCACTTGGCAGACTTCTGCGTGTCCTGTTTCGTCTGTGCATACTTGTTCGTATGTTGGATTTTTCATTGTTCCGCCCATGTATCCGACGGTTGTTTTCGTTACGCCTTTCAGAGTTCTGAAAGCTTCTTCTACGTGCCAGAAGCATCCAGCGCCGAATGTTGCGAGTGTCATATGTTTGAGAATGTGAATTTTCTATTTATACGTTGCTCTTCCGAAATCTATTTAACTTGACCTTCTGAATTTCTATTTATGAAAGTTCAGGCGACAGTAAAAGAGGTTGTGAAGGTTTCTCCTAAAGTTTCATTAGTCAGGCTCGCATTTGAAGGTGTTTCTGAGTTTAAATTCCGCCCCGGCCAGTGGGTTGGTGTGTGGAGTGATGATTTTCTTGGAGAAAACAATAAGCCAGTAAGACGCGCGTTTAGCATTGCGTCAGTTCCTGGCGAGCCGTATCTTGAGCTGTGCGTAGCAAAAGGTCAGAATTTTAGCGCGTTCCTGCACGACGCGAAACCAGGTCAGAAGTTTTGGGTTGATGGTCCTTATGGTATGTTTTGGCTTAAGCCGTCAAAGAAATATTTGTTTATTGCGGGCGGCACTGGAATCGCCCCTTTCCGCCCGATGGTTCACGAGGCGGTAAAGTCTGGTGCGGATGTCATTCTTGTCTATAGTATGAAGAGTCCTGCGGATTATGTTTATCGCGATGAGTTGGAGTCTGTTAAGGGCAAATTTGTTCTTGTGCCCACTATTACCGTAAAGGGATATTCTCAATGGATGGGCAGACAGGGCAGGGCTCAAACTTTCATTAAGGAGTATTTTGATAAGGACCGTCAGACTTATGTGTGCGGGCCTCCTTCTATGGTTGAAGAGCTTGAAAAGGAGCTTCTAAAGCTTGGCTTGAAGAAAGAGATGCTTTTTGTTGATAAGTGGGAGTAACCTTTTAAAACACCATTTACATTCTTACGTTCATGCAGGAAAAACAGGTGATTACTCCTTGGGAAGTCAAGGGCAGTTTGGATTATGAACGGTTAATCAAGGATTTTGGCTTGCAGCCAATGCCTGAGCTTCCGAAGCAGTTTGATGAATTGTTGTTTAGAAGAAAAATTATTTTCGCGCAGAGAGATTTTTCAAGGATTCTTGAGGCGGTTCAAAAGAAAAAGGATTTTGTTATGATGACTGGTTTGATGCCGTCTGGCAAGTTCCATTTTGGTCATAAGATGGTTGCTGACCAAATGATTTTTTACCAAAATCTTGGCGCGAAGCTTTACGTTACTGTTGCCGACATTGAAGCTTATAACACTAGAATTCCAAATCTTGATGAGCTTCACAAAACCGCGGTTGAGGAATATCTTCTCAATTACATCGCTCTTGGTTTGAAGCCGAAAAATTGTGACTTTTACTTCCAGTCAAAGCGAAGCAAAGATGGTAAAAAATCTTCCGCGTATTATTCGCTTGCGAATATGTTGTCAAGAAACGCGACGTTCAACGAATTCAAGGCGGTGTATGGAGAAATCTCGCCGGCGAAGATGTCATCTTCCCTTTTGCAGGCCGCTGATATGCTTCATCCTCAATTGAATGAATTTGAAGGTCCTATTCCCACGGTTGTTCCTGTTGGTCCTGACCAAGATCCGCATTTGCGTTTGGCGAGAGATATCGCGACCAGAACCACTCTTGCGAAGTTTACCCAGTTGTCTTCAACTTATCATTTGTTCTGCCCTGGTTTGAAGGGTGGCAAGATGTCCTCATCAGATCCTATGTCTTACATTGCGTTGTCAGATTCTCCTGAAGAGGCGGAAATGAAAATCAAAAAATACGCCTTCTCAGGTGGAAGACCGACGCTTGATGAGCATAGAAAGCTGGGCGGTAATCCTGATATTGATGTTTCTTTCCAAATGTTAAGGTATGGTTTGGAGCCTGACGACAAAAAGTTGGCGAAGATTTATGATGATTACAAGAGCGGAGCTCTTTTGTCTTCAGAGTTAAAACAAATCACGATTGAAAAAATGAAGGCTTTTTTGACCCATCACCATAAAGAGAGAACAAAAGCGAGAAAGAAAATTGACAAGTTTTTATGGCAATAAATGAGAATATTCTTGCCCACGTGAAAGAAATTCATGAAATTGTCCGCAGAACCGCGAAGCGGGTGTCTGAGGAATATCCGAAACTTGTTAATTTGTCAAAACAGGGCTTTGTTGACGACTCTATGGCTGGATTTAACAATTTGCTTAAGTTTTCTTCTGTTTATGTGTGGGAAAATCGTTTTGAATACTGGTCAATTCTTTTTTCAGAAAATAAGCTTTTGTCCGGTTTGTTTGAAGATTTGCTGAAAATTACTCTTGATTTGAAAAAATTGATATCGGATGTTTATGAGTATGGCAAGGCGAGGCCGGAATATTATTTGAAGAAACAAATCGAGTTAATTTGTCCGGCTACATTTAACAAGATGGATGCGAAGCTTGATACGGTTGAAGAGATGTTCAGGAAATTGCACAACTAATTTAAACCCTTCTTAGAGTTATCGTCGGTATGCGTATCGCGAATGAAGTCATTGCTCCTGATGGCACCAAAAAATATCTCATTGAGTTAGATGACAAAAAGTTTGTAGAGTCTGTTCTAATTTATCACAAACGTACCTTGTGCGCCTGCATCTCTTCTCAAGTTGGTTGCGCGATGAAGTGCGCTTTTTGCGCGACTGGAAAAATGGGTTTTACCAGAAATTTGTCAACAAGTGAAATTGTTGGCCAAATTGATTTGATGGAAGCGCACACCAAAGACAAAATTACCAATGTTGTTTTTATGGGTATGGGTGAGCCTCTTCACAACTATGAAAATGTTTTGGCGGCAGTTAATGAGCTTCACAAAAAAGGCATCAGGCTGCAAAGAATTACTGTTTCTACCGTCGGCATTCCTGACAAGATTGTTAAGTTTGGAAAGGACGCGAAGTGCCAGCTGGCTTTGAGTTTGCACGCTCCGAATGATGAGTTGAGAAGCAAGATTGTTCCGCTTAACACAAAATATTCAATTAAAGAGGTTCTTGACGCGTGTAAGCAAGTGCCGTTTACAAAAAAGCGTCCTCTTATGATAGAGTATGTTTTGTTGTCTGATGTTAATGACGAGGAAGATCACGCGAAGGAGCTGGCTCAAATTTTGAAACAGTTCCCTCACGTAATGGTCAATTTGATTCCATATAATCCCATTAGCGGCGCCGATTTCAAGCGGCCTTCTAAAGATTCGTCCGAGAATTTCAAAAAAATCCTTATTGATGCGGGAATTAAGACTATTATAAGGACAACTAAGGGTCTTGAGGGCAATGCCGCGTGCGGTATGCTGTCAACCAAAAACGATTTAAAGGTCCTGTCCGCGAAAGTTTAGTGGTGAGTTAAATGGAGAAGACGATTTTTGGATATTTTGATTTGGCGACCGGCACTTTTAAGGACGCGGTTATTAGGAAGTCTCGCAATGAAAAGGGCGAGATCAACGAAGATATCGTGGATGTTTTGTACACTCCAAAAAATGATCAGGCAAAATTCGCTGTTTGCGGTTTTTACAGAGCTGCCGTCGAGTCAGGCCTTGAATTGATTTCTGATAAAACTGAAGTTTCCATGTTATTTCAAATAAAGTCTGATGGTGATTACAACCCTACTTTGCTGATAAGGTATCTGGGGGGTTTTGTTGATAATGTCCGCAACTATTCGGCTGAGGGCAGAATTAACAATGTTGTTGTTCCAATTTCCAGCGAGGATTCTCTTTACAAAAAAGTCATGGATAATTTGAGAAATCCAGAAGCTCAGGTTGTTGCGAAGAAAAAAAAGAAGTCCGCCCGTCTTCGCGCTAAGGCCGATTCAAGGGTCGATGAGGAATTCGAGATAAAGTACAATTCTGAAGAGGAGTGATTTTTATGGGCGACGACAGCTATGTTAGTGAGAAGTATGAGAAAGTGTCAACTTATGTTTGCAAATCGGTTGTTGAGGGTTGCGAGCATCGTTTTGTGAAAAGAATTCCAAGGCGCGACCACGAGAGCCCTCCAATGTCAATTGACGAAATTGCGTTTTCAGTTGAAAATCGTTTTGAAAACGGCGAGTGAGTTTGTTTTTCTTTCGTCACCTTTTTATATGAGTTGTTGTGGTATTCCACATATATTTGCCGACGTAGTGCAGTGGCCTAGCACGCAAGCCTGTCGCGCTTGAGACCCGGGTTCGAATCCCGGCATCGGCGTTTAACTTCTAACCAGATGTTCAAGCTCGTAATTCATTCTAATTTCGTTTAATCTTTTTAGAAGTCTTTTCTTTTCAGTTTCGTCTTTGATTTCCCCGTCGCACGCCGCGTTGACTGTTGGCCATGGCGCGGTGTCATCTTCACCTATCCATTGAACTATTCCGCTTTGGGAGTGATATTTGATCAGTTTATCTCCTATTTGTTCGTAGAATATCATTTGTCCGTTTAAGTTGTGGTGGTGCATCGCTCTTATCTCTTTGTATCCCTTTATTTCATTACTCCAATAATTCAGAGGATATTCTTTGCCAGGTATTGGGTTCCAGAAGTATTGTTTGCCCCATTTTTCCATTTCTTCCATTTTGTTTTCTGTCGTCGTTCTTTTTTATTAATTTATTGCAAAAGCATTTTATATATTGAATGCTTCAGAGGTTTTATGTCGAGCTTGACTGATTTGATTCTTGGACCAAAGCAATTATCTTCTGAAGAGATGAGGGAGTTGATTGGCGACCCTTCGAAGGGAATTTCTGTTCCTTGCGCGCCTTACAATCCATTTCCAAAACCAACAGTCATTTTTCTGAATTTTATTGTTCCGCTTGACGAGTTTACTCCTGAGAAACAAGCCGAATTATGCGAGCAGTATAAGCGGGATATGCGCGGTTATACCATTTAGTCCTTTTATATTCTCCACCCTATAGTTTAAAAACAAAAGCTTTATAAACCCCCTCCTGTCCCAATGAGCAATCACCTTTAGGTAGTGCGTTCAATGGGGTCCCAAGTCAACAACTTTTCTCAAAAACTAAGCCATCACCTATTCCTATCCATATTCAATTCGTCAAGTAGTGAAGATACGTTCATGGGCTGGTAGCTCAACCTGGCTAGAGCATCCGCCTTTTAAGCGGATGGTTGCGGGTTCAAAAGTCGGCAAGCGCAAGTTTGCCGGTTGAAAGTCCCGTCCAGCCCGTTATGGTGCAAAAATGGCTGAAAAATCCGATGTAACAAAACACGTGCTCGTTCCGAAGCACACCAAAGTCAGTGAGAAAGAGCGAAAGGAGCTCTTCGAAAAGTTCAACATTGATGAGAGCAATCTTCCTCGCATCAAAAAATCTGATCCTGCTATCTTGAATCTTGACGTGAAAGAAGGGGATATTGTCAAGGTTATGCGAAAGAGCGAGACTGCGGGAGAAGTTCCATTCTACAGGCGGGTGACACTATGAGCGCGGCTAAAACTTTAATCAAGAAGTTTTTTGAGGAGAACAGTTTTGTTAATTCTAACATTGAGAGTTTCAATTATTTTGTCGAAAAACAGCTATCTGACGTTCTTGAAGAGAACAAGGAGGTTATTCCAACAATTATTCCTCCTAACGTTGAGAGTTTCAAAATCAAACTTGACAAGATTTGGGTTACAAAGCCTGAAATTACCGAGGCGGACGGTTCTAAGCGTCCAATTTATCCTGCGGAAGCGCGTTTGAGAAAAATCAGTTACGCCGCTCCTATTTTCATTGAGGTTTCAGCGCACGTTAATGACATTCAAAGAGAGAGTTTCACGACGCAGATTGGCAGCTTGCCGATAATGCTTCACAGCAATTATTGCCACTTGAAGGGCTTGTCAAAACAGGAGCTTATCGAGAAGGGAGAGGATCCTGCCGAGCCTGGCGGTTATTTCATTATCAACGGAACCGAGCGTGTTCTGGTCAACATCGAGGACTTGTGTTCAAACCACTTTATGGTTGACAAGGATGTTGGCGGAGTTTCTTTGTACGTCGGAAAATTGTTTTCCGAACAGGGAGCCTATAAGATTCCGCACACCATTGAAAGAATGAAGGATGGTGTCTTCTACTTGAGCTTCACGAGAGCGAAGCGTGTTCCTCTTGTTCTTGTCTTGAAGGCTTTGGGGCTTGTTAAGGACGAGGAAATTATGCAGACAATCGCAAAGGACCGTCAGTTTGACGAAGTTCTCATTAACTTGTTTGAGTTTGTTGATACAAAAGATTCTGAAGACGCGATGGACCGCTTGGCGAGACTAATCGGTATTACTCAAACCAAAGAAATTCGCCTTGAAAGAATGACTGAGCTTTTGGACAAATACTTGTTGCCTCACATTGGATTGACTCCTGATAACAGATTGGAGAAGGCGCAGAACTTGTGCAAGATGTTGAGAAAGTTCATTCTTGTTGCTAACGGCGAAGTTCCTCTTGATGACAAGGACCATTATTTGAACAAAAGAATCAAGCTAAGCGGAGACTTGCTTGCTGACTTGTTCAGAATGAACTTGAAAGTCCTCATTGGCGATATGCTTTACAATTTCCAGCGCATTGTCAAGCGTGGAAAGTTCCCAAGCATCAAAGTTATTATTCGTGACAAGTTGTTGACGAGCAGAATTTACAGCGCTTTGGCGACCGGCAACTGGGTTGGCGGAAGAAAGGGAGTTTCACAGAGAATTCAGCGTTTGAACTTCCTGAACACATTGTCTCACTTGCAGCGTGTCGTTTCTCCTTTGTCTTCAAGTCAGGAGAACTTCGAGGCGAGAGAGTTGCACGCGACTCATTTGGGCCGTTTGTGCCCTTCTGAGACTCCTGAAGGTACCAATATTGGTTTGCGTAAGAACTTTTCAATGATGGCTACTGTCAGCCGTGACGTTTCTGAAAATGATGTGCTAAAACAGCTTTCAGCTGCGGGCCTTAAGGTGGTGTCAAAATGAGCGAAGTATTCCTAAACGGCAAGTTTGTCGGTGAAGTTGAGAGTGGAGAAGATTACGCGCAGAAATTGCGTGACAATCGAAGAATTGGTCAGCTTTCAACCAACGTTAACGTTCAGTATGATTCCTTGCTTGATGTTGTTTATGTTGAGTCTTCAAGAGGAAGATGCAGGCGTCCATTAATCGTTGTGAAAGACGGAATGCCTTTGCTAACTGACAAGCACCTAAAGCAGCTTGAAAAGAAAGAGTTGTCTTGGTCTGATTTGATCGCGCAGGGTATTGTTGAGTTTATTGACGCGGCTGAAGAAGAGAATTTGCTTATCGCGTTTTCTGATCAGGAGATTACTCCCGAGCACACTCATCTTGAAATCTCGCCTTTGGCGATGCTTGGTCTAGTAACCAGCTTGGTTCCTTACGGTGACTACATTCAGTCAGCGCGTTTGATTATTGGTTCAAGAAACTTGAAGCAGTCTATTGGTTTGTACGCGCAGAATTTCCCTGTCCGTATGGATATGGACGTTAACCTTATGCACTACCCGCAAGCGCCTTTGGTCAGCACCGCGATGCACGAGCTTTCCGACTATGATGCGCACCCTGCCGGTCAGAACATTGTCGTCGCGATTATGAACTTCAAGGGTTACAACATCGAGGACGCGGTTATCATCAACAAGGGTTCTATTGACAGAGGGTTCGGAAGAAGCACTCACTATCGTCCTATGACCACTGAGGAGCTTAGATACTCAGGTGGTTTGATGGATAACATTGGAACTCCTGACAAAGATGTCAAGGGTTACCGTTCAGAAAGAGATTACAGATTCCTTGAGGGTGACGGAATCGTTTACCCAGAAGCTCCTGTTCGCGAGGAAGATGTTGTTATCGGAAAAACGTCTCCTCCTAGATTCTTGTCCGGAGCGGAAGAGTATTCTCTTGCCTCGAACATAAGGCGTGAGAACTCAGTCGCTTTGCGCCACGGCGAGGAAGGAGTTGTTGATTTTGTTTGTATCACTGAGAACGAGGAAGGAAACAAGCTTGTGCAGGTTAGATTGCGTGACCAGCGTGTTCCGGAAGTTGGAGACAAGTTCGTTTCACGACACGGTCAAAAGGGAGTTGTCGGCATTATAGTGCCTCAGGCAGATATGCCGTTCTCAGCTTCAGGAATTGTTCCTGACCTTTTGTTCTCGCCTCACGGTATTCCATCGCGTATGACAATTTCTCACTTGCTTGAGCTTATCGGTGGAAAGACCGCGGCTCTTTCAGGAAGAACTATTGACGGAACAACCTTCAACGGAGAGAAGGAAGAAGCGATTAGAAGTGAGCTTTTGAACCTTGGCTTTAACGAGAAGGGTGTTGAGACGTTCTATAACGGAATGACTGGCGAGGTTTTCGAGGCGAAGATTTACGTCGGTAACATGTACTATTTGAAATTGAAGCACATGGTTGCGAACAAGATTCAGGGCAGAGCGAGAGGTCCAATCCAATTGCTCACCCGTCAGCCAACCGAGGGTCGCGCGAAGGAAGGAGGTCTCCGTCTTGGAGAGATGGAAAAAGATACTCTTGTCGCGCACGGAGCCAGTCTGTTGTTGAAAGAGCGTTTCGACTCAGACAAGGTTGTTGTTCCGGTTTGTGAGAAGTCAGGCCTTATTGGCTACTATGATATGCGCCGTGACGGACGAGCTATCAGCCCATTGTTTGGTGAAGATTCTGAAATGACTGACATCGAGATCAGCTACGCGTTCAAGTTGTTGCTTGACGAGCTGAAGAGCTTGGGTATCTATCCTAAGTTGCTTTTGAAGAATAAGTATTGAGGGGATGAAAAATGGCGCGCGCAAAATCTGAAGTTCCAAAGGAAGAAGTGAAAGTTGAAGCGGCTGAAGAAGCAACGCAAGCTCCTGCAGAGCAAAAGCCTTCTGTTGAGAAGAAGCAGTGGTCTCGTGAGCGTATGGAAGCTATGCAGCACCACGTTCACAAGCAAGTTGCGGGTATCCAGTTTGGTGTCCTTTCGCCGAAAGTTGTTCAAAAGATGGCTGCTGCGAAGGTTGTTACTCCTGAACTTTATGATAAGGAAGGTTATCCGGTTGACGGTGGCCTTATGGATTTGCGTCTTGGAGTTATTGACCCTGGTCTTCGCTGTAAGACTGACGGTCAAAGACTGAAGGAATCTCTTGGTCACTTTGGTTACATTGAGCTTGCGCGTCCTGTTGTTCACGTTAAGTACGCGAGAATTATTCACTTGTTGTTGAATTGCTGTGACGCTGAAACCGGCAAATTGTTGATTTCAGACGCGAAGCGCGCGAAAGCGAAGGAAGTTCTTGACAAGATTGAAGCGGATGAAGGTCCTGAAGCGAGACGTCTTGCAGTTAAAGCGATGGTCGCGAGTTCTTTGAAGGGTTCAAAGTCTCGTCAGACAAAAGTCGCGCTTGAGAAGCCAACTACTTATATGGAGGGCGACAAGCGTCTTTCACCTATTGAGGTTCGCGCTCGTTTGGAAAAAATTCCAGATGAGGATTTGAAAATTTTCGGTCTCGATCCAACATTGTCGCGTCCTGAGTGGATGATTTTGACTGTGCTTCCAATTCCGCCAGTTACAATCCGTCCATCTATTACTTTGGAGTCTGGTGAGCGTTCTGAAGACGACCTTACTCACAAGTTGGGTGATATTGTCAGAATCAACCAGCGTTTGTTTGAAAACATTAACGCTGGCGCTCCGGAGATTATCATCGAGGACTTGTGGGACTTGTTGCAGTACCACGTTACAACTTTCTTTGACAACAACATCGCTCAGTTGCCTCCGGCGAGACACCGAAGCGGTCAGCCTTTGAAGACAATTACTGAGAGAATCAAGAGCAAGGAAGGCCGTATCCGTCATAACTTGGCGGGTAAGAGAACTAACTTCTGCGCGAGAACTGTTATTTCGCCAGACCCAATGATTGCTCTTAACGAAGTTGGTGTTCCAAAAGTTTTGGCTATGAAGCTTACCGTTCCGG
Organism: uncultured Methanosarcinales archaeon; assembly: GCA_964572035.1. Taxonomy (GTDB): domain Archaea; phylum Nanobdellota; class Nanobdellia; order Woesearchaeales; family ARS49; genus CAZNDX01. The sequence goes on from CAZNDX010000008.1 coordinate 24,028, forward strand.
AAACTGTGAACGAGTGGAACATCGCTTACTTGAAGAAGTTTATCGAGCGCGGTCCAACCGCATACCCGGGTTCAAACTACGTTATTCGCCCAGACGGAAAGAAGAAGCGAATTACTGAGGAAACAAAGGAAGCCACAATTGAGGAGCTTCAGCCTGGTTATGTTGTTGAACGCCACCTTATGGATGGTGACATCGCGATTTTCAACCGTCAGCCGTCTTTGCACAGAATGAGCATGATGTGCCACCGAGTGCGTGTTCTTCCTGGAAGAACTTTGAGATTGAACCCTGCGGTTTGTAACCCTTACAACGCGGACTTCGACGGTGACGAAATGAACTTGCACATTCCTCAGACTGAGGAAGCGCGAGCGGAAGCTGAGATTTTGATGGACGTTCAAACCCAGCTTATTTCGCCTCGTTATGGTTTATCAGTTATCGGCTGTGTTCAGGACGCGATTTCTGGAAACTATTTGCTTTCAAAGCACGCGAAGTTGACCAAGGAGCAGGCTACTCAGTTGCTTGCTTCAGTTGGTGTTTCTGACTTCAGCCGTTTGCCAAAGAAGCAGACAATTTCAGGAAACGAAGTGTTTTCCTGTTTGTTGCCTGAGGACTTTGACTACAATGGAGTTTCAAGAAACGGCCAGCCTGTCGTCGTGAAGAAAGGTCAGGTTGTTGAGGGAATTATTGACACCAAGGCTATCGGCGGTGAAGGTGAAGGTTTGATGTTGAGAACTCTCCACCAGAAATATGGTCCTGCGAAGGCGATTAAGATTTTGCACCGGATTTTCAAGATGGGAATCGAGTATTTGATGATTCACGGCTTGTCAACTGGCATTGCTGATGAGGACTTGCCTAAGGATGCGAATGAGCAGATTCAGCAGCTTCTTCACCAGGCTGAAGAGGACGTTTCAGGTTTCATTGAGCAGTTTAACGCCGGAACTCTTGAAGTTTTCCCAGGCAGAAGCATGCGCGAAACTCTTGAGCTTAAGATTGTTGAGCGTTTGAACAAGGCGCGTAATGGTTGCGGTGAAATTATCAAGAAACACGTCAGCGACAAGAACCAGGCTGCCGTTATGATTTTGTCTGGTGCGAGAGGTAGCATTACTTCTCTTATTCAGATGAGCGCTTGTGTTGGTCAGCAGGCTATGCGTGGTAAGCGTATTGAGAAAGGTTACAGGGGAAGAACTTTGTCCTGTTTCAAGGCGGGAGATTTGAGTCCTGACGCCCACGGTTTTATCATCCACGGCTTTAAGCACGGAATTAATCCGAAGGAGTTTTTCTTCCACGCGATTACTGGTCGTGACGCGCTGATGGACACCGCGTTGCGTACTCCAAAGAGCGGTTATTTGTACCGACGTTTGGCGAACGCTATGCAGGACTTGCGTGTTGAGTATGATGGTACAGTGCGTGACGCGAACGGCAGAGTTATCCAGTTCGCTTATGGTGAAGACGGTATTGACGTCGCGCGCTCTGAGAATGGAAAAATCGATGTTAAGCGTATCATCGATGGTATGGAGTGATTAAGATGCACAAGGATCTTGAACAATTTGCTGATAAATTGCCTCTGAAGGTTTTGGAGGAAATTGAATCGCTAGCTCCTGCGAGTAAGTTAAAGAAAGTCGCTGAGAAAGTTCTTGAAGAGTACGAGATTGCGAGAATTGACGCCGGAGAGGCTGTTGGTCTTGTTAGCGCGGAATCTATCGGTGAGCCGGGCACTCAGATGACTATGAACACTTTCCACTACGCTGGTGTCGCTGAAATGAACGTTACAACCGGTCTTCCTCGTATGATTGAGATTTTGGACGGAAGAAAGAATATCGCGACTCCTGGTATGGAAGTCTTCTTGAAGGCTCCGTACAGCAAGGGCAAGGATTTGCGTGAAGTGGCTTTGCAGTTGAAAGAGACTAAGCTTGGCGAAGTTGCTTCAGAGTACAATATGAACATTGTTGATTTGGTTCTTGAAATCAAGTTGAATGCGAAGATGATGGCTGATTTGCAGACGAGTGTTTCTGAAATCGCGAAGGCGGTTGAGAAGGGTCTTGCGAAGGAAGCCACTGTTAAGGCGTCAGGCGAAGTTCTTCAGTTGAAGCTTAAGGGCAAGGATGAGGGTTTGAACTCTTTGTACAAGCTTAAGGAGAAAGTGAAGGAAGTTTACGTCAAGGGTGTCAAGGGCATTACTCAGGTTCTTCCTGTCAAAAGAAAGGACGAGTATATGATTATCACTTCAGGCAGCAACTTGAAGAAGGTTCTCGAGCTTGATTTTGTTGACGCTGAGCGCACAACCACCAATGATGTCTTTGAGATTCAGGATGTTCTTGGTATTGAGGCGGCTAGAGCGGCTATTGTGAACGAGGTTTTCAACGTTATTGAAACCCAAGGTTTGAACGTTGACATTCGTCACATTATGCTTGTCGCGGATACTATGACTGTCGCTGGCGAAGTTAAGGGAATTACAAGATACGGAGTTGTTTCAGAGAAGGCTTCCGTTCTCGCCCGCGCTTCGTTCGAGACTCCAATCAAGCACATTATTAACGCTGCGATGAAGGGAGAAATCGATCAGCTTAACTCAGTTGTTGAGAACGTAATGTTAAACCAAACAGTGCCAGTAGGAACCGGCTTGCCGGGTCTTGCGGCGAAGAAGGAGAAGAAGTAATATGGCAAAGAAAGTTGATGTAGGTGTTGTTGCGGAAATTAAGAAATTGCTTGAGCAGGATAAGCTTGTTATTGGCGCTGATGAGACTATCAAGGGTTTGCGCGCTGGAAAAGTCAAGAGAGTTTTCCTTTCATCTAACGCGAGTCCTGAGACTAAGGCGAGTGTTGAGCGCTTCTGTTCTGTGAACCAGATAGACTGTGTTGAGCTTGAGCAGTCAAGTGAGGAAGCCGGTACTCTTTGCAAAAAACCTTTTGCCGTTTCTGTAATCGGCGTTTCCGCCTGATGGGAAAGATTGTTTATGATGTCGCGCTGATGCAAACCATCGCGCTCTTTGAGAAAACTTCGGGAGCGCAGGTTAAGGACTGTATCGCGGGCGACCCTATTATTTTCGTTGTTAACGAGGGCGAGATTGGCAAGGCTATCGGCAAGGGAGGCCAGAATGTTCGTCGTCTCGAGTTTCAGCTTAAAAAGAGAGTTAAGGTTGTTGAGTTTTCCTCAAATCTTGTCAAGTTTGTTCAGAATTTGGTCGCGCCGTGCGAGCTTTTAAATGTCATCGACGAGGACGGCGTTGTGACTATGACTGCGAAAGATTTAAAAACCCGTGGTCTGCTCATCGGTCGTAGTGCGAGTAATTTGCGCTCATTCGAGGCGGTTATTCAGCGTTATTTTCCAATTAAGGAATTGAAGGTTGCAAATGGCTAACAAATCAAACGGATTGAACACAGGAAAGGCGCTTAAGCGTAGACGCCATGCTGGAAAAATGTTGAACAAGGATTACGTTACTAAGATTTTTGATTTGCGAACTAAGTCAGACCCTCTTGAAGGGGCTGCTCAGGCGCGTGGAATTGTTGTTGAAAAAGTTCAGCTTGAGGCGCGTCAGCCAAACTCAGCTATGAGAAAGTGCTGCCGTGTTCAGCTTGTCAAAAACGGAAAAACTGTTGGCGCGTTTATGCCGCGCGACGGCGCTCAGAAAATGATTGATGAACACGATGAAGTTATTATCGAAAGAATCGGCGGATGTCAGGGCAAGGCGAAAGGAGACCTTCCAGGCATCAGATGGCAGGTTATCAAAGTTAACGGTCAAAGTTTAGACGCGCTTTTGCGCGGTAAATTGCAGAAGGCGAGAAAGTAAAATGGCAGTTGCGTTTAACAAATGGTCAACGGACGGCATCACGATTGCGGATGCGGGTTTGCAGCGCTATATTACTTTGGAAGCTCGTTATGTTCCTAAAACTGGCGCGAGATACGCTGGCAGAAGATTCCACAAGTCTAAGACCTTTATTGTCGAGCGTCTTATCAATAAGATGATGGTTACCGGCCACAAGGCGAGAAAGCACTTGCGAAGTTCAGGCCACAACACTGGCAAGGCGGCTTTGTCCTACAAGATTGTTCACTCTGCTTTTGAAATCGTTGAGAAGAAGACTAACAAGAATCCTGTTGAAGTTTTTGTTAAAGCGATTGAAAATGGCGCTCCCCGCGAGGAAGTCATTTCAATTGAGTATGGTGGAGCGAGGTATCCTAAGGCGGTTGACTGCGCTCCTCAGCGCCGTATTGACGTTGTTCTTCGTTATTTGACTCAGGGCGCGTATGAAAAGAGCTTTAACAAGAAGAAGTCTGTTGAAGAGGCTTTGGCTGATGAGATTTTGCTTGCTTACAACAGCGATCAGGGCGCTATTGCGATTGCGAAGAAGCTTGAGCTTGAGAGACAGGCTGACGCTTCACGTTAATTTTAGATTTCCAATTTTTTCAAATTTTTTTAAACTTAATTTCTTTTTAATTCTTCCACTTTTGTTTTGTAAACTTCGGCGTATCGCAGGGGCAGTCTTTTGTATTCTTCGTGCTTTTTGAATATTTCCGCCCGTATGTTTTCTTCGTTTTGTTTTCGCTCTTTATACTTGTCAGGGTTGAATTTTCGGAGTATTTGCATGAACCCTTCGTAATCTGCTTTGTATTCTTTTTGACCTTCGGATAGTATTTTATGAGCTAGTTCGTCTTTTCTTTCTTTTGAGTAATTCGCGTATATTTCCAGTTCAGTCATTTGCTCAAGCGCGTATTGACAGAGTTCTTCATCCAGGTTTTTTTCGTACGTTTCTATTTTATCGTATTTTTGTCTGATTAGAAGTCCTATCGCGAAGTCCGAGTCGTCCACCGCCTGTTTCCAGTCGCCTTCTACCATTGAGCATAGGAATCTTCCAGCTCTTGCGTCGTTGCTTGATTCGCACGCGGTGTCCAGTCTTTTTTTGAACTCTTCGTAGCTTCTTGATTTAAAGTTGTGTTTCATTTCCCATCGTGTCAGGTAGATTGTTTCTTTCGGGTGTTCTTCAAATTGAGTTGCGACATCCTCAAATCTTTGGGTAATTGCTTTGATTTGTTTCTGGTACCCTTCAGTGTTCAGAACCGCTTCTATTTTTCCTACGCTGTTTGTTCGCGCGATGATTTCCAGGAAGTTGTCCTTTGTTGTTCCTCGATATTCTGGGTTTAGTTTTTTGAAGTTGTATCTTTGTTCTTCGAGAATTTCTATGGCTTTTGAGGGTTCTTCGTGCTCGAGATAGTATTCGGCTTGTTGCGTCGGCGTTCCTTCAGGTGTTGGTTCTTTTTTTAGAAGGTGGTGTGTTCCAATTAGCGCCGCTGCGGATAGAACGATGCTTGCGAGGGTTAGTTTTCGCGCTTTTCGCTGAAACTCTTTTTCTTTTCGCGAGCGTAGTCCCTTTTTGTGCATTATTATCTGGAGTGTTTTTGTTATTTATATACTATTTGATGTGGCTGTACCATTGTTCTAGGTTGTCCAGCCAGCTTTGCGTGACCCTTACGGACGGTTCTGCAAGCCACTTTTCTATTTGTTGTTTGTCTGTTTTTTTGACGTATTCATACAATTGCTTGTCTTTTGGATTGTCATAATTGAGTAGGGCTCTGACTTTCCGTGCGGTTTCACTTGTTATTCGCGGTAGTTCTTCTGGGTTTCCGCAAGTGTCAACAATGTTTCTTTTGGCGTATAGCGCGTCCTCGTTTGCGGTTAATTGTTGATTTTCTCTGAATGGTGAACCGTCGAGGATTGTATGTGCTTTCAAGAATTCTTTTATTCCCTGGTACTGTTCGTCCATTTTTTGAGGTGTTTCGTAATTTCTCGGGAATCTGCATCTTGTTCCATCATATGCATGTTTGATTACTTGGTTCTGTTCATTTGTAAAGTGCGTTTTTCCTTCAAAGTTAAGTATGTTTTTTGGGATTACTGGTGTTCTTTTGCGGTCCATATTTGTTATTTCGCTTGCGTATTTTGTTCTGCTGACTTCTGCGAGGTAGTTTGCTTTTTCAGCTGTTTCTTGAGAGTATTCGAACGCCTTGAGGGCGTCTTCAAGTTTTTGCAGTTTTTCGTTTGCCATTGGTTTTTGTGGCAATATTCCGAAAGAAATCAGTTCAAGTGTTTTTTTGGCGTTGTTTATGTCTCCAATTCCGACTTTGTGTTGTCGTATTGCTTCGTAAGTTGTCCTGTCTATTGGAATTCCTTTGCAAGTTTTCAGTATTTCAGTTAGTTTGTTCTTGTCATATCCTTCTTGAGTAATCGAAACGTATTCTTTTCGAGGATTGGCTCCGGAGATTAATTTTTGTGCTTCGACGAATAGCGTCTCGGCAGTCTCCTTCGCGTTTGGCATGAATACATAGTTCATGAATACTTCTCTGAAACTCATGTTTTTTACCGCTCGCGCGGCTTCCATTTTTTCAAAGAAGTCTTTTAGCGCGAGGTATGTTGGTTTCTTCCAGATCGTTTCGGGATTTTTCTCGTCGTTTTCAAGGGCTTCTTTGTATTTTTCGCGCTGTTCTTCAAATGTTGAGTATAGCTTGTCGATTATTTGGTTCCATTCTCTGTGGTCGCAATAGCTGTCAAGTGTTTCTCGATTGTGTTCTATTCGTTTTTCGCGAAGGCGCGGCACGGCAAGCCGAACTGCTGTCGCTTCCGCCTTCGTAACGGAGTCTATCGGCTTGCCGTTGTTGTCTAATATTTCCGCGAGGGTTTTGTGTTTTTGCCGCGCTCGTGGGAAAACTTTTATTGATGGTAATTTTGTGGTCAGTTTTAGATCTCCTTTTTCGGCCAAGTACAGTATGTCGTCTTTTATTCCGCTGAGTTCTCCTTCTAGTTTTAGTTGTCTTTCTTGGAATTCGTATAGGAATAGGTTGATTAGGTGTTCGTCTTTTACGGCGTCCGGTCTATTTTCTAGGAGTGTTACGGCTTCTAGAACTTGCGGGTCGTAAATTCCTTTTTTGTGCCCGATTGCCCATTTGATTGTGTCTTTGAATCTTGCCGCGTCGGCGTGGCGTAATAGTCCTGTTATGTCTCCGCCAAGTATTTGTTTTTGGATTTCGTCAGCGACTGACGCGCCTATTTCGCTTTCCATATCTAGGCCGTATCTTTGGAAGTCGATGTTGTTTTCAAGTTTTCGTAGTATTTTGTTGGACAATTGTTCAAGAGGTATTGTTACTTTGTCAAGTCTTTCGCGTTCATAATTTTTTTTGTCAAGCGTTAGCTCATCCATATCAAATTCTGTTGTTTTGCTTGCTTGAATCAAATATGTCAGGTTGTGCCAGCATTTGTCTATGCTGACGAGGTCTCCGTTTTCTCCTGTGTTTAGCGATGTTCCGTCCGCTGTGCAGGTGAATCTTACTCCGTGTCTGATTTGTTTTTTGCAGAAGACGCATTGCCCTATTTTTTCTCCTTTTGTGGCGCTTTCCGCCATTTCGCGAAGAGATATGTCAAGGGTTTTGATTTGAGAGACGCCGTTTACTTTCGCGCGCGAGATTAAGTAATTTAGTATGTCTTTTACTGAGCTGTTTGGGTGCTCAATAGAGTAATCAACTGCCTGTTTCGCGAAGTGTTTTCCCTGCCTTGTTCTTTGGTCAAACAGCTGGTATGTCTTTTCCGCTACTGTGTCGAGTGTTGAAACTGTTTTCATATCCAACATGATTTTTTGGGTCAATATATGGTTTTGGTCAAATCTTGTTGAGCGGTAAATAGGTTTATAAATGGCCAAAATATAATGGCGCTATGACCAAATCTCATGAAGAAACGCCTGAAGAGCATAAGAAGAAGCACCACAAGGAAGTGCAGGACCTTTGGGAGGAGATTGAAAAGCGTGAAGGGGAGATTAAGGAGCACGAGAAGCATAAAAGGAGCGAAAGCGAGGATGCTGATGAAGACCGTGCCGGTGAGGAAGAATAGGCCTAAAAACCGTAAGATTTATAAAGGATTTACTACTTTTAAGGAGTTACATTTGGGTGTTTTAGGGGTTTGCGCGAAAAGGCGCAAAATGGAGCATAAGCAAATTCAATTTTCGCGATTTCAGGAAAACATAGGGTTCTCTTTTAGCTTCTGCGTAAGGGGTGACCTATGAATCCTCTGGAAGAGTCAGTTCTTAGCGTAAGAAAACGCCTTCATTCAGAAAACTCGTGCAAAAATGGGATGCTTCATTTTGATTTTTATCACAAGCTAGAAATGTCCGCTTCGTTTGCGACGACTTTTTTTCTCGACCTTTATTCAATTGATGAAAGAAAAATGAAGTTGAACAAAGACTCTTTTGTCATTGGTTACGCTCCTGCTGAAATTACCCCTTGCAATACTCGTCTTTTGTCTCACGTTGCAGGTGTTTACCTGTCAAATCTTTTGGAGCGTTCTGATTTCGAGCAAAGGCGCGTTTATTTGAGCGGAATTCTCTGTTTGGGTCCGGGCAGTGACGGGCGCAATTACGTCCATAAATACAATATTGATTCAATTCTCGAGCCAGACATTGAGAAATTGTTTATCCCTTCTAGAAAAAGAGAGCTTGTAACTGTTACTGCGTCTGATTTCTGATAATATTAATTATTTCCTGTGCTTGAGGAATTAGCGTTTTGCAAATCTTGAGTATTTCTTGGATGAATACATCTGTTTCCTGAATTCCTATTCTTATCATCTCAATGGCGGTGTCGTATTCTATCAGGAATTCTCCAAGCTCCTTTTCATAATGATTTAGGGTTTCTACAACGTGTGCCCAGGGCAGTTGGCGGACCCTTTTCCACTCTGATAATGTGCCTGATATTTTTAGCGCAGGAACTGAGTCTGAGAAACTCATAATGAAGTCATTGAAATTTTGTGGAGATTGCTTTGGTATGTTGTGCCATTTGCTGATTGTCCTCATCGCAAGGTTCAATCGCTCATTCTCGCCTTTCCTGAAGCGAGCGACGAGAAGGTTTATCGCGTTTATTTCTGACAGCAGTAGGTCAACCGTTTGCGAAGTTTCAGGATTTGCGCGTTTAATGTGTAGCAGTTCAACGTCAAGTGGCTGAAGCGCGTCAAGGAGTCTGTTTAGGTTGTTTGTTATGCTGACTCCGTACCCGGCTGCAGCCCGAGATAGAGGAGATAGGTTTTTGTACGCTTGCTCAAGAGTCCCAATTCCAAATTGCGGGTTTCTTGTTTGCTCAACTGCCCTTGCTCCGTTTTTTAGAATGAGCATTGTGTTTCTTATTATAGTTTTTGAGCCTGCTATCCAGGCGAGAAAGTCTTTGATGTATGCGTTTCTTTGTTGTTGCATCGCGCCGAGCATGTCCGCTGCGTTTTTGACATCGTTTATTTGTTTTTGAATTTCTCTAAGGTCAACTGAGGTGTTGTTCGCCATTTTAGAAGTTGCACTCGCCACAGGCGTGTCCGCCGCTGAATTCCGAGCCGGCGGCCGTCACGTCCCCGCCTAAATACAATACTTGTTCTTTTTTGCTTCCGTATCGATAAATCGTGATTCCCTTGCATTTTAGTTTGTGCGCGAGCAGGTACGCTTTTTTGATGTCGTCTGGAGTGGCTGTTGACGGCAAATTTATCGTTTTGGAAACTGCGTTGTCGATGTGTTTTTGCCACGCCGCCTGCATTTTGACGTGTTGCTCAAACGGTATTTCGAGAGCGGTTTTGAACAGTTTCTGGACATCTTTTGGGACTCCTTTCATGTTTTTGACTGTTCCTTTTTTCGCGATTTGCATCATTAGCTGTTTGCTGTAGAATTTTTTGTGTTTCGCCGTTTTCTCGAAGCTCGAATTTACCTCAAGCAGGTGTGTTCCTTCAAGAACATCTCGGACGAATGTTACTGCGAACAACGGTTCGATTCCAGATGTCGCGCCGGCGATGATTGATATTGTTCCTGTTGGCGCGATGGTTGTCACGGTCGCGTTTCGCATTGTTTTGTATTTTGTTTTTAGCGCGCTGTGTTCGAAGTTCGGGAAGTTTCCGCGTGTTTTTCCGAGGTCTTGGCTTGCCTTGCGGGCTTCTTCTTGTATGAATTTGGCGAGTTTGTCGGCGAAGCTTAGCGCTTGAGGCGAATCGTAGGCTATTTTCAAGTTAATTAAAAGCTCCGCAAAGCCCATTACTCCTAGCCCTATTCGCCTGTTCGCTTTTGTTATTTCTTCAATTTGCGGCAGTGGATATCTGTTGACGTCTATCACGTTGTCTAGGAAATGGATTGATTTGCGTATTGTTTTTTTGAGTTTGTCCCAGTTTAGTTTGCCGTCCTTTTCCATATTTGTCAGGTTTATTGAGCCGAGGTTGCAGCTTTCGTTCGGGTGAAGGGGCTGTTCTCCGCAAGGATTTGTGCTTTCGATTAATCCCAAATTCGTTGTTGGGTTTTTTCTGTTTATTTCATCGATGAATATCATTCCTGGGTCGCCTGAGCGCCACGCGTTCGCGCAGATTAAGTCAAATATTTCTTTCGCGCTGAGTGTTTGGATTGTTTTTCTGGTGCGCGGATTTACCAGTGGCCAGGGCTTGTTTTTGGCGACCGCTTCCATGAACGAGTCTGTTGTACTTACTGATATGTTGAAATTGCGGAGAGTGTCTTCTTTGTTTTTTGACGTTATGAATTCGAGGAGGTCTGGGTGGTCGCACGAGAGAACTCCCATGTTCGCTCCTCTTCGTTTGCCTCCTTGTTTTATGACTTCTGTTGTCATGTCGAATATTTTCATGAAGCTTACTGGTCCTGATGCTGGTCCTTTTGTGCTCATGACGATGTCGTTTCGTGGTCTGAGTTTTGAGAATGAGAATCCTGTTCCTCCTCCTGATTGGTGGATTATTGCCATGTGTTTTAGCGTGTCGAATATTTCTGTCAGCGAGTCTCCGACGGGCAAAACGAAGCACGCGGACAGTTGTCCGATGCCTGTTCCCGCGTTCATTAGTGTTGGTGTGTTTGGAAGAAAGTCGAGCGAGCTTAACAACTCAAAAAATTCGTCTTCTGTTTTTTTGAGTGTTCCTTTTTCGTATAACGCGTCCGCTTGCGCCACGGCTTTAGCGACTCTTCTGAAGAGCCGCGCGGGCGTTTCGATTACGTTTCCGTTTGTGTCGCGGAGCAGGTATCTTGCGGCGAGGACTCGGAGTGAGTTCGGTGACAATTTTAGTTCGTCTCTTATGCCGAGGTATGTTTTGAATTCGCGTATGTCTTTGTGTTTTTCGCGGTAGATTATGTACGCTTTGGCTGTTTCGATTAGTTTGCTTTCAATCAGCGCCTGTTCAACCAAGTCTTGGACGTCTTCGACTGTTGGAATTATTTTGTTTGAGAAGTGTGATTCGATTTCCTTTACTACTTTTGGCGTTATTTTCGCCGCGATTTTTGGGTCTTTTTTTGTGGCTATGAGTGCTTTTGAGATTGCGGTTTGGATTTTTTCAGCTGAGAACGGCTCTATGGTGCCGTCACGCTTCTTTATGCGTGTGATTTTCGCCATCTTTTTTACTGGTTTTTCGTCGTGAAACGGCTATATAAATGTTTGCGGAGAAACTAATTATTTTCACTATTTAAAATAATTAATATTTCACTCGATAAAAGTAGTAATTCAGCAAAATTAATGAACTAATGGACTCCTAATGAGGTTATGGATGGGTATTTGCTTGGGGCTTTAGGCAATAAGCTGTTTTCAAAGGAGTATCGCTCAAAGTCCCCAAAGGGCAAAGTGGTTTTTGTCCCTGATTTTGGGGCTGGCTTGTCTAATTATGATTTTTTCGCTTCGCTTCTTTCAAAAAATTTTGATGTTTTGCTTTACGATCAGGTTGGTCAAGGCAAAAGCGAAGGTGTTTTTTCGCTTGACGCTGCTGTTTCCGATCTTGAAAAAATAGTTTCAACTCAAGACTCTAAAGTCGCGCTTTGCGCTCATTCTTTTGGCGCGCGTGTCGCTGTTGACCTCGCTAAAAAATATGAATCTCGTGGTTCTTCATTGCAGGGTGTTTATTTGATTCAGCCTTGTTTGGGCAGAGAGTCTTTTGGTCTTGAGAAGGATGTCAACGGAACTCTGTCTTGGGTTAAGAAAAAATTTTCCGGCAGAAAGAATCCGCTTATGGTGCAGGTTTCTGAACTGTCGGCAAAGGATTGCGTTCTTGAAAAAACAAAGGCAGGGTATATGATTGCGAATTGTGACGATGTTTTGTTTATTTCAAATGGCGACGCGGTGGATCAATCGAAGCTGCTTCATTCTTTGCTGAAGAATCGTTTTGTTGGAATGGACTGGGATGATTCTATTGAGGTTAAAGGTCTTAATCACTGGCTTAATTTGACGAATGGAGGGGGTTTGTTGAAGAATGAGACTGGAAAGGATCCTTCTGCTATTGCTGAGCGTATTTCTTATTTCTTTTTGCGTGTTTTCGAAAAGAATTAATACCCTTCCCTTAGAAGTCGTCCTATGAAAACGCTTATTGGTGTTATAACTCACAGCAAGCACAGGTTTTGTCTTGATGAGTTTCAGGAGTCAATTCAAAAACAAACAGTTCCCGCGGACCATTTGTTTGTTGTGAACAATGGCGAGAAGGCTTACGTTACTTTGTTGAAATCAAGGAATCTTAACGCTGTTGAGAATCCAAAAGCGGGCAAGACAAGAATAGAAAACATCGTAAGTGGAAGAAATTATATTCGCGATTACGCTCTGAAGAACGGTTATGATTATGTCTTTTTCATCGACAGCGATGTTATCGTTCCTCCTGGCGCTCTGTATGTTCTTCAAAGTTTGAAAACAGATGTCGCGACAGGCGTTTATTTGAATGGTTTTGATTTGGGCGGCAAGGTTGTCATCGCTCCTATGCTTTTCAAGGATTTGGGCGGGGGCAACTGCCAGCTCTATACTTATGAGGGCGTGGCTTTCCCGCAGGTTTTCGAGATTGGCGCTGCCGGTCTTGGATGCACTCTCGCTTCAAGGAAAGTTCTCGAGAAGGTTGAGTTTAGAACTTTTAAGCCTGACGCGACTGGCGGAGAGGATATGGCATTCTATGTTGACGCGAGAGCTAAGGGTTTCAAGGCGATGGTTCACACCGGTGTCAAATGCGTCCATAGAACTGTTCCAAAGGACGACCCGCAGGCTAGATTGTTTGAGTGGACCAAGAATG
>CAZNDX010000009.1:0-26662 GCA_964572035.1 uncultured Methanosarcinales archaeon
TCAGAATACTGCTCGCGAAAAACTTCACAGTCGCGGAATACGGATTGTTTTATTCGATATTCGCGTTCCTGTCGCTATTCGTAACATTCGTCGACCTGGGATTCATGCAGGCAGTCGCGAAAAACATAGTTGAGTTAAGACTCTCTAACAATCTTGAAAAAATAAAAAGCGCCCTAATGTTCTCAAGCGCATACCAATTCGGAGTAAGCATACTCCTCGCGATAGCGTTTGTCCTTATCATCCCCTTTTTTTATGAAAAACTCTTTCACACCCAAAATACGCTAATATTCTTCTTAATGTTAATCTGGTTCGTGACACTGCCAGTCGACATGTTCTTCAAAACGTTCTTTATGGGATTCCAAAAAATAGTCGCTCACTCAAGCATAGACCCATTAAAAGTGTTTTTTGTGGTCGTCCTAACTTGGTTGTTTATTCATTTAGGATACGGAATATTAAGTCCATTTATTGCGTACGCAGCAATAAATTTGATAATATTCGTACTGTTTTTGTTTCCAGCTCACAAAGCGTTCCCGAATTTTCTGTTTATTCCGTTCAAGTACGACAAAAGATTCTTCTCACACATATTCTCATACAGCGTTCTTTTGGCAAGCGCAGGATTCGCATGGGCTATACTTACGTACACTGACACAATAATGATAACGATATTCAGAAACACAACAGAAGTTGGACTTTATCAAGTCGCGATGCCACTGGCCAACACTTTACTTTATGTTGTAGGTGCTCTAAATGTTGTAGCTTACCCACTTTTCGCGCAATTTTCGGCGAAACAAGAATCACACCACATAAAAGCAGGAGTAACATTGTTGTACAACTATCTTTTCATAGGGATGCTACCTCTTGCCTTAGCGTTATTTTCATTTCCAGAACTCGTTATTACATTATTATTTGGAGTTGACTATCTTCCGGCAACAACAGCACTTCGAATATTAAGCTTTAGCGCGTTATTCTTCTCTTTAGCAAGCTTCAACACAACACTTCTTTCCGCGACAGGACACGCAAAGAAAACAGCGTTTTTCGCGTTTTTAACAGCGGTCCTAAATTTCATACTTAATCTAACACTCATCCCAATTTTAGGCTTTGTAGGTGCGAGCATAGCAACAACCGCCAGCTTCTTTTTCCTATTGATTTTCACTTTACGAGAAATTTCAACAATGCATTCAATAATACTTCCCGTAAAAGACTGGATTTTAAATTTCATCGTTGCAGGATTTGTGATCTTCATAATATGGGCGATAAAAGCAGCGCTTGAATTCAATCCATGGGTTGAACTCGCAATAATAGGAACACTCTCGGCAATAATTTACGTAGCATTGCTAATATTATTGAGAATTCTTGATTTGAAAGAGTTTAAGGAATTGGTGTTTAGCGTTCTTAAAAAATAACTCATTTCTTTACTATGGCGATTATTTCATTTCCAAATTTTGACCAGATTAGTGAGGGTTTATTTGATATTAAAAAAGAACCCATGAATCTTTCATAGTTAAAATTGTCAATATATTGAATATCGAATTTAGAACTTATTAATGTACTTTTTAATTTCTCTTTGACGAATGGAGTTATATGAGTATAGTCGCAGTAGAATTTCCATTTCACTTTACTTATGTCAGGCACTCGAATAATTAATAATCCCTCTTTTTTTAGAATTTTGTGAATTTTATTAAGTACTGCTGCAGGATCCCGTAAATGTTCGAGAACGTGGTTCATCATTATTAAATCTACAGAGTTCGTTTCAAACGGCAGTTCATCTTTCTCCAAATCACATTTTTTGAAATGAACTCCTTTTGATTTGAGTTCTTCAGAATACAAGTCATCTAAGTCAATTATGAAGCGCTCTGTGTTTTTATTGTGATATGCTAGATAACTTCCGTTGGCGCCTCCTATATCAACGATTTTTATTTTTTTATTTTCTCTGAACGGAGGATATTGTTGCAAGAAGTAATATAAAAAAAATGACATGTGGGATTTAATTCCCGTGACTTTTTCTGCTTTTTTTGAAAGAATAGAAGTAAATAACTTATGGATTGAACTTTTTTGTCCTTCTTGCTTGTTGTATTTCAGATAATTCATTTTTCTATTTTGATTGTTTTTATTAATAAACCTTTTTAATCTTTGAGTTTAAGTTCGAACCAATAACTTTGATTATATGTTTTTTTAATTTTTGAAAGGAAAATGAAAAGGAGACTTGTTATTCTATAGAAAAAATTTCTTCTATCAATATTAGAAAAGTAATCGGTTTTGATTAATTTTAGATCAAAAATTTCGCTCAATTTTTTTAGGTTCCTTTCATGTATGAAAAGAGTATGGTCTTCGAAAATTCCAGAAGAGGTATTTGAAAAAAGACCTCGTATTAACATGGGGAAAGAGTAAGGATTGGGAGTTGTAATAATTAAAACAGATTCATCAGTCATATGTTTTTTGCAGCTTTCAAAAAATCCTTTTAAATCAGTTAAGTGCTCAATAATATCTCCTGCATAAATGATGTCGAATTTTCTATTAAGATTAAAATTTTCTGCATTACCTTCAATTAAATTGTCAAATCCTTTTTCCTTAATTGTTTTAATTCCTTCAGAATTAAAGTCAAGTCCTATTGCCTCTTTACTATTTTTTGTAATTTTTGAAAATTCCCAATTATCAATATTTTTGACATAATTTTTGTAATCTCCAAGAACTCCTAATTGTAAAACCGTTTTGTCTTTACAAAGTTCAATTATTGACTTAGACATTACTTCACCTTTTTCGCCTTTACATGATATCCCGCAGTCTGATAATCAGACCTGTCCAAAGGATCAATTAGATGCATTAGAATTAATTTGAAAGGTAAAAACAAAACGAGCAAAAACCAGAAAGGAGCCCATAAACTTCGGACAAGCCAGTTATTGCTTACATTTTTAGGGCTAAGAGCTTCAACAAAACGAACACCCATCATACCATAAAACTTGAAAAAACCCTCATTCTTCATAACTTTAACATCCTTAAAACCAAACTCCTTCAAAAACTTTTGGTAAAAAAAAGGACTAAAACCGCCATAAAAATGATAAGGCTCCTGATGAACAAAACCGGCAAGAGGCGCTGAAAGCAAAACAATACCTCCCGGCTTGACAATTCGTGAAAACTCCTTTAACGCCTTAATAGGCTCGGGAACGTGCTCCAACACCTCAGTGCAAATAAGAACATCAAAAGAAGCATCAGGAACGGGAATAGAGATAATATCACTGACATAATCAACTTTCGCGTATTCTTTGCCTGCTCGATTTTGGCGGGCGTCAAGTTGCTTAAAATCATGAGTTTTGTAATCGCAATGGGCAAAAAGAGGCCTATACGGGGCGGTTCCACAACCAACATCTAACACCTTTGAGCCAGCAGGGATTTTTTTAGCTTCAGAAATAATCCAGCGATCTCTAACAATATACCCATAGTTAAAAATTGGACTTTCACGCCAAACTTTTCTCAAAAATGAAATCATAAATCTTCAACTTCCTCATCAATATATAACTATTTCCCCTTCATAAACCTTTCAAACCATTCATCAACGCAAACAAGACCAAGCAAAAGCTCCCCATGATTCTTTCTGCCGGAAATGTGCTCTTCAAAACATTCACGAACAAAGTCCATCTTAAACAAGCCAGTCTTCTCTAAATTACCCCTGAAAAGGCGGATTTCAACCTCATTTTTGAGCTCCTTTCTCATCAGCTGATGCAGCTTAATGTTATATCCAAAACCCATCTTTTTCGCGTAAATAATCTCCTCAGGCAAGAAAGACTCAGCCGCCTTTTTCATAATATATTTGTTGTATTTTCTGCTGAAATAAGAACGCAACTTGAACTTTGTAGGAACATTTCCACCGAACAAAAACAACTCGTGGTCCAAAAACGGAGAACGAATCTCAATAGAATTCGCCATACCAGTAATATCTGAGGTATAAGTCATAGAGTGCGCGTTCGCAAGCGAAATGTCACAGTAAAAATGCTTCTTGAAAGTATCAGAAGTTTTAGTTTCGTTAAAAGTCTTATCAATTAACAAGCCAACATCTTTTTGCCCAATTCCATCAATGAATTTCTCAGAGTAAAGTTTCGGCGCCAGTTTTTGGTTCGCAATCCTGTAAAATTCTCCCTTGGTTTTATCGTCAGGAATGGCCATAAGCCTGATGAATTCGGTCAATTTGGTAGAGGGAGACTTAACGTCAATCAATTTGAAAGGCCATCTGCCAATAATTTTTTTCAATTTCATAATTTTAGTCAAAAGCCATAAAGTATTGTGATGGGAATAACCGCAAAAATACTCGTCCGCGCCGGCGCCGTTCATTACAACCTTAATTTTTTCATCTTTTATTTTTTCCGAAAGTTGCATCGCGTACAAAGCGGAAGGAACATTAAACGGCTCGCCCGCTTTTTCAATCAAATCCCTCAAATAAGAAAAACCAGTTTCCTCAAAAGTAAACTCGTGATGCTTAGTTTTAAACTTCTTTGAAACAATCCTCGCGCGCTCAAGCTCAGGGTCGTCCTTGTCATAACCAATCGCGAAAGTATGGACATTCTTGTGCTCCATCAAAGCAAGAATGGTTGAAGAATCAAGACCCCCTGAAAGCAAAACACCAACAGGAACATCGCTTCTTTCCCTAATTTTAACGCTTTCCTGAATGTTTTTAAGATATTCGGACTTTTGGGCTTCAAACTCCGCAGAGTTTTCGTCAGACAAATCAGGTTTCCAGTACTTCTCAATTTTAACCTTCCTCGTCTTAAGATTAATATCTATATAAGAGGCAGGCTCAAGCTTTTTCACGCCCTTAAAAATGGTGTAAGGCGCGGGAACGTGAAAATAAACGTGCGATAAAAAATGATTAAGTCCGTCAAGATCAATCTCTTTTTCAAGACCAAAAACCTCAACAATAGGCTTAATTTCAGAACTAAAAATAAATTCGCCGTCTTTTTGACAGTAAATAATCGGCTTTTTACCCATTCTGTCTCTCGCCAGAAATGCCCTGCCGTTTTTCAAGTCAACAATACAAAACGCGAACATTCCCCTTAATTTCTCAACACATTTGACGCCATACTTTTGATACAAGTAAAGAATAACTTCAGTGTCTGAATCAGATGAAAACTTGACCTTGTCTTTCTTAAGTTCCTCTTTCAACTCAACATAATTGTAAATCTCTCCATTAAAAACAATCCAAAGTTTCTTTGAAGAGTCACACATCGGCTGGCTCCCCCGCTCTGACAAATCAATAATGCTCAAACGCCTGTGGCCAAGAACAACCTTTTTATCAGGACTCACCCATTCGCCAGATCCATCAGGACCGCGATGCGCAAGACAGGAATTCATCTTCTTAACACGAAGCTCATCGACAGGCGCCTTGAAACTAATAATCCCGTTAATTCCGCACATAAACACCCTCAACACTCTTGTGAAGAATGGTACCTAACGTTAGTAGGCGTTTTTCCTCAGAAAATCTGTCATTAACAATTCTTAGCGACTCTTTGCTCATACTTTCTTTCAACTTGGGGTTTTTTATGAACTCTTCCATTTTTTCCCTCAAAAATTTCTCAATTTGAGGAAAATCGCGCGTTTTGGCGTACAAAGCCTTGTCAACTTCCCACCAAGCAGGGTTTGGCAAAAACTCCTTAGTAAAATAAGGAATAGGAGATTCACACAAAAAACCATTCTTTCCATTCTCAACCATCTCAGGAGTGGCGGCCATTCTAGTAGTAATAATCGGAAGACCTGCGGCAAGAGCCTCCAAAAACACCAAACCAAAACTATCCTGATAAGTCGGTAAAACAAAAACATCCGCGTTAGAATAATACTTTTCAAACAAAACTGACTTGTCAATATTCGCTTCAAGCAAGGTGACTTTTTTATTGCGCTCCAAAGTAAGGCGCAAATCAGGATCAATCTCGTTCAACTTGGTAATAATGGTTAAATGAATATCAGGATGTTTTTTTTCGAGTTCGAAAAAAGCCTTTGCCACCTCTTTTCCACCTTTAAGATAGAAATTAGATGAAATAAAAAGAAAACGAGTAGTTTTACTGACTCTTTTGGTAATTTTTGGCCTGTCAACATAAGGATAAACAATACTTGACTTTGAGGCAATTTCATTGTCATCAAAATAGTTGATAAGCCCCATTCTTGACGCCTCGCTGATACAAATAATATGACGGCACCATTTTGATTTAAGAACTCTTTTTATTATTGGTTTTAACATTTTTAATAATCCTAATTTGTAATAAGCCAACACGGAAACATTGTCAATCTCGACAACAAACGGAAAACGATTGAAAATAGCGTAACCTGGGCTGTAAATCAAATTTATATCTTTCAAAAATTCCTTTGAAATACGGTTATTATACTTGAAAAGACGGGAAAACAAATGAATATTCTTCGCGGCGCCGACTTCAGATTTGACATTAGTAAGCTCCCAATCCTTTCTCATCTCCTCGAGACTCTGAACAGTCACGAACTCAACATCTTCAGGCGGATGCATAACTGTTTCGCGACGCCTCATACGATGATCCCTCCCAGCAAATAAAACTTTAATCATTCAACATCCTCTCAAACAGTTTCACAATGACCTCAGGCGAATGATTTTTCACGGCAATCTCCCTGCTTTTCTTTCCAAACTTCTCAATCTTACTCCAATTAACATTTCCTTTGGAAATAATTATTGACTTTAATTCTTTTGTTAATGATTTAGTATCACGAGCCTTAAAAACAGCGCCATTAACGCCTTTTTCGATATAATTTTGCGTTCCATTCTCATCGGAGCAAATAACTGGCAAACCATACGCCATAGCCTCAAGATGAGAATACGCCGCAGGCTCGTCATAACTTGAAAGAACGAAAATGTCAGATGAAAGAAAAACTTTTTCCATCTCATCTCTTGGAACTTTTTCAATAAACTGAACATTCAAATTGTGTTCTTCCTTAAAATGTCTAAGCTCTTGAAGATAGGTATCACCTTTATCAACGCCGCCAACCAAAGTGACATTGAAAACAACATTTTTGTTTGAATCTTGAAGGTTTTTAACCGCTTTCAACAGCAAAAGCTGGTCCTTTCTCGCCTGAAACTTGCTAACATTCAAAATATTCACAGAACTTACTCTTTCAAAAACTTTTTGAGGCTTTCCCTTGACGTCAATCGCGAATGGAATGTAAAATCGCTTTTTTGTGTACTGAATAAGCTGTTTAAAGCCAATTTCTGTCGGAGAAAAAGCTTTAACTGAATTGATGCGTACAATGCCTTTGACATAAACATTTTTAATCGCCAAAAACAAATAGCGAGCAGAACCATATCTCACTTCCTTAATCTTTTGCTCCGAAAAAACAAAAGGAATGCCTTTAATCCTGCAAAACAAAAACCCAAGCAGGCTAGTCGGGTCATACATATTCTTGAAAACAACAACATCATAACTCTTTGAAAGCTTTCTCCATAAGTCAAAAAAAGAGGGAAAGAAAAAATCTGAACTGAACAACACAGGCTTGCACCACAATTTTAAATTATGCATATGAACATTTGACAGTTTAATATTCCAAAGCTGATTAACTTCATCCGCGCTCTGAAAATTAAGAGTGTGAACATCTAATTTCTCGGAAAGACTCTTAAGAGTGTCAATTATGTTAAAATGCCACTGAGGAAACACAAACAAAATCTTTTTCATTTTTTCCTAAACACAAACTCGTTGCAACCAATTGAGCGGACAGTTTTTTGCCTCAACAATTCATAATTTCTTGCAGTGAAATATTCAACGACTTCTTCCGGGGCCGCGCATTCATAAGGCAGGCCTCCAAGCCAGTCGCGAATGTCAGTCATGAAATTCATTCCACGCACAGTCTTATAATTCTTGACATATTTAACAGGATTTGTGCCCCTCGCGGTCATTCCCGCGCAAAGATAAGAAGCGTATGACCATTCCATAAGTTTTTTCCCAAGTTTTGGCATTTTATTGTACACTTTTTTTATTTTCAGCCATATAGAAGAAGTTCCCTCTAGAACGTGCTTTGTGTTTTTGTTATAAATCGCGACAAACAAAATTCCCCCTTTTTTTACCAACAGGTCAACATTATTGAAAGCGGAATACATATCGCCGGTGTGATGCAAAACACCCCAACTATAAACAATATCAAACTCGCCAAGAGACTTCACGAATTTTTCATCCAGAATTGAGCCCTGTTTAGCCGTCCAATTGGATATTTTGAATTTTTCTTTAAGAGCATTGGCGCAGCCAACAGAAAATTCGTCAGCGTCGATGCTTAGAACTTCTTTCGCGCCAAGCTGAGCCGCTGCAAGAGAAAAAAGACCACTGCCGCAGCCGACATCAACAAAAGTCTTTCCACTAATATCTCCTAGGAATTCGGCTAAAGATTTTCTGGCCTCGTCAACACGCTCAGGAGTAAGATGTTTTAGAAACTCTGACCAGTTCTTTCCAAAACTAAACCTTCGTTCATTTTTGTAAACATCCTCATACTTCTCATTCAATGCCACGCTTCCCACCATTTCCACAAAAGAAGCAGACGAATCTTAGACTGGTCAAACACCTTATTATCGCTCACCATGACCTTAGATTTGTAAAAATCATACCAATCGTCAGAAATGACTTTTTTATCGTGAAGTTCTTCCAAAGAATTCTTTATGATGATTTGATATTTCTCTTTCTTCACCCACTCAATAAGAGGAGGAGTAAAACCTTGCTTTCCACGCGTACGAATAACCTCAGGAACAAGACCTTTAATTATGTCTCTCATTAAAATTTTTGTCTTGAAAGCGGACACTTTCCATTTAGTTGGGATTTTAGCCGAATACTCAACAAAACGAACATCAAGGAAAGGAGAACGAATCTCCAACGAATTCGCCATAGATGCCCTATCAGTCTTTACCAGATAGTTATCCGCTAAAGTTTGATAAAACAAATCATACTTAATCGCGGCCTCAACAAAATTTCCCCTGCAAATCTCAAGCATCTCCCTCATTCTGCTTTCAGACCATTTCTTGAAAGTTTCAGACCTGTACAACACCTCAGAACCAATCTCCGCGAAAAATTTCTGCTCAGGAACAAAACTTAAACGCAAACCCTCGTGAATCTGCCCAACAAAAGACATATCCTTCCTCTTGGGCCAAACAGCAAAAGCAAGCTTTCTCAACCACTTAGGCAAAATTTTGATAAGCTCAAGACGCGCGGCAATCTGATGGAAAGGATAGCCTCCAAAAATTTCGTCACCGCCATCACCGCTTAAAGAGACAGTAACATACTTTCTCGCAAGCTTTGAAACCTCAAACGTCGGGAAATTAGAAAAATCACCAAAAGGCTCATCATAAAAATGGTAAATATGGTCAAACAAAGCCTCAAACTCAGTCTCAGTAAAATATTGATGGTGATGATTGGTTCCAAAAGCGTCCTTCACAACTTCCATATATTTGGTTTCGTCATACTTTCCCTCAAAACCAATGGAGAAAGTATGAAGCTTGGACTTGTCAGTTAATTCAGTCATAGTCGCGACAACACTGCTGCTGTCAAGACCGCCTGAAAGGAACGCGCCAACAGGAACATCGGCAATCATACGCAACCTTGTAGAATCCTTAAGAAGCGCCCTGCCGTCATTAATGAGCTTCTGCCTGTCAAAAATCGGGTCATACCTTGGGAAATCATAATAAAACGATTTCTTGAGCTTTTTCAACTTCAAATCTATCTCTATAACTTGACGAGGCTCAACCTTAAACACATTTTCATAAATGGAATGAGGACTTGGGATATAGCCAATAGTCAAGTAAAAATCCATCGCCTCCCTGCTAATTTTTTTAGGAATATTATGCGCCAAAAGCGCCTTCAACTCACTGCCAAAAATAATATGCTCCCCATCCCAAGAATAATACAACGGCTTCTTGCCAAGCCTGTCTCTTGAAAGAACAAGCTTGTGAGCTTTTTTATCATACAAACACAAAGCCCACATGCCGTTAAACTTCTTGAAACAATCAACGCCCCATTTTTTGTAAGCGTACAAAATAACCTCGGTATCGGAAGAAGATGTGAAGGAAAAATCCTTTTCCAACTCTTTCCTCAAATCCTGAAAATTGTAAATTTCTCCGTTAAAAACAATCGCGAGCTCATTATCTTTTGTATGCATCGGCTGTCTGCCCTTTTCTGACAAATCAATAATGCTCAAACGCCTGTGGCCAAGAGAAACGTGAGAATCAACAAAATAACCATACTGGTCAGGACCGCGATGACTAAGAGAATCAGTCATTGTTTTTAGCAACTTCTCATCCTTCCACGAAAAACCAGCTATGCCGCACATTTTTGATACAATTCCTCAGTGTCCATTATTACTCTTTTCATGCTATATTTCTTCTGAACCATTTTATAAGCGTTATTAATCAAACGTCTTGAAAGAGCTTTGTCAGCAATAACAACTCTAATGTGGTCCGCGAAAGCCCTAGGATTCGCAATAGGCACCAAAAGACCTGTTTTTTCATCTTCAACAACTTCCCTGTTCTCCTCTATATCGGTCGCGACAACGGGGCGCTTGGCAGCCATATATTCAAGCAAAGCGTTAGACTGGCCCTCATAAAAAGTTGAAAGAACACAAACATCCGCGCACTTGACAATTTCAGCCACATCCTCCCTAAAGCCGAGAAAATTAACGCAATCAGCAATATTCAACTTGACACACAACCGCTCAAGCTCCAAGCGAGTCTCTCCATCTCCAATAATAAGCAGCCTCACAGGAAATTCTTTCTTCAAAAGAGCAACAGTGCGCAACAAAGTAGGATAATCCTTCTGCTCTCTCAAATTGGCAACACTAACAACAACCTTCTCACCATTTTGAACACCAAGAGCAACTTTCTTCTTTTTCACATCTATACTTTTTGAAAATTTCTCAAGCTCAATTCCATTTGGAACAGTGTGAATTTTCGCGGACGGAAGCCCTTTCTCAATCATAAACATACGGACTGCGTCAGAAACTGCGGTGTATAATCTGACTTTTTTCTGCGTCCAAATATCAAACCAAACATGCCAAGGCCTGCTAACTTCTTTTACCCTAATCGAACAAATAACTTTAGCCTTAGTTCCCCTGGCGGCAAAACGCGCGACCATATTCGCGTGAAACATATAAGAATGAACAATATCAATATTTTTTTCAAGAATAATCTGTCTTAACTTTTTCACAGCGCTTGAAAAATCAAAAACAGATCTCACATTCAAAACATAAACAGGACAATGTTTCTCAACATCCGCGCGAAGAACACCATCAGTCAGCGCGGCAACGCAAACATCAAATTTTTTCCTGCTCAAACCCTTAACAGTCTTCTCAAGCATACGCTCAGCTCCGCCAGCACCGAGACCAGTAATAACTTCAAGAACACGAATTTTCATCTCAACACCACATCAATCTCATCAACCATCTTTTTAGCGACTTTGGGCCAATCCAACTGTTTCTTCGCGAACAAATGAGCCGTCTTGCCCATCGCTTTTCTCTCTTTGTCGTGCTTAACAAGATAATTCACATTCTTACAAAACTCGTCAATATCAAAAGGCTTCACAGCAAAACCAACACTCTTTGGCAAAACATTCTCAACATCGCCAACAGCGAAAGAAACACAAGGAACGCCAGAGGACAAAGCCTCAAGAACAACACGGGGACTACCTTCCGCATAAGTAGGCAAAACAAGAACGTCACTCTTGCCAAGCCAATCCTTAACCTTATCAAGAGGCTGCTTGCCAAGCATAACGATATTGGGAAACTCCTCCTTCATCTTCTCAACATCAGAAGTCATAGGACCATCGCCAATAACACAAAACTCCCAAGACTTAGGAATAACCTTCAAAATTTTTGGGAACAACTCAATACCCTTATTTTCTATAAGACGCCCAATAAAAGTGACTCTCTTGTTATCGCACGAAGAAACCTTGTAAGAATCAACATAAACCGCGCTGTTAACATACGCAAGTTTATTGTCAGAAACACCATACATTTCCTTGATAACACTCAAAGTCGGCTTGCTATTTGAGATAATCCTGTCAACATTCCTGAACAAAAAGCGCGCGAAAGTAGAATCATAAAATTTTTTGGCCATCTTAGTCATAAAACTAAGCCGAGCAGTAACATCCTGCTCCAGACTGCCCCTATACATGAGAATTAAAGGTTTTTTCAGCAAACCAATCTTTCTAAAAAAAGCGATGCGAACATTCATCTCGTACATATAACTATACATTATAACCACATCAGCATCCTTTGATTCTCTTTTAATCGCGGATAACAAACGAACAACAACAGGATTTCTACCCATAACATTGCCAAGCATAGGAACTGTAACAAGACGCATACCCTTAGGGTCAAGACCCTTAATTTTAGGAGCAACAATCACGACATCGTGGCCCATCTTGATTAATTCCTGAGAGAATTCGTAGCAGGAAAGAGCAAAACCGCTAATATTAGGAAACCAGTCAGGACAAACCATTACGAACTTCATATTACACCTTCACGCGAAGCTTGGCCATAAAAAAAGCAAGCTTCACGCCGTCACGCACACGAATACCTGAACGCTTCTCGTTATAAATCGTCGGAATCTCAAGTTCAGACCATTTCAAATTGTTTTTAACACAACGGGCGATAACTTCAGTCTCAATGCCGTATCTTTTAGTGTTCCAACGCAAAATTTTGTAAGCATCAGAAGTATAGGCCATAAAACCGCAAAGCATGTCCCTTGGCTTAGGACCAAACAAAACACGCATCCACATATTCAAACCCCAATTTCCGAACTTTTTGTAAGCTGGCATAGACTTGTCTCGAGGACGATAAGTGAAAACAACGTCGAGATTTTCATTCCTCAATTTTTCAACTAATTTCGGGACGTCATTTGGGCGATGCTGACCATCAGCATCAATGGAAACCAAAACTTTCGCTCCTTCCTTAATAGCAGCGTCCATCCCAGTCCTCAATGCCACACCCTTGCCTTGATTTGGCGACAAAGTAATCACTTTAATTTTTCTAGACTTAGCGACTCCGGCCGTGCCGTCCTTGCTTCCATCATCAACGACAATAACATTAGAAGTTATTTTTTTCAAACCATCAAGAACCTTGCCTAAACGAGACTCCTCATTAAAAGCGGGAACTACAACCCAAACATCATTCATCACGTCTTTTTTCATGAAACTGAAACAACACTTATCTTGAATTTCAAAGTCTTATTTCCAAGAGGATGAGCTGAAGAGTTTGTGCCGTAACCTTCTTCAGGCGTCACAGTTATTATCCTTGTCTCGCCAGGCTTCATACCCTGAATCCCTTTCTCAAAACCAGGAATAACCTTTCCGGTGCCGGTAACAAACTGGAGAGGACGGGTGCTCGCTCCTTCAAAACTCGTCTCAGGAGAGACATTCTTTTCTTTCCAGTCTAAAATACTGCTGTCAAACACGCCATCATCAGTCCAACCAATGTAATTCAAAGTAACTGCCGCATTAGGCTCAACAACAGTCTTAGGGCTGATTTCGTTAGGTAAGTAAACATCATTTCCTTTCCAATCAACCTTGTAAGTATGGATCATTCCTCCAATAAGCTGACGCTCAGAAGAAAAGGGCTTAAAGTGTTTCAAACCCATTCCGCCCATATAGAACATTCTGGTGAACATACTGTCGGCAAGAGGAGCAGTAGCCGCGATAGCGTTAATATTTCCGCCAGCGACTGGCCACGCGACAACAGTCAACTGGTCATTGCCTTCCGAGTAATTGAAAATTTGCTTGCTGCCATCTCGCTCGTAAACAATAAGCTGACCGGCAACAGCGACACCATTGTTAATTTTAACTTCAACTCTCTTATCAGTCAAATTCATACCAATAGTGCCGCACATCCATAAACCATTCTGAGGGGAACAACCTTGCGCTCCAGACAAATACTGCTGGTAAGGACCAATCCATCCACCAGCCTCATCTTCCGATGATTGAGATTTGGCTTCGCGATACAATTTCTTAGCGTCATCCTCGCTTATTTCAAAACGCTCAGTCATTTGAGGAACAGCTTCAGACTCTGGGAGATCCTTCCATTTGTTCCAAGTCTCAGCTTTCTCAAAGTCCCACAAACCAAAGTGAGTCCAAACTCCTGCCTTTCCAATCATATCCTCGCTCGCGATATAGAAATTCTCAGGAGGTTCGCAATGAGTATATTTCAAAATCTCATCGCTGTAACCTTTATCACTTAAAATCTGGGAAGCTGAATCTTTGTCAACCAAAATAATTTCCTTTAACAACTTAACAGCCATCAAAGAATCATTTTTAGTTTCCTTCAACGCGACATCGCCCGCCAAATAGTTTCCACACGCGAGCATACGCAAAATACCGACAGCTTCATTCTCATCATTAGTTTGAGACATCAAACCAACCCAGTGAATAGTAGGACCGTTTTGAGCAGCACCGTCGTGCGTAGCGCCTCTGTCAGCAATAAACTTGAAGTGGTGACCAAAATCCCACCAAGACGTAATAATCGCGTCAGGCTGGCTTTCCATCTTAATTTTTGTCAAAGTGTTCCACCAAGCATCATTAACTAACGGCGCTCCAGAATTCGCCTGAGCATAAGACTGCTTTACCATATTGCCGCTAACAGGACTGACAACAAGCACACCTACGACAATCAATATAATCGCGCCGGTAACTGCCCTGTTGACGTGCAAAGAACGCTCGCCAAAACTGGCAAGATATCTGTAAATAAAGCTAACACCGCACGCAAAAGCAATCGCGAAAGCAGGGCCAAGCAAAATAACGAAGCGGACACCTTTAATAGACGCGTAGATAGTTCCAACAAACCAAATCGCGAGTAAAGCGGAGCGGACAATTCCCTTGTAATTTCTTTCCTCTTTTTGGAGGAAAAGCAAAACAATACCAACACAAGCGATAATGAAAAACAACATTCCACCGACAGAAGAAACAACTCCGCTGAAAGAGGAAGGATTCAATTCGGCAACTGTCGTGAAAACACTTGGCCAAATACCTTGCGCTGCGTTACGGATAGTGGTGAATCCAAACGCGCCAAGGAAAGTATCTCTTAAAAACCTTGAAGGGCCAACAAGCAAACTGCCAACAATTGTTGAACCAACAAGGAACGAAAGACCAATTGTTATGATGTATTTCAAATGTGAATCGGTCCACAAAGATTTGATGTTTGAAAAAACTTTTTTCCTGTGGATGAACAATTCAACAATGAACGCGATAGCAAGGGCGACGCCAACAAAATCAAAAATATACCAGTAACCAGTCCAAAACTTGGCGTACAAACCAAGAATCGCGCCGGCAAAGGCAGCCCACAAAGCTCTAGATTTCAAAGATTTCGCGTCAATCGCGATAAACAAAAGCCAGACAATCAAAAGAGGGAAGAATACCTGATATGCGTCGGTATCTGAATGACCCCAAGGAGTTCTGCCAATAATCGCCGGCAAAATCGCTAACATTGTTGTGGCAACAACGGCGCCAATTTTTCCAGCAACGCGAAGCGCGATGAAAAACGCCAAAATCAAAGAAGCAAAAACAAAAATAATGGGGAAAAACGCGGAAGCTTCCATCAAAGAAATGCCGCCACTAAAAATTGACATAACTTTGAAAATAAAGACATAAGTGAAAGGGTGCCAAGAGTTATCTGCGTTGGCACCTACTGGCGCAATGACGTGAGTATCTGTTGGAATGCCATCCCTTAACTCATCATAAGTATGACCTTTCTCCAAAACATTGCGCGCGTTTCTCAAATAGAAATACGGGTCAATATCGGGCATATAGCCAAACTTTCTGCCATTTTCCTCATAAGAATAATGCTCGCGAATCTCAGACGCGAGACGGGACTGCTCAGAGGCGAGCTGAGCCGCGTTTTCAGTCAAAATCTTTTGAGTTAAATCACCAATAACTTTCTGAAGATTGGCATCGGGCAAATTAGGATACTGGATTTTCGCCATTTGCTGCGCCTGCTGGTTAACAAAATTGGAAACACTCTGCTGGGCAATAGAATCCGCGAAAGGCATACCTTGTGGACCCATACGCATCCACATACCGCCCCAAGGCAAACTGCCATCATTATTCGGCACCCATTGAATAGCAAGAATAGCGATTAAAATAACAAGAACTGAATGTTTCTTCAAGAAACTTAAAATAGGACCAACTTTTGAAGTTAAATTGTGGATACCACTCTTTTCATCCATAACATACCACCCTGCCACAAAAACAGAAGACTCACTATATATAGCTTACTATGCGAACAAGTATCTGGCAAATAAAGCCAAACGAGGGTCAGCTATTGCCAGCTTCCACACAAACTTAGAAGGAAACTCTCTAGGATACTCTTTTAAAATTTCCTTGATTTTTGGAGTTTTCATAACCTCAACCAACTGCTCATAATCATCGTTAGAAAAGCAATCAAGCATATTACGCAATTTCTCATGAATCCACAACTCTTTTCTCAAAGGCGCAAGAGAAGAGGAATAATCCTTATTTTCCCGAATAGACTCGGCCAGAACCTTCGCGCTCCAAATTCCAGTTATGATTCCACCACCAGTCGTGTTTTTGACTAAACCGGCGGCGTCGCCAACCAGGAAAATGTTGCCCTTTTGAACGTTCTTTGCGCCGTCATAAATTGGAATAGGACCTGCCTGGCGTTCAGTAATTTTGCCGTTAAAACGCTGACGCAAAACGTCAAAATACCTACCAACAAACTTTTTAGTGGCAACACCAACCCTTGCTTTAGTTCTTGACTCGGGAACCGCCCAAGCGAAAAAACCAGGAGCGGCATCACTCCCAAAAAAAGTTTGGAAAACCCGAGGATCAAAATCGCCTTCAACAGTGGCCTGAGAGCCAACGTAGTATTTTCTATCCTTTGTTAAACCTGACATTCTGCTCACGGCGGAAAAGGGACCATCAGCGCCTATGAGAATGTCATATTTGATTTCAATTTTTTTGCCTTTATGATCGAATTGGGCAATGTTATCTTTTTCATTCAAACTAACAAATTTGTGATTAGTAAAGTATTTCGCGCCGTGATTCACGGCTTCAGACATCATAAAAGTGTCAAATTTTTCGCGACAAATAACAAACTCGTGAAGAGGAACAGTCACCCGCTCACCTTTCGGAGAAACAACGCTAACACCATTTAACTCGTTGATAATGTAATTATCCTTTCTGACGAAATCAAACAAAGCCTTTGTTACAATGCCGGTGCAGGCGATAGGTCTTCCAACACAAGGATGCTCCTCAAAGACAAGAACTTCATGACCTTGACTAGCGAGCTCTTTAGCAGACATACTTCCAGCGGGACCCGCTCCAACAACAACCACTTTCATGCAAAACAAGGTTTTTTCAATACAATAAAAACGTTTTCACCTAATTCGTTGCTACTTTAGAATAACAACAAAAGGGAAAGTTTTAAATACAAGACAGAGACTAACTCCATACAACATATTATATTGGGGGACAACAAATGAGCTTAACAGATAAATTGTCAAGTGGTGTTAAAAAGTTCGCGGCAGGGCTAACATTCTTAGGAGCAAGCATCGCAGCGCAACCAGCACTAGCGCAGGAATCTGAAAAGAAACTTGACAACCCAAACACATACGAAGAATCAGACAAAAAAGACACTTCTTTGTTCTCACCAGTAGCGTTCTACGGACAGCTAAGACACGTACAAAACGATTTCAAACCAGCAAATTCAATATCAGACTTGCAGTTTAGAATCGCGTACAGACCAAGCAGAACAGAC
Source organism: uncultured Methanosarcinales archaeon (assembly GCA_964572035.1). GTDB lineage: Archaea > Nanobdellota > Nanobdellia > Woesearchaeales > ARS49 > CAZNDX01. The sequence goes on from CAZNDX010000009.1 coordinate 17,734, forward strand.
AGACTATTCTTTGACTTCGGCGGACTATACGCGCACACCGAAAACGAACAAGGAAACAGACTTGACAGCATAATCGCCCCACTATCAATCTCATACGGAAAATACGCAGACCTTGGCGAAAATACATGGCTGTTCTTCAGAATAGGAGCAAACGGCGCGTACGAAAACCATCAAGGAATGATGGACGCAGACGTAGCAAGATTCGGCGCAGAAGGACAAATCGGATTCGTAAAAGACAGATTCATGACCGACCTAAAAGTACGCGGAAACATTGGAGTTTACGACGGAAAAGTACAAACATTCCCAATCGAAGGAAACACATCGCAACTAGACTTGAAATGGGACATAAGAATTCCAACACCACTAAAGGAGCTTAGCGTTGAAGCAGGCGCGCAATACACAATGAACTTTTTTGGACCGAAAGAAAAGAACCAGCCAACAGGCTATCTTGACTTGACACAAAACACATTCACAGGCGGACTTGGACTAGCGATATCACCAGAAGACTGGATGGTAATCAAACCAGGCGCGTACATAAGACACGAAAACGAAGAAAGCGGAATGAACTCAACCTCAAAAGTTTATGTCGGGGGCCAGCTAATCGGAGTATTCCACTTTGACGACACATTCTACCTAAAAGCAGGCATCGCGTACGACTCAAAGTACGGCGGCCAAGCAATGGGCGGATTGGGATTCAAATTCAAATAAGGAGGAGCAAAAAATGAACACACTACAAAAAATATTGGCATCATTCGCATTGGCAACATCAATAGCGGGCTGCGCGCAAGTTGGCGGAAAATACAACTCAGCAAACGTCGCAAGAGAACACACCGGAAACGAAATTCAAGCGTACACACAATCAAGCATTGACTCAATCGTTTCTGACAAGAAAATCACTCCATCAGAAATGAGCGAACTTGGAGACAACTACGTCTTAATCAAGAACTCACTTTTGTACAGCGCAGACTTGAATGAAAAAGACGACAAAGGCGTATCAGTTCAGGAAAAACTTGAAGCACAAAAGAAAATAATCGAAGGACACTTTGACGCATACCTCGCGTCAGCTGGAGACTCACTATTTGTTGACGTAGTTTTGCAATACAACAAGCAGGACAACAAAAAAGTCGCAAGAGGAACAGACGCGGCGTTTAACTTCGAAAAAAACAGAACACAAGGAATTAACGCAGAACAACTAGCAGACATCTGCTCAAAAATAGGCGTTGACAAATACGAACTATTGGCAAGAATGACTTCAAACTTCCAGTCAAACTCAGGAAGCCATTCAGATTTGTACAACAACGGAGTTATTGCCAGCAAAACACAATACGGCAACCTGGCAGGACTTGTTGACGCATACGGCTCATTAGTAAACGACACAAAAGTTTACGACAAAGCTCGCGTCGCTCAGCTATGGAACAACCAAGCAAATGACGACGAGCTTGACACGCTAGCGCTAAAGGTACGCAGCTCACACGTTTACGAACAAAAGTAAGGTCGCGGAGGACAAAATGAACAAAACATTCGCATTCATCGCCATCGTTATGCTGGCAGTAGTAACACCAGCATCAGCGTTCTTCTTCTTCGGATACGACACGCCAACCTATAATCCGGGAAGCGGCGCGCCAGGAAGCGAGACAGTAGTTGACGGCGACGGAAGCGAAACTCCAGTGGACGGCGACGGAAGCGAAACACCAGTCCAAGGAACACCAGACCCTGCATTGCCAGGCAGTTCAAGTGGATTTGATGACGTTCCGGACTATTTTGACACGCCTCCAACTTTCAGCGACACACCGCCAATATTCATACCGGGAGATTTCCCAGCAGTATGGAACAAACTACACGACGTAGCCATTCCACGAGGAACATCAACAGGCACAATCATATACAAAGACATCACAAAAGAATGCCGCGACCCAGACAGCAACAAGCTAGTCTTCAAAGTCGTAAGCGACTCGCCGCATTTTGATTTGGCATTCGTGAGCGGAAGCCTCGCAATATTCTATTTGAACGAAAACTTCGTAGGCACCGAAACAGTAAAACTATCCTGCAACGGAATAATCGGAACATTCAAGCTAAACGTATACGAACCAGCGGATGGAGACGGACTTGACGAAGACCTAAGCCTGCACGTTGGAAGCATCAGAATACCGAACCAATTTGACGCGATACAGGGCGACTATGTTCCAGTAATAATCTCAGTAAGAAACAACGGCGACGAACGCCTTGATGATTTGACAGTCAGCGTTTCGATAGCGGAACTTGGAATAAGAGCCGCGCGCGCAGGACCTTTCGACCTCGCAATCGGTAAAAGAGTGACAAAGATACTATACGTACAGCTACCGGAAAACGTTGAACCGGGCACATATTACGCAAGAATCACGATGGATTCAAGCAACGGGATGAGTAGAACAATCCACCGCGATGTCGACGTAATAGAGTAGAAAGCTTTATATATTAGTATCCACCATTCAGTAGTGAAAGGTTAATACTACCGAAGAATAGAAAACCTTTAATACAAAAATAAAATAAACGGTCTTAGGGGGTAAAAAATGAAACAAATCATAACAATCGCATTCGCATTCATTCTAGCGCTAACAGCGGTCAGCGCGCTTCCACTAGACCAAATCACAGTAGACATAGATGACATCACACTAAACGAAAACGCGGTAAACCGCCTATCACTTGAAAGGGGACAGGAATACGATATTCGTGTCAGATTCACCTCACAGGCAGACCTTGATGACATGCAAATCAGAGCGTTCCTGTCAGGATATGAATTCTCAGACGTTGACGACGTTGAAGATAAAACACCATTGTTCGACGTTGAAAACGGAGTAACATACGTAAAAACACTAAGCCTAGCGTTCCCACAAGACATAGATGAGGACGACTACAAGCTACGCATCATAATCTCAGACAGATTCAACGAAGAAATAGTCTTGAACTACAACCTAAAAGTTGACGTACCAAGAAACAGCGTTGTAATCGAAGACGTAATCTTCTCACCAAGTAACTCAGTCCGCGCGGGTTCAGCGCTTCTAGCAAAGGTCCGCGTAGAAAACAGAGGACAGCAGGATCAAAATGATGTCAAAGTCATAGTAAGCATTCCACAGCTATCAGTAAGCGGAACAGCATATATCGAAGAAGTAGACAGCGGCGACGACGAGGAAGAAACCGAGGAAATATTCCTAAGACTTCCAAAATGCGCAGCAGCAGGAAACTACGATGTACAAATTGATGTCGAATACCAGCAACTGCACAGAAAAGTCTCAGAAACACGCACAATCGCAGTCCTTGAAGACGACACCTGCAACGACAAAACAGCTCCAACCACAATACAAATTGGCAGCCAAACAATCAACGTCATCGCAGGACAAATGGCGACTTTCCCAATAACATTAACCAACACAGGAAAGAAAAGCCAGTCATTCACAATCAACGTTCAAAGCAACGAAGTAGCAAGCGTAACAATCACGCCAAGCAACCTAGTCGTTGTACCAGCGGGACAAACACAGCAAGTGTTCGTCAACGCTCAGGTAAATGAAAAAGCGAGCGCAGGAGCGCACCAGCTTGCAGCCACAATACAAAACGGAGACTCAACCCAACAGGTCAACTTGAACCTAATGGTGACAAACTCCCAAGTCGGCACCAAGCGAATCGTTGAGGTAGTCCTCATCGCGCTCGTAGTTATACTTGTGGTCATCGCAATCGTGCTGGGAATCAGCTACGTTCGCGGAAAAGGCCAAACAGAAACTTACTACTAAGTAAGATTCAGATAATATTCAGAGGAATTGGGGGACAAATGCGGAGAGAACTATTATTTTTCTTACTATTAATCGCCTTACCCAGTGTTCTCGCTGACTTCAGCGCCTTCGGAGAAACATCCTTTAATCTAGAAACCTGCGATTCAACAACCTCAAATCTAACTTTATTCAACCAAAACGGAACAAACTCTTATACAATATTCGTTGACGGAAAAGGAAGCGAATTCATCACATTCTCAACAACCGAATTCACACTAAATGAAGGCCAGCAAGCCCTGATATACACTTACTATAACGTACCCTGCGACACAAACCCAGGAATTTACCCAATTGACATAATTTTCACTGATGGAGAACTTGAACTTTACTTGACACAGGAACTAACCATAACAGTTCCAGACAGCATTAACCTAAGCGCAAAAGAAACAAGCAAAGTCATAACTCCCTGCCAAGAAGCAACCTACACGCTAAACCTACACAATCCAACAAACACAAACGAAATTTACCACTTAAGCTCAACAGGGCACACCGATTCAAAACTATCTGAAAACAGAATAGTGCTTGAACCAAACGAAAAACACGAACTAACATTCACATTTTCACCGCTTGACTGCACAGTATTCGGAACATACCCATTTACAATAAACGTTCAAGCAGAAAAATCAGGACAGCAAAAAACGCTAGAGCTTGAAGCGATAGTAAAACCCAGCGACATACCAGAACTCGCAAAAGGAATTAAAACAATCAGAACAGATTACGTAGACAGCACAGCGGAACTCACAATAGAAAACAAAGGAGACAGAGCAACAAACTACATTCTTGCAATAGAAGGAGCTGACTGGGCAAGCATAACTCCGGAAAGCGTGATATTGAAAGCTGGCGAAATTAAAACAATACAGCTGAGACTATCACCGGAAGAAGACACACCGCAGGGAAAACACAAAATAACATTCACCGCCACAGTCGATGAAACAGGAGTACAATACTCAAAAGAAATAACAGTAAACTTAAAGCCACCAACATTCGCGGAAAGAAATCCCGCACTTGTCGGCGGAATCGCGCTCGGAATTTTGATCTTGTTGGTATTAGCAATTCTACTAATAAGATACGTTCGAACACCACAATTCAAGAAAAAATACGCGAAATGGAAAGAAGCACGAGCGAAAAGAAAAGCGCAACGCGAAGAAAAACGCAAAAAATTATTGGCGCAACGCGTTGAAGCAAGAAAACGAGAACTTGAAGCAAGAGCAAGAGAAGCGCAAAAACAAAAAGAACAAAGAGAACGCGCAGAAAAGAAAATAGAACGAAAACTCGCCAAAGAACTCAAAAAAGACTATCATCTAATCGCCAAAAAAGACCTAGTAATCGGGCAAAAACCAAAGAAAACATACAAAATACTCACGATAATCTTCCTAATAATACTCGCTCTGGCCGTATTCACGCTCGGAGCAGCGCTCTGGAATAACAAAGACGCAGTAATAGCGGGCTTCGCGATTCTGGCGGCAATATTCCTCGCGAAATGGCTGTCCACATTCCGAGTAATAATAGGTAAATGGAAATACGTTCTAGCAGGGCAAAGAGTAACTTTGAACTGCTGGAAAAAAGGAATAACCTCACTTATAGCAATACCTGAAAACGCCGTCAAAAATTTGATGGTAAGCGTACGCAAAGTTAAGACAAGAACCGCGCCAGCGCAAACAGTATTCCAAACAATCAAAATAAGAGCCAACGCGAACTCAAAATTCATTGCAACATTCAGCGTACCAAAAAAATTCTTCAAACACAACAAACTAGACGACCTTCGCCTGGCGAAATATACCGGCAAAGGATGGACAAACGTCCCGCTGAATAAAGCCGGCGAAAAGAAAAACGCGCATTTCTTCTCTGCGGAATTGGAAGAAGGAACATACTCACTATACAGCAGAACAAAACCAAAAGACAACTCACTAAGAAACACAATCATAATGGCGGTCGCGGTCGCGGCAATAATCGCTCTCGCAATATTTATGCGCCCGGCTCAGGACGCCCCAGTAACAGTAGGAATACCGCCTCAAACATGGGAAGCAAACACAATACACACGCTAAACTTGTCATCATACTTCAAAGACCCGGATGGAGACGCCCTGCAGTACACAACATCAGGCAACAGTCAAATAACAATTGACTTTGTAGGAGACACCGCGCAATTCACATCAGAACAAGGATGGAGCGGAGAAGAAAGAGTAAAATTCACAGCAGACGACGGAAAAGGCGGAATAGTCTCAAGCAACAGCGTAATACTCCGCGTCACAAAACCGCTAATACCATCACGCTACCAAGGAATATTCGGAATAGTTCTCGCAATTCTAGTAGTCATATTCCTTCTATTAATGGTACGCTCACAAAAGCGACGCTAACTGGTACAGCATACCAAGCGCGAAAATACCAACTATGACGACGTACGCCCAAACAGGAACGTTCACTAAAAACTCAGGCCTCCTTTCACCAAACTTTCTAGCCTTGTAATGCATAAGCGCAATAACAATTCCAGCAATACCTCCAGCAAAAGTCCCGGCAATCTCCAAAGTCTTCGCGAAAGAAGAAATACCAACAATCAAAAGAACAGCGGGAATTGCGGCAACCAAAGCGTAAGATTCCCATTTAGGCAAATTAAAATCGCGCCAATAAGAATCCTTAAGAGCAAAACCCAAACTCACGAAAGCAGTTGACATCGCGATAACCGCGAATAAATGAAGAAGCAAAAAGCCAGCTGCACCCGTCAAAAATCCAACACCAACAGTCGCGATTTCAGTTGTCAAAATTCCGGAAACACCAATAACAGCGAAGGCAAACAAAGCGTAAGCCACAATCGGAATCAAGGAACCAACAACAATCGCCTTCTTCGCAAGACGCAAACAATTCGCCATTTCTTCCTTAACTTCAGGAATTGCCGCGGTGCCAATGTAAGCGAATAAAACAACACCATAAGGGATCATTATTGAAGACATAGAAAAACCGCCAATTTTGTTCAACGAAAAATGCCTTGAAAAGAAAAGAACACCGAGCACAAGCGCAAAAATTCCCACCTTAATAACGCCCAAAACAAGCTCAGATTGCTCCAAAAGACGAATGCTACCAAACAAAATCATACACATAACAATATAGAAAACTATCATCCAAACCCAAGAAAAACCGCCAAAAATAACGGCAAGACTTTCACCAGCACCCAAAGTGTAAGCAACCATCGCGCCATAAACACCAATAATCATTGACAACGCCATAAACATTTTGCCCCACTTGCCAAGATATTTTTGGGCATAACCACTAAGCTGATAGCAAGCCTTAGTTCTTAACGCGACCTCACCAACCATCAAATGAATCAACAAAGAAACAAGACCAAGAACAACAATAACGAACAAACCAGTCCAAAATCCCGCCTGCAAAACAACATAAGGAATAGCCAAAATACCCGCTCCAATAACGCAGCCGGTTAAAGTTGCGATAGCCTGATAATACGCTTTAGGATGCTTCATTGATTCCTCTTTTTAAAACAATTAAAACGGCAACATTTAAAAAACAACCGCTGAAAGACACAAATATGGAGCTGGTGGAAGTAAAACAATCAGGAATACACAACAGAGGAGTATTCGCCACTCAAGATATTTCTAAAGGAAAGAAAATAGTCGAATATTTAGGAGAAATAATTTCATCAGAAGAAGGAAGCAAGCGCTCAGAAGAACAACAGAAAAAAGGAATGGTGTACATCTTTAAAATCGACTCAAAACGAGACATAGATGGGGATTTTCCTTATAACGTCGCGAGGCTAATCAATCATTCCTGCTCGCCAAACTGCGAAGCGGAGCAGGAAGGAGAAAAAATATTCATCCACGCGCTAAAAAACATCAAAAAAGGCGAGGAGCTAACATTTGACTACAACTTCGGAATTGACAACTATGAAGACCATCCCTGCAGATGCGGAGCCGCGAATTGTGTCGGCTACATAGTTGGCGAAAAATACTGGCCCAAACTTCGCGAACAAATTGCCAAAAAGCTTAAAAACGCTGGAAAAGCTGAAATCTGATACGGGGGTGTAGTACAACCTGGCTAGTATGGCCGGCTCCAAATCGATTGGAGCGCACTCCAAACAGGAGTTCCCGGCAGATTCGGGTTCAAATCCCGCCACCCCCATATGAAAAGAGTTTTTATTGTACATGGATGGGCAGGAAATCCAAAACAAGCATGGTTTCCATGGATTGAAAAAGAACTTATTTCTAAAGGATTTGAAGTCATAATACCCAAAATGCCTAATTCTCTTGAGCCAGAGATAAACGAATGGGTGAACCATCTAGAAAGGTCTGTTGGAAAACTTGACGAAAATACATACTTTATCGCAAGAAGCATAGGCTGTCAAACAATAATGAGATATTTTGAAAAAATGAAACAATCAGCAGGAGGCTGTCTATTTGTAGGTCCTTGGCTTATTCTATCAGGAATTGACGATGAAGAAGACCAACAAATCGCGGAGCCTTGGATTGAAACTCCCATAGATTTTAAAAAAGTAAAAAATGCATGTAAAAAATTCACTTGCTTATTTTCTGATGATGATCCATTTGTCCCAATTGAAAATGAAAAATTATTTAAGAAAAATATTGGAGCCAAAACAATGATGCTATCTGGCTATGGACATTTTGGAGACGAAGAAAAAATAGACAAACTACCAATAGCTCTTGAAGAATTTCTAAAACTCACTTCGTGATGTGAACAACATCCCCAACTTCAGTATTCGTTCTTGCTACTGTTCCAGCAGGAAGCTCAAGCAAAAACATAGCAGGATTTGAACTCTTGTAAGAACTTCTGGTTTCCCACTCAGAGAAAACCTCAACAACCTCCCAATTCTCGTTCAAAAAAACCAAATCCATCATTTCAGGACAAAACCAGGAATGCAAGCTAACATTCTGTGAGTCAGGAAAACGGAAAAGCAAAGGAACAACGCGCTCACGAAACATCATGCCCTTCATCTGCTCCCAAAAAGTACGGCACTCCTCAAAAGTCTGGGCAATCAGCATCTTCTTGGTAAAGTTGACAATTGGCATGTTATCTTCTCAAAAACCTCTCAAATTCAGCTAAGGATAGGGTATTAATAATGTCTTTCTTTTGCGCCCATCCCCTTCTCGCCTGCGCCACAC
>CAZNDX010000009.1:26762-29955 GCA_964572035.1 uncultured Methanosarcinales archaeon
AGGGTATTAATAATGTCTTTCTTTTGCGCCCATCCCCTTCTCGCCTGCGCCACACCCAGCTCCATAAACTTAAGATGGGATACTGAGTGGCTGTCAGTGCTAATAGATATTTTACAGCCAAAACCAATAGCGTCACGAATCATTTTATCTTTCAAATCAAGACGGGAGGGATAAGAATCAACCTCAAGAGCGATGCCCTTTTTTGCGGCGGTTTTCGCGACCTTCTCAAAGTCGAAAGAATAAGGGTCGCGCTCGCCAATCAACCTGCCAGTAGGGTGAACAAAAACATTAACGTAGGGATTACTAAAAGCGCGCAAAATACGACGAGTCATATCTTCACTTGAAGACTTAAATCCGGAATGAACCGCGGCAATAACTAAATCCATCTCCTTCAAAATATCATCAGGATAATCCAGCGCGCCATTTGAAAGAATGTCAACCTCCGAACTTTTGAAAATCCTGATTCCAACTTTCTTTTCAACCCTTTTTATTTCCTCAAAATACTTTCTCAGCTTTTTTACATCCATACCGTTGGCGATTTTTTGACTTTTGGAATGATCAGTCATCGCGATATATTCATAACCCATTTTTTTCGCGGCAACAGCCATTTCCTCAATAGAATTAGCGCCATCACTCCAAACGCTGTGAACGTGCAAATCTCCCCTGATGTCGTCAATACCGACAAGGTTTGGAAGCGCCCCCTTTTTCGCGGCCTCAATCTCTCCCTGGTTTTCCCTCAATTCGGGAGGAATCCAGTCAAGGCCCAATTTTTGGTAAACTTCTTTCTCAGATTTTCCCGCGACCAATTTGTCCTTCCTGAACAAACCGTACTCGGAAAGTTTCAAACCTTTTTTTATGGCAAGCTGTCTTAAAGCAACATTATGCTCCTTGCTACCTGTAAAATACATCCAAGCGGCTCCAAAAGACTCTTTTTTCAGAACACGAACATCAGACTGAACTCCGCTGTCTAAAATCACGGAACTTCTGGTTTCACCGCGCTCAAGAACTCGCTTAACATCAGGAAGCGACGTGAAAGAATTCATTATTTTTTTCGGATTATCGTCGATAACAAGAATGTCAATATCTCCAACTGTTTCTTTCATTCGGCGCAAACTGCCGGCAAGCTCAACAACAGAAGCTCCGGATTTTTTGAGAACGCTTTGAATTTCCCTCGCAATTGGAAGCGTCGAGCCAAGCAAATGCCTTTCCTGGCCTTCCTTCAAAAGTTCAAGATTACGGAGAATTTCCTTTTCGCTCTTCTCGCCAAAACCAGCAAGACCTCTCAGTTTTCCACTCTTCGCAGCTTTTTGAAGCTCTTCAACATTTCCAATTCCTTTCTTTTTGTAAAGAAGCATGACTTTCTTAGGACCGAGACCACGAACGTGCAAAAGACTCTCGATGTTTTTCGGCAAACTCTTTTTTTCAGCCTCATATTCTTTGATTCTGCCAGTTTTTAGAAACTCCTCAATCTTTTTCGCAATATGCTCGCCAACACCAGGAAGCTCTTTTAGCGCATTCTCGCCGCCTTTCTTGTAAAGCGATTCTATCGGCTCTGAAAGAGACTCAACGGAACGAGCGGCGCGCCTATACGCCTTAGGCTTCCAATCAATGCCTTTCATCTCAAGAACATCAGCGAATTCAAACAACAAATTCGCAAGCTCAGCGTTTTTACTCATCTCTTTTTCCTCTCATACGTATAGCGCAAAAGGACTTTTGGAATATTTAAACACTTTCACAATAAAGCTTAAATAAGACGAGTTAACAGCAAATATTATGAAAAGACTGGTGCTAGTGGTGTTAACGGCAATGATTCTACTTTTAGCGGCCTGCGGAACAGATAATTCCGACAGCGCAGCCAAGGAAATAGCTGAAGAACTCAAAAACCAGCCAAATGAAACTCAGGAGATAACAGTCGAAAGCCCAGAAGTTGAAGAACAGGAAATTTCAGAAGAACCAGTCCAAGAGAGTTCTCCAAGTCCACTAACAGGAATGAGTTCGATAGAAATTACAGACCCCTCCGAAATACCAGTCACAACAGACGTTGAAGAAGACGTCGTCGCGCCGGCGCAAACCAGAACAAAAATGTATCAATTCCTCGACACTTACGCTTCAAGAGTAAACGGCTATGAATTCTTTATCGGATCAGACAAATATTCATACAAAAACGACAAATTCAGAGTAATCCTTGCGAACGCGCCGCAGATAAGCAACGTCAAATTTGGCGAGCTATCAAAATCAATATTCTATTACGACACAATCTACGTAGACAGAGTAAGCAAAACAGCATTCGCGTACTGTGAAGGACACCTATCAACAGTAAACAGGCAGTGCGCGGAACTTGAGTTATACGATTTGGCCTACCCAGTATCATATACTGAGCAAAACATAGCCCTTCCGCACGACTGGCTATTCCAATACGTTGAAGAAGAACCTGACAGTCTCGAGACCAACAAGTATTACGTTAAAGGAAGAGCGTCAACAACAGCTCGCTTCAATACAGAACCAAGAATAGAATTACACATAGACCCGCTAACCGGACTTCCAATGAGAGTGGACACGTTAAAAGGAAGCGTACTTGTTAAAAGAGTGGACTTTGAAAAACTCTCATCAAACACAGTTCGCGACGTTGATGTCTATCATAGAACAAGAAGCGAAATACCATCAAGCGAAGCGTTTTACAAATAAATTTAAACAACAAAATTTTGATTCTTTTTATGACAGATTCGCTAAAAATAATCGCTGATGAAATAAACAAGTGCAAAAAATGCCCCCTCCACGAAGGCACTAATTGCGCCGTACCAGGCGAAGGACCGCAAAACGCCAAACTCTTCATAATAGGACAGGCGCCCGGAGCGCAAGAAGATAAAACAGGAAGACCGTTTATTGGAAGAGCAGGCAAATACCTGACTATGATGCTTGAAAAAATAGGCATCAAACGCGAAGATGTTTTCATAACAAGCACGGTAAAACACTTCCCTCCAAAAAATAGGCCACCTACAGAAGAAGAAATGAACGCGTGCAGGCCATATTTATTGAGACAACTTGAAACAGTAAACCCAAAAATAGTTTTGCTATTGGGAAACAGCGCGAAAAGCGTCAAACAGCACTTAAAGGGAAAAATAATCGTTGAAGCAATACACCCCTCTGCGGCAATGAGATTCAAAAAAATGGCGGAAAGAATGGACGAAGAATT
>CAZNDX010000010.1:0-26881 GCA_964572035.1 uncultured Methanosarcinales archaeon
GAATAAAACAATCCGTATTCCGCGACTGTGAAGTTTTTCGCGAGCAGTATTCTGAAAAAGTAGCCGCACAGCGCCGCGACAAGAGTTAGCGAGAGAACGATTATGCTTCGTCTTGCTGTTGACTTTAGATACATATGGCGTTTAATAGAAAGTTTGTTTATAAAAGTTATTACAGCGCGTCGTATTCTATTCCTGCTTTTTGTATTTCCGTTCTATTTAGGGCGTTTTTGACGTCAAACACTATTGGTTTATGTGGCATCCATTTTTTGAGTTGTGCCGGTGTTACCAGTCCGTCGAATTTCTTGTGGCATACCGCGAGGACTGTTGCGTCTATGTTTTTGATTTTGTCAAGTGTTGTCATGACTAGTCCGTCGAATTCGTGTTTGACCATTTCTGGCTCGTCAGTTAGCATTGGGTCGTATGCGTAGATGTTTACTCCGTGTTCTTTGAGGACGCGTATGATATCCAATACTTTGCTGTTTCTGCAGTCTTTTACGTTTTCTTTGAATGTGAGTCCCAGTATCAAAACGTGCGCGTTTCTTGCTGGTTTTCCTTGTTTGTTGAGCATTTTGATTACTTGTTCCGCGACGTATGTTGCCATGTGGTCGTTTATGCGTCTTCCTGCCAGTATTACCTCGGCGTTGTGTCCGAACTCCTGAGCTCTATAAGTCAAATAATACGGGTCTACTCCTATGCAATGTCCTCCTACGAGTCCTGGACTAAACTTCAAAAAATTCCATTTTGTGTTTGCCGCTTCAAGGACATCTTTTGTGTTGATGCCCATTTTGTGAAATATTAATGACAATTCATTCATTAGGGCGATGTTTATGTCTCTTTGTGTGTTTTCTATTACTTTTGCCGCTTCCGCGGCCTGTATGCTTCCCGCTTTGAATATTCCTGCTTTGCACGGCTTACTATAAACTGCGGCGACGCGTTCGAGTGTTTCTTTATTTTGTCCTGAGACTACTTTGACTATTTTTTCGAATGTGTGGTCTTTGTCTCCGGGGTTTATTCTTTCTGGTGAGTATCCTAGTGTGAAGTCTTTTCCTGACTTTAATCCTGATGCTTTCTCAATGACGCCGCCTACGATTTCTTCAGTTACTCCTGGATATACTGTTGATTCTAGAACTACTACGCTTCCTTTTTGTATGTGTTCGCCGATTATTTGGGCCGCGCTGCGGACTGGCTCCAAGTCAGGGATATTGTTTTTTGTTACTGGTGTTGGTACTGTTATTATGAAGAATGTCGCTTCCTTCAAGTCATTTGGGTTTGTTGTGTATTTTATTTTTGATTCTGATAATTCTTGTTCTGTATGTTCGTTTGCCCAGTCATAATTTTTCTTGAGTTGGTCTATTCTTCTTTTGCTGATGTCAAATCCTATTACAGGGTAGTATTTGCTGAATGCCAGCGCGAGTGGTAATCCGACATATCCGAGGCCTATGACTCCGATTTTTTCTTGCATTTTTTTCTTTGCCTTTGCTTTGTTTTTTAATGTTTTCTTTTTCATACTTTGTAGTGTGCTCTGTACCAGTCAATAAAATGTTTGACTCCTTCTTTGACGCTGACTTTTGGATTGTATCCTAGTTTCTTTTTTGCTTTTGTTATGTCTGCGTGTGTTGCTGGCACGTCTCCTGGTTGCATTGGCATCATGTTTTTTTGCGCTTTTTTACCCAGGTATTTTTCTATTAAGTCGATGAATTCCATTAAGTCCACGGATTGTCCTCTTCCTAAATTGAAGACTTCGCAAGGGTACGCTTTGTCAAGGCTTGCAAGGATTCCTGAAACGATGTCGCTGACATATGTGAAGTCTCGTTTCATTTTTCCTTGGTTGTATACGTCTATTGGTTTGTTTTCTAAGATGTTTTTTGTGAATTTGAAAAGTGAAAGGTCCGGTCTTCCATATGGCCCGTAAACTGTGAAGAAGCGGAGTCCTGTTGTTTTAAGTCCGTAAAGGTCGTGGTAGCAGTGCGCCTGCAGTTCATTGTATCGTTTTGTGGCTGCGTATAATGACATTGGCGTGTCGCATTTGTCTGTTTCCTTGAATGGTATTTTTTTGCTTTTGCCGTATACGCTTGATGAGCTTGCGTAGATGAAGTCTTTGATGTTGTTGTGTCGCGCAAGCTCAAGTAAATTTAGTGTTCCAAGTCCGTTTGAGCGTTCGTAAGAGAATGGGTCTGTTAGTGAATAGCGAACCCCTGCCTGCGCAGCGAGGTGGCATATTTTGTCTATTTGATTTTCTTTGAATACTTTTTTGAGCGCTTCGTAATCTGAAATATCCGCATTGTACAACTTGATTTTGTTTTTGATTGTGGCGATTCGAGCGTGTTTTAATTCTGGGTCGTAATAGGGATTGAAGTTGTCAACCGTGATTACTTTGTCTCCTCGTTCTATTAGCGCTTTGCAGGTGTGATATCCGATAAATCCCGCTCCGCCAGTTACCAAAATCGTTTTGCTCATAGTTGTTTGACAGTATGTTTAATTTAAAAGAATTGTGTATTGCTGGTATGGATTTTTACGACGAACAACTATTTATTTTCTATATTAAAATTTATTCAATAAAAATAAAGAATCTCACAGCAAATAAACTACTCTTCCACTAACAATTAGAACTGCCGCGAAAATTAACACAACCGCAATTATGCTGGCAACCGCAAGTCCTACTCTAAGCTGTTCCATAGTCTTTTTTTGAACTCCACTAAATCTTTGGCGTCAAATCCCGCGCCTGCTGCTGGGACGTGCCCGCCGGCGTTTGCGTTTTCAAATCCGCGAACGCATTTTTCCAAGAGCTCATTCACCGCTTTTTTCTTGTCTCCTCTTCTGGAGCTTACTGCTATCTTGTTGTTTATGTGGTTTATAATAACTATGGTTTTGTGTGGATATTTCAATCCTAAAATTGTGGAAAGAATGCTGTGTATTCTGTATGGTGATTTCATTTCATAGATGATCATGTCTTTTTTCTTTTCACCTTTTTCTTCAAACAATTTTTTATGTTCCTCAAGTTCCAAATCAATGATTTTCTTGTATTTTCCAAAAGGCCCGTTCAGTATGTCCTCGGGCTTTTTCGCAGAATAAAACGCGTCAAAGCATTGTGGAACCAGTTTAACATCGTATACTTCTGTGCTTGATATTGTTGCGGCGCATTGCCCGATTACTGTGTCAAAGTAGTTTTCTTTCATTGGTGTTTTCCATTTCTGAAAGACTTCAGCTATCCATTCTTTCCACGGCGCTGTCGCGATGTCCGCTATGCATCCCGCTGCCGCTATCCAGTCCAAATCTAGCACATCACAAACGCGAACTGAAGCGTCGTACGCGAGTTTTGCCGTGCAATAAGTGCTTGGCTCTATTGAAGTAAAGAACTGGGGTTTGTACAGGATTACTCTGTCTGTCTGATAGTCATTGTACAATTTGTGGTGGTCTACAACAAGCACCTTTGCCTGTTTTTCTATTTCCTTTAACGCCGGAAGGTTTCCTTCTGCGGAGAAGTCACAAGTAATCACTATGTTTGACTTGTTTTTCTTTATCTCCTTTAGCATATTTTCAGTCAACCCATAGTTTGATTTATCAAGGGGTATTCGAAAATCAATTGTTCTTCCGCGAAGTCTTTCCACGCATTTTGCCATTATTGTTCCTGAACAGATGCCGTCCGGATCTGTGTCATGTATCAGTGTGACGACATCATTTTCAGTTATGTTTCTGAGAAAGTGATCTATTTTTTCCAAAAATTTAGGAGTCGTTATGTGTTCTTGCTTCGTCATTATTGTATGCCTATGTGAGGAGTATAAAAAATTGGCGCAAAGAATTAGGGAGTTTGCGCCAATTGGTGTTGAGGGGTTCATCATAAGGGCGGGCTTGCGCCCGCCTGCGAGTGATGCGCAACCAGTTAAGGTTGCTTTGATACGCCAATGAATATTACAGTGCCAAAAAGTTTATATATACTCTTTGCCCATAAAGTACGATTATACGTACTTAAAGAGGTGTTGTGTATGATTATCAGAAAACTAGTCAAAGCAGGTCAAGCGTCGCACACTATTTCTCTTCCTAAAGAATGGCTCGATAAGCACAAATTGTCAAAAGGAGATCTTGTGTATCTTTACGAAAGAGGAGACAAAGAGATGGTTATTACGCCTGAGAGTAAGGCAGATGAGCCCTTGCCTTTGAAAGAAATCGCGATTAACGTTGATAACAAGGAGCTTTCCACTATCTCGCGCGAAATCACTAGCGCTTATGTTAACAATTACAACACTATCACTTTGCTCGGTCAGTCTGTTACGCAGAAAACCAAGGACATTAGGAAAATTTTGCACGATTTTGTGGCGTTGGAAGTCGCTGATCAGACCTCTAACAGCATTGTCGCGAAGGACCTTCTGAATCTTAAAGAAATCAGTATTGACAAAACAGTTAGAAGAATGGATATGCTTGTTCGCAGTATGCTGCAGGATAGCATCGCCGCCGTCGAAAATCCTGATCTTGCTCAAAGCGTTGCTGTAAGAGATTATGAGGTCAACAGGGCTTATTTCTTGCTTATGCGTCTTTTGAAGAGCTCTTTGTCAAATAAGCAGGTTGCTGACTTTTTTGAATTGTCCAGTAGCCGTGTTCTAAGCTTCTATTACCTGACCATTAACTTGGAGAACTACGCTGATACAATCAAACATTTGTCTGAAAGTCTTACCACCAAGGAAAAGAAGAAGGACAAAGTCAAAGATGTTCTTCAGCAGGTTGAGAAGAATTATCTTGACGTTATGAAGGCGTATTTCACGAAGGACAAGAAGCTTGCTGACCAGGTTGCTCTTCAGCGTGAGAACTTGATGAACCTTGCTGGTGATCTTCCTGCAGGTCCTTCAGAGTTGTTCAAGGGAATGGTTACTTTGACCAATAATATCGCCAGATTGGTTATGGATGAGGAATAGTTAGCCAAAACTGCTTCCTATAGTTACAACTCGCTGTCTTTGCATCATTTGCGGGCCTGGGTCTCCTAATTCTTGCATTTCTTTATTTGTCATTCTTCTCATGCATAGGAATCCTTCGTAGCTTCCTGTTCTGAAGCTGTCTGGCACTGGTTCATAATTTACTGGGACGAATCCTGCTTGTAAATACATGTCTATTACCGCTTGTTGTTCCGCGGGTGTTCTGTAGAACGCGTATGTGTGCCCTCCCACGCAGTCCGGATGGTTTGGTACGTTTCCTGTTATGGAATTAACTGTTAATGCTGTCGAGAAAACAATCAAAATGAGAAAGAGAAAATAAAAAATAAATTCACGCATTTACTTTATCGTGTTTGTGCCAAGTGGATATGTTTTCAATGGCTGGCCTGGCTGTTGCGTGCTTCCTGGGAACTGTGTCTGCATATATTGGTCGACCGGTGTTCCTGGGTATCTGCCCGCTTCATCAGCTGGTCCTGTGCTCATTCCTGGGATGATTTGCGCCCATTCATCTGTTGGTGCGAATTGCGGATTTCCTGTTACAGGGCACCAGCAGTCCAAGACTGGCGTGTTGTATCCGCCTGGCGTGTTTGCTGAAATGTAGTTGAATGTTACAGTTCCTACGCGAATCCATTTTCTGTTTCCGCTGTTTAGTCTGCTTTCCATCATCGCGGTGTCATATTCGCTTCCTGATGGGAATAGTGTACATGGTGAGTCGCAAGCGTTTATGTTGTCGCTAACTCCTGTGTTTGTGAATACAGCTCCTGCGCTTTGCTTTGCTCCTGTAAATAGAAGTACTAAGCCTACAATCGCTATTACTGCGATTATGCCTAAAATAACAAGTGCAACGCCTCTGTGTTGGTCTTCCATTATTGTCACCTCATTTGGAATATAATTATGGTTTTAAAGGGGTTAGTGATATATAAATGTTGCTTTTCGCTGCGTCGATATCACTTTGCTTTCTTTTTAAGCCTGTCAAACGTCTCTACAACGTCTATTATATACTTGCCATCGTCAAGTTTGAATATTAGGGGATTTTTCTGGAATAATTGCACCAAGTCAAGTTCATATTTGCCTGGTTTCAGTACTCTTATGCTTTCAAAGTCAAGTATAACAGGGGAATCGTCAGCTTCTTCGCCGACCATATCCAATATGTCTTCCTCAAGTTGTTTTTTTTGCTTGGGGCTTAGGTCTGGCGGTATGACTTTTTGGGCTTCCTGTAATTTTTCTTTTTTGATGTAGAAGAATAGTCTTGCGCCGCATTTGCATCCAGTTAATATCGCTTTGTCCCCGTCTTCAAATAAGGCGTTGCAGCGTACGCATTGGTGTGGCATAGTTTAGCGCCGTTTACGGGCCTCCTGTGTCAATAGTTCTATTTTGCTTGGATCTTTCTTTATGTTTTTGACTATTGTTGATGGCCCGATTATTGTGAGTCCTTGGCTGTCCCCGAATATCATTCCGAAAACATCGTACTTCAATTTTTGGAGTGGGTCTTTCGCTGTTTCAGCTGGATTTATGACCGCTAGTTCTATTCCTTTGAATTGTTTGTTGATTTCTTCCATTGTGGTTTTAATCAATTCTGCTTCTTCTTCTTTGCGCAGTCTTCCTTGCAATAGAACTATCTTGTTTGCTTTGGCGAGGGACAGTAGTTTTCTTATTCTTCCAAGTCCTGATAACTGTTCAATTTCTGTGTATGGAACGAAGTGTAGTGTGACCATTTTATTTCCTCGCGAGTTCGAATATTTTGTCGTAGAACTCTTCTATGTTTTTCCCCGCTTTGGCTGATATTCCTATGACTTCGTATTGTGGGAATGCCGCTTGTATTTTTTTGATGCTTGCTTTTTTCAGGTCTAGTTTGTTCGCGACAATCAATACAGGTATGTCTCGCGCCTGAAGGTTTCCTATGATTGTGACATTTACTTGTGAGTATGGGTCTTTTGTCGCGTCTAGAACAACGAGTACTGTGTCAACATCGTCCAGCCATTTGATGCTCTCTATGACTCCTTTTGTTGCTTCTTTTGCGCGTTTTTTTGCTTTTGCCGCGCTCATTCCCGCTTTCATGAAGTCTTCGTAATCTATTTTTGTGGCGATTCCGGGTGTGTCCACCAAATTGAATAGAAGTTCTTGCCCATCTTTGCTTTTGATTGTGACTTTTTCTTTTAGGTTTACTTCGCGTGTTTCGTGGGCTACTGGCGATACCGAACCCATTTCTTCGCCCAGCCAGTCGAGACAGATTCTATTGGCAAGGGTTGTTTTTCCTGAGTTTGGCGGTCCGTAAAGTCCTAGCTTGAAATCTTGCTTTAGGCTTGACCCAAAGAAATTTTTGAAAAGATTTTTTATTTTTTTAATCATTGACCCTCAACCCGACAATTTTAGATTATAAAAATAATTAAAAAAAGGAAGAAAAAAATTTATCTTCCGCCGCGCGCCATCTTTGCGCGTGACACGTCGCCCTTTTTGTCTACGAAGTAAAGGTATCCCTTCTGCTTCTTGACGCCAACTTTCGCGACTTTTTCTACTTTGCCCGCTTTTCCTTTTCGGCCGCGTGCCATTTTAGCGCGAGAGATGTCTCCGCTTTTGTCGACGAAATACAAGTATCCGCCTTCTTTATCAACACCCGCTTTTGCAACTTTTTCTGCCATGGTAGTCCTCCTTCTTTTTATAGGGATAAATCTGTCCCCCCTCGTCGATTTTCACCGACTTTTTACAAGTTTGTTAGAAGCACTTTATTTATAAACTTTTTGTTTTCATCGTCGGGAAACTGTCTTTTTCCGTCGATTGCCTTCAATTTTTGTACGGCTTAGCTCGTGCATTATGCGGTGAAGCCTCTGTTCTTGCTTTTTCAAGTCGTCAACTATTTTGTTTATGTCCTTTGGTGTTGGTAGTGGTTTTTTCTCCATTTTTCTGGCTTGGAAAAGAGCTTTTTTGATTTTTTTTGATTTCACCGCTTTTTTCATATCCGTAATTACGGGTGTGCAGCATATAAAATTTGTGTATAATAGAACATAAAAACATATATAGTGCGCCTTCAGCGAAAATATTATGGGTAAAGGGTTGATTATTGGCGGCGAGTTTGGCAATATTCTCGTCAGGGAAAAGTCTGATGTTTCTATCGAACTTGGCGAGCTTTTGATTGCCGAATCCAAAGATAGCAAGATGCTTCTTCAAGTTTTTGACCTGTTGTACGGCTCCCAGCTTTCCCAGCAGCAGCTTGAGCTTATTTCAGGTATGAAGTTGGAAGAGGACGATTCTTTGGAATTGATGGACTCCAAGCTTAGAACTTACGTTTTGTCGCGTCTGAAAAATCTCGCCCTTTTGTCAAAGTCAAAATCTTCGTCAGCGAAAACCCTTCCAAAGTTTTTTACAAAAGTTAGAGAGATCGAGAAAGATGACGTTACTTTTCTGACGACTCCGCAAAATCCTTTGTTCCTTGGCCAGTTGCGTTCCGGCTCTAAAGTTCTTGATGTGCCGGTTTCTATTGACGGCAGACTAGCGTTAAGCCATCACGTTCTAATTGCTGGAACGACAGGCCGAGGCAAGAGTGTTCTGATGACTAATCTTTTGTGGGATGTTTTGGATAAAGATTTTGCGGGAATGCTTGTTCTTGATCCTCACGACGAGTATTTTGAAAAATTAAAGAATCATCCAAAAAGAGACAAAATTGCTTACTATACTCCTAAGTCTCCTCCACCTGGCGGTCTTTCGTTGAAAATTAACCTTTCAGATTTAACACCCAGACATTTTGACGGCGTGATTGACTGGTCCGATGCTCAGCGTCAGGCGCTTGGAGCTTACCATAACGCGTTTAGGGAAAATTGGGTTGAAGCGGTTGTGAAAGAAACCCCGATTCCCAGTGTTAATTTTCACGAGGGCACTCTTGCTGTTGTGAAAAGAAGTTTGATGTATTTGTTGCGTCTTGATGTTGATGAGCAAAAAAATGTGAAGTGCAGGGGAATTTTTGACGCGAATGCGGGAAAAACGACTGTGTCTGACATTGCGCGAAATCTTGATGAGGGTAAGATGGTTATTATTGATACAAGTTCTTTCCATGGCAATGTTGAGATTTTGATGGGAAGTCTTGTCGCGAATGAGGTTCTTGAAAGTCATAAGCGTTATGAGCTTTCTGATATGAAAACGCGTCCAGTTGTTAGCATTGTTCTTGAAGAGGCTCCAAGAGTTCTTGGAAAAGAGGTTCTCGAACGTGGTCCAAATATTTTCTCAACTATTGCGAGGGAAGGTAGAAAGTTCAATGTTGGTTTAATCGCTATTACTCAGCTTCCAAGTCTTATTCCGCGGGAAATTCTCGCCAACCTCAACACTAAAATTATTCTCGGAATTGAGTTGCGTCCTGAGCGTCAGGCGATTATTGAGAGCGCCGCTCAGGATTTGAGCAGTGATGAGCGAATGATTGCGAGTCTTGATAAGGGCGAGGCGTTGGTCACAAGTAATTTCTTAAGTTTCGCGATGCCCTTGAAAATTCCAATGAGAGAGAACAAACCGCAAGACAATGTCAAAACTAATTTTGGCGGTGGCTTTCTAAAATGAAATTCGCCCAGAACTGCCGGGGAGCGCGAGGGGAATGGCGGATTGATTCCCCTCGTTTATACACGCGAAGCCTAATTGAGGTAAATAAATGAAATTCGCCCATTTGTCCGATTGTCATCTTGGTGGTTGGCGTGAGCCGAAGCTTCGTGATGCTAACACCAGGGCGTTTGTCATGGCCGTCGATAAAATCCTGAAAGAAAACGTTGATTTTGTTCTGATTGCTGGAGATCTTTTCAACACGGCCGTTCCGGCGATTGACAGTGTTCGTGTGGCGGTTGAGCAATTAAAGCGTCTCAAAGATGTTGACATTCCTGTTTATTTTATCGCAGGCAGTCACGATTTTTCTCCGAGTGGAAAGACTATGCTTGATGTTCTTGAGCATGCGGGCCTTGCAAAAAATATTGCAAGAGGTGGCGAAGAAAACGGTAAATTGAAGCTTGAATTCACAATCGACAAAAAAACCGGAGTCAAGATCGCCGGAATGATTGGCAAGAAGGGCGGTTTGGAGAAAGAGTATTACAATTTGCTTGATAGGGAGAATTTGAGGAAAGAGTCTGGCAAGAAAATTTTTATGTTTCACTCGGCGGTTTCTGAGTTGAAGCCCAAAGAGTTGGAATTAATGGACGCGATGCCTGCTTCTTTATTGCCTGAGGGTTTTGACTATTACGCCGCGGGCCATGTTCACGTTGTGGAGCGCGGAGATGTTTCCGGCAGAAAAATTGTGTATCCCGGTCCTTGTTTTCCGAATAATTTTGCCGAACTTGAGAAATTAAAGCACGGCAGTTTCGTCCTTTACAATAATGGAGATGCGAACCACATCGCTCTTGAGCCTTTTCCTGTTGTTTGCTTGTCAATAAACGCCGAAGGCAAAACTCCTTCCGAGGTTGAGAAGTTTATTTTATCTGAAATAAGAAAGACGAATGTGAAAAATTCTATCGTGACTATTCGTGTGGCTGGTTGTTTGTCTAAGGGCAAACCTGCTGATGTTGTTTGGAATGATATTTTCCATGAGTTGTATCATAATGGGGCGTATCATGTAATGAGAAATACTATTGCCCTTGCTAGCAAGGAGCTGGAGCAAATAATTATTCCTCACGCGAGTGAAGGCGATATTGAGGAGGCTTTGCTTCGGGAGCACGCTGGGCAATTTAAGCTTAATGAAAAGGATGTTTCAGTTGTGAAAAAACTTATGCAGGCGTTTTCCGCGGAAAAGCTAGACGGGGAAAAGGTTGCTGATTTTGAAACTCGTATTTGTTCTGACGCTGAAAAATTGTTTAAGTAGTATTGTATGTATGAAAGAATAATATAATCTCTTTAATTCTTGAAATCTATGCATCCAATTGAGATTATTGCGGCTGTTGGCGCGATTTGGATTTTGGTAAAGTTGGCTTTGGTCATTTTTGCCAAGAATTCTATGCAGCGTTTGGGCAAAAGTATTGTTGGAATTACTGAGTCGTTCAGGTGGGTTTATCTCGCTTTGGCGATTTTCCTTGGCTATTTTGTTGTAAAGAGCGTCGGAATTGTTGTTTTGTTCGCTTCAGGTCTTGTTATGGCTTTGTTGTTTGACTTCGTCTTATTGAACTACAAAAAATCTATGAAAACAATGATGAGCGAGGCTTTTGAGAAGGTTGACCTTATTGGTTATGCGGTTTTCGCGATTTTGGCGATTTGGGTTTTGAAAGTTTTGTTTTTCTAATTAAATTTCAGTTATTTCAGAAGTGTTATCAATAATTCTCTTACCATTTGCGGACTTGCTGTTCCTTTTGTGTGTTTCATTACTTGTCCTATCAAGAACATCAAACTTTTTTCTTCGCCTTTTTTGTAGTCTTCTACTGCTTTTGGTTGTTCAGCTATTACTTTTTTGCAGAGTGCGTCTAGAGCGCCTTCGTCAGCTACTGTTTCCAGTTTGTTTTCCTTTACAAACGCTATTGGAGAGAATTTTTTGCCTGCGAGCTCTTTTATGATGTTTTGCGCTATTTTGTTCGTGATTTTTTTCTTTTCGTAAAGTTCAAGAACCTCAATCAATCCTTTGGCGTCAAATTGTGTTTCTTTGAGAGTTTGTTTGTTGTCGTTCATCAATCGAAGAACTTCTCGTCTTACCCAGTGGCTTGCCGTTATTGGGTTGACTTTTTTGGCTATTTGTTCAAATAAGTCTGCAACTTCTATGTCGGCCGCGATGACATTCGCGTCTGTTGTGTCCAGTTTCCATTCTTTTATCCAGCGCGCAGCTCTTGCGTGAGCAAGTTCCGGTATTTGTGATTGTACGTTTTTTATCCATTCTTCGCTTATATGGAACGTCGGCAAATCCGGCTCAACTATGTAGCCGTAGTCTGCTTCTTCCTCTTTGCTTCGCATTGAATAAGTTATTCCTTTGACGTCGTCCCATCCTCTTGTTTCTTTTTTGACGTCTTGTGTTTTTTGTCTTTCTACTTCGTAGTTGAGCGCTCGTTCTATTTCTTTGAATCCTGTTATGTTCTTTATTTCAACTCGTGTATATTTCTTTTCCTTTATTGAGACGTTTGCGTCCGCTTTGATGATGCAAGTGTCTTGGTCGAATATTCCCAGATAGCCAAGTATGTTCATTAATTTTTTTAGAAACTCGCGCGCTTCTGCGGGAGAAGTCATGTCTGGGCTTGTTACTATTTCGCATAGGGCTATTCCGCTTCTGTTGTAATCGGCGAGGACCGCGTTTGTTTCTCGAATTAACGCTCCTGGATCTTCTTCTAGGTGGCATCTTGCGATGCGTACTACTTTTCCGTCATCAAGGACTATTTGTCCGTCGCTGCCCAAAGGATCGTCTTGTTGTGTTATTTGATAGTTTTTCACCAAATCAGGATAGAAGTATGTTTTACGCGCGAATTGTATATGCGGCGCGATTTTGCAGCCGAGCGCGATTGCTAGTTTCGCTCCGTATTCGAGCGCTTTCTCGTTAATGACCGGTTTGCTTCCTGGGTGGCCTAGGCATGTCGGACAAATTGCTGTGTTTGGTTCTTCGGTGAAGGTTGGACAGCTGCAGAATAGTTTGGTCTTTGTTTTGAGCTGTACGTGTACTTCCAGTCCGATTACTATTGGTGTGTCCATGCTTGTGCTACCTGTATTATTTTTTGTTCTGAGAAGTGCGGTCCTGTTATCATCATTCCAATTGGGAGGTTGCCTGATTTTCCGCAGGGTACTGACATGTGGGGCAATCCTGCGATGTTTGGCGCTACGGTTAGTTGATCTATGGCGTAGCATTGCACCGGCGTTAACTTCTTAATCTCGTCAAATGTTGGTGATGGCATTGGAACAGTTGGCGTGATTAGTACATCTACTTGTTTGAATATTTGTTCGTATTCCTCAATTATTTTTGTTCTTACTTGCGCCGCTTTGGTGTAGAACGCGTCTCTGTGGCCTGCCATTCTTGCGAATGTTCCCAATAATATTCGTCGTTTTGCTTCGTCGCCCAGGTTGTTGCTTCGTACTCGGGCGAAGTATTCGTTGTAAACTCCGGTCAATTGTTCCTCGGCTCCGTATCTCATTCCGCAGTATTTGGCGAGGTTTGTGCTTGCTTCTGCTGTTGACAGCAAAAAGTATGTTGGTATTCCGTATGTCATTCCGTAAGGTAGGGAAACTTCTATTCGTCTTGCGCCGTGTTGTTCTAATTTGTGAACGGCTTCTAGGACTGCTTTTCGAACGTCGTTGTTTATTGTTTCGCCGAATGCTTCTTTTACTATTCCAATTCTAAGTCCTTGGACAACTCCTGGTATGTCTGTGTATCCTGGTACTGCTTGGTTTGATGTTGTGCTGTCGTGCGCGTCGTGTCCTGATATTACTTCTAGTCCTAGCGCAGTGTCTTCTACTGTTTTTGCGAGTGGTCCGATTTTGTCTAATGAATTTGAGTAATCGAGTAAGCCGTAGCGAGAAACGCGTCCATATGTTGGGCAGATTCCGACGACTCCGCAGAGCGCGGCTGGATTTACAATACTGCCTCCTGTGCTCTCGCCAAGAGCGATATGTGGGAAGTCAAATAGTGCCGTGGCTCCTGCCGCTCCTCCTGAGCTTCCTCCTGTTGCTCTTTTTTTGTCAACTGGATTTAGTGGTTTTTGGAATCCTTTGCCGACGTTTACCGCGAATCCTCCGAATCCGAATTCGTCTTGTATTGTTTTGCCGAGAATAATGGCGCCTTCGTCTATGCATCGCTGCACGACTGTTGAGTTGAATAGTGGTTTGTATCCTTTGAGTATTGCTGAGCTTGCGTGTGTTTCTACGCCTTTGACGCATATGCCGTCTTTGACTGTTATCATTACTCCGAATAGTTTTCCTTTGGCGGTTCCGTTTTTGACCTGTTCAGCTAATTTTTTGGCTTGTGTTTCTACGTCTGCCCATTCTGTTATGTAGTGGTATTCTTTGTTGATTTTTTCTGCCTGTTCCAGGCATTTGAGAGCGTGTGCTACGATGTCTATTTTTCCTGATATTGTGTCTTTTACGAATTTTTTTATCATATGACTTTGGGTCCTTTGAAATATTTGTCAGTTTTGTGTTTTGTGAGTGCTAGCGCTTCGTCTCTGTCAAGGCATTTGCCTACTTCGTCTTTGCGGGTTACGTTTTTGATGTCGATTGGGTGAAAGCTTGGTTTTGTGTTTTTGGTGTCGGCTTGTTGCAGTATTGCGAATTTGTCGAACATTTCAGCCAGTTCTTTTTGGAACCGTTTTACTTCTTCGGGTGTTAGAACTAGTCTTGCGTTTTCGGCTACTTTTTTTACAAGTTCTGGTGTGACGTCCATAGTAAAAGGAGTAAAAAAATGATATTATAATCTTATTGTTTCTTCACTATATCTAATTTCAAATGCAGTTCCTTCAAAAACTCTGGGCTCCAATCTTGTGGTGAGTGGTCCATTGGGTTTTCTGTTGCTTTGTTTCTTGGGAACGCGATTACTTCTCGTATGTCTGTTGTACCATTTAATAGCGCTGTTAGCCTGTCGAATCCTAGTGCGATTCCGCCGTGTGGTGGTGCTCCGTATTTGAACGCTTCCATTAGGAAGTCGAATCGTTTGACCGCGTCTTCGTATTCCAATCCTATGACTTTCAAAACTCTTGTTTGGACGTCTTTTTTGTGGATTCTTATGCTTCCGCCGCCTACTTCCCAGCCGTTCAGGACTAAGTCGTATGCTTGACTGCGAACTTCTCCTGGCGCAGTCTCTAGTTTGTTCATGTCTTCTTCTTTTGGCGCTGTGAATATGTGGTGTCTTGCCTGCCATCCGTTTATGTCTTCATTCCATTCGAATGCCAGCATGTCTACTACCCATAGGAAGTTGAATTCTTCTTTGATGAGGTTCATTTTTTTGCCTAAGTGTAATCTTACGTGGCCTAGTGCTGTTGCCGCTTTTTCCCATTCATCGGCGGCGAACAATAGCAAGTCTCCTTCTTGTGCGTTGGTTGTTTCAATTAATTGCGATTGTAGTGCTGGTGAGAAGAATTTTACGATGTTGCTTTCTAGAGCGTTTTTGCCGATGACTTTCATCCAGGCAAGTCCGCCTAGTTTGTGTGTTTTGGCTATTTCGATTAGTTCTTCTATTTCTGTTCTGGTGAATTTGCCCGCGCCTTTTGCGTTCAAACAAAACACTTTGCCTTTTTTGTCGGCGACTGATTTGAATACGTTGAAGTCTGAGTGTTTGACTACTTCTGTTACGTCAACGAATTCTAGTCCGAATCGTAGGTCTGGTTTGTCCGAGCCGTATTTGTTCATTGCTTCGTGGAATGTCATTCTTGGGAATGGTGTTTTCAAGTCGACGTTCAATACTTTTTTGAATATTGTTTTGACCATTCCTTCTACAACTGTTTGAATGTCTTTTTCGTCAATGAAACTCATTTCCATGTCGATTTGTGTGAATTCTGGTTGTCTGTCTGCGCGAAGGTCTTCGTCTCGCAAACATTTTGGGAATTGGAAGTATCTGTCCATTCCTGAGACCATCAACAGTTGTTTGTAGATTTGTGGTGATTCTGGCAATGCGAAGAATTTTCCGGGATGTACTCTGCTTGGTACTTTGTAAACGCGAGCTCCTCCTGGTGTTGTTCTTTGGAGTATTGGTGTTTCTATTTCTACAAAGTTTTGCGCAGTTAGATATTCTCGCGCCGCTTGCGCTGCTTTGTGTCTATTGATTATGCGCTGTTGCATTATTCCGCGTCTCAAATCCAAATAGCGGTAATTCAATCGTAAGTCTTCGCTTGCGACGTTTCTGTCTTCTATTTCGAACGGTGGAACTTCTGATGTGTTTAGTATTGTTAGTGTGTCCGCGAGAAGTTCTATGTCTCCTGTGCTTATTTTGGCGTTTGCCATTCCGGCAGGTCTTAATCTTACGTGTCCTGTGACTTGTATGACGAATTCTCTGCCCAATTTTTCAGCTTGGGCGTGTGTTTCTTTGTTGTGTTGTGGTTCAAAGACTATTTGCGTGATTCCGTATCTGTCGCGAAGGTCGATGAAAACGACTCCTCCGTGGTCTCTTCTTGTTTGCACCCAGCCGCACAGAGTTACTTCTTTATTGATGTCTTTTTTTGTTAATTCTCCGCAGGTGTTTGTGCGTTTCATAGGGATAAGCGTTTTTAGTTTGTTTATAAACTTTATGAGAGGAAAGCCTTATAAATGGCGTGCTGGGCTTTTTGGATATGTATTCAATAATTCCCGCAACAATGGAACATTTTGATGGTATTCTTAGTGTGTGTTCTGAAAATTTTGTTCTAAATCAATCGCCGGAATCTGCAAAAAAGAACGGTGCGACTTACGCGATTTATCCCGCTCCTCTTTTGGCTGCTTTGCTGAGAGATAATCGTTCTTTGGTTGTTGTTGATAATGAAAAGCAAGTTCATGGTTATTTGCTTTTGTGTTCAAAAGAGGGTTATGAGCCTGCTTTCGAAAAGAATCTGGAGGATTTTTTAAGAGCCTACGATGTTGACGTTCCTGCAAAAAAATTAGCGTATCTTTCTCAAGTTTGTGTTGGTGAAAAAGCGAAAGGCAGGGGTTTTTATCGTCAGATGACTGAGATTGGAATGTCCAGATTCAAATCGGAAGGTGTTGGTTTTGTTTTCACCAAAATTTATGAGCAAAATATTCATTCAAGAAAGGTTCATAGCGCTCTTGGTTGGGAGGAAACGAATGGAACCAGTGTTCAAGAATTCAAAAAAGAGAATGAACCGCCTTTGTCTTTGATGTGGCGAATTTACAAAAAGGAATTGTAAATTAATGCTTGAACTTTATTTTCAACGCAACATCTTCCAATTTTTCCAGGTTATACTTGATAGAATCGAATTTTTTGCGTACCGGTGTGTTTCGCCAGTCAAATAGGAGCATTTCGTTGTAAATTTCTGTTACCAACTCTTTAATTGTAAGCGCTGTTTCAAAGTCGCCAGAAACTACTGAGTTCACCGCCTTTCTTACCAGCTCTCCTGTGAAATCAGAAAGTCCGCCTAAGTAAATGTCCGCGTCTACGTTCAAGTCTTTTGGTGTTGGTATGTCTTTGTGAACGAGGTAGTGGATGTATAGCGCGGCTTCCGTATATTCTTCGATGGCGTCTAAGTATGCGCCTGTCGTCGCCAAATACGCGTCTTTTTTGAATAGCGTGTTTAGTTTGCCCACGCTTTTCTTGGCGGAGTCAAGCAGTTCTTGGGCTCCTTTCAAGTCTCCTCTGTGGCAGGCGTATATCGCTGCCTTGCTGTCTTTTAGTATGGTTCTTGATATTATGATGACTTCTTCTCTCATTTGGTCAAAGTCTTTCATTTGACTGCGAAGTTCTGTGAATAGTTTTTTGTTGAGCATACACTTATTTTTGAGGGGTTTATTTATAAATGTTCGGCTCGAAACATTTATATACGCACCTTCACAAAGTAATGTCAGAAAAAGAGCTGAAAAACAATGGCTGAAACTGTGCTTGGCGGAGTGATGGAATTCTTTAGGGGTCTTGGTATTTTTGACATTCTCTTGCCGTTCATTTTGGTCTTTACTATTATGTTCGCAATTTTGGAGCGTACCCGTATTTTGGGCGCTGAAAAGGATGGCGGCACTAGAAAGAATTTGAACGCGATGGCGAGTTTTGTCGTTGCGTTTTTGGTTGTTGCTTCAGCCCAGCTTGTTGCTGTTGTTACGCAAGTTTCCAGTCAAATCATTATTGTTCTTTTGTTGGTTGTGTTCATAATTATGCTTGTTGGCACGATGAGAACTAGTGAAGAAATCAGCAAGGGCGATTGGCTGAAAGAAGGCTGGGTTAAGGTTCCTCTTATCGCGATTGCGGCTTTGTCTACTTTGGCTATTTTCCTTAACGCTCTAAAGACTTCGTCAGGAATGTCTTGGCTTGATGTTATTTGGAACTGGCTTGGCCAGTTTTACACCAATAGCGCGGTTGCCGCGATTTTGTTGGTTATAGTGCTTGTAGTTTTTATTTACTGGATTACTAAAAGTGAAAAACCTGAAGGTAAGAAAGATAAAACATGAGGTGCGAAAAATGATGTTTCAATTTGGCGGTGCGACTGGAGTGTTGCAGATGTTGCAAAACTGGGGAATAATTGACGGTTTGTTGCCTTTCCTTCTTATCTTTACTTTGATGTTCGCGATTCTTAACCAAATTGGGATTTTTAAGGGGGACCGAAAAATTTCAGGAGTTATTGCGGGAACCATCGCCGCATTGATTGTGATTCCTCACATGCTTGGTGGAATTTACCCTGCTGGCTACGACCCTATTAACATCATTAACCAGATGTTGCCTTCAGCAGGAATTTTACTCATTGCAATATTATTAGTTCTCTTAATGTTGGGACTCGTTAAAGGAAAAGAATCACACACCGGACTTATGACTTGGGTTGTTATTATTGCCGTAGGTATTCTTTTGCTCTCAATTGTTTCTGCAATATGGCCTTCAATTCCAATTCTAAAATACATAAGTGCTGACGCAAGTTTATTGACACTATTAATTGTCATTTTAGTTTTCGGGCTTATTGTTTGGTTTGTAACCAAAGATGATTCAAAAACTACTGACTGGACTGGAAAAGCAGGAGGTTGGATTTGGGGTCCTCCAAATAATCCCCCACCAAAATAAACCATGGCAACCATCCTTGATATCGGTGCTTTGAAGGCTTTTGACAAAGTTTTCACGTTTATTTTAGTGACTGTTATAATCTACGCGTTTTTGTCAAAAACTGAGTATTTCAAGGATGAACGTCGTGTTTTCGCGGCGATTATCGCGTTGGTTGTTGGTGTTCTTACGCTTACTTCAGGTCTTGTTATTCAGACTGTTAATTTGATGGCGCCTTGGTTTGTGCTTCTTATCATTTTCGCTATGTTTATGATGTTGGCTTTTATGATGTTTGGATTTTCACTCGATAACATCAGGGATTTCATAAAGTCGGGTAATTTTGGTGTTGGTAACTGGATTATGTGGATTGTTGTAATTATCGGTATTGGCTCTTTGGTTTATGTCTGGGACCAGCAGGCGGGTTTTGGAGAATTGACTCAAGGCAACGTTTCAGTTGAAAAAGTTCAAGAGCAGGAATACGGTTTTTGGCAAACGCTTTTCCATCCTAAGATTTTGGGAATGGCGCTTGTGCTTTTAATTGCGTTTTTCACGATTAAGTATATGTCTGAAGCGCCAAAAAGTTAGGCTTATTTTTTCTTCATGTCTTTTGTTATTTTAGAAAGTTCTTGAACGCTTCCTGTTAAATCTGGGAGGACTTTTTGGAATACTTTTTCCATTGCTTTAATTTCTGTTCCTACATCTAGGAGCGACTTGTCATATTCTCCTATTCGCGCCACGATTGCCTTGTGTAGTCCTTCTAGGTCCGCTCTTATGTCGCTAACGCCTTGTTCCAGTTTGTCTATTCGTGAGCTTATTGTTTCTTTGAATTCAGTTATTTTGGCGACATCTTTTTGCAGTTCTCTCCATTTTTCTTCTATTAATTGTTCCACTATTGCTTCTGAAGGAGGGTGTGGTTCTGATGGTCCAAAGTGCTGTTCTTCTGGTGCCGCGGCGTGTGGTTCCATTGGTTCTATTGTTTTTCTTGCTTCGGCTTGCGCCATCGCGTCATAGATGAGTTGAGGCTGATAGCCTTGTCTCATCAGTGTTTGCATTATTTGATTGTTAGTCATTCCGTTTTGCTGCATTTGCGCTACTTGAGAAATTGGAACGTCCATTGGATTTCCTTGAGGCATGGAAGGAGGCATGCCTGGCATTGCTGTTGGTTTCTTTTTTAGGAATATGTCTGTTATGCCCATGGTCTCTTTTTTTATTTACTATAGAAAGTGTTGTTTTTAAACCTTTGGTTTGGTTATTGTCGAGCGGGGGCTGTCATAATTGGGTTTTTCTTCGTGGTGTTTGCCCAGTTTCTCGTCCAGCATTTTTTCTACTTGTTCTCGCGTGATGAATTTCATTGGATCCCAGAGTTCTATATATTTCTTCAGGACTTGCAAGTCTTCTTTTGGCGCCATCATTCGCAATTCCTTGATTACTGTGATTATTCTGTCTTCTATGTTGTGCATTGTGTGTTTGAGTTCCATTATGTCATTTTGGATTATTTTGATGTCCGCTTGGTTTTTTTTGTTCGCGGCCAACATGTTGTTTTCTATGAGAAGCAGTTTTCTTCTTATTTCGCCCATTCGCTCTTCAGAAACGCGTAGTCTTCCGGCTAGTGTTGTTAGTTGTTCTGTTGACGCGCTTGGTTGTTCTTGCGGCGCTGGTTTTGAGCCAAAGAACCCTCCTTTTTGTGACGCTCCTGTTCCCATTGCGGGCGGCGGGGGCATTGGTGGCGGTGGTATTTCTGCCATGGTAAATGTTTATATAGTCTCCCTCTTTTATATATTGTTATACTTTCGTGACTTTACGAGAGTAGTGAAAGAGGTGTTTGGCCGTTGGCATGCGGCGAGTATGAAGTTATTCGGGAAGGGGAAGATATCATTCTTAGGATGAACTGCGAGTCTTGTACGTTTTTCCCTAGCCTTGAGGATGAGCCTAAGCTGATGGCTATGACTATTGACGCTCTTGCCGAGGTTGGGAAAGTTACACGGTTGATTTTTGTTCAAAAGAGAGATATTGAATATGACGAGCCTCAGGTTGCTTTGTTGTCCGAGGTTGCCCAAGTTTACAAGAAGGTCATTAAGCAGAAATTAACCAAGGGCATTATTTCTTCTCCTGAGTGTTCTCGTTTGGTTAATCCCAGATATACTGCTGTTCAGACTTTGTTGTATCGTTTGGTGAAGCAGGATCCTGTTGGTGCTTATGTTGAGTTGAAGCGTATGGCTCGTGATGATGTCAGGGCGTCTAAAGAGGGTCTTTTGACAAAGGAAGATACTGCTTGTTTGCGTCCGTATTTGATTTTTGTTGGTGACCTTTTGGACGCGTTTGAGAGTACGCAGATTATCAAGAAGGCTGAGCCGTTTTTGGCGGGTTTGCGTGTTGGTGACCGTTCAATTTATCGCCGTTTGTTTAATCCTTCAATTAAGCCTGACTTTATGTTTACGAAAGTCGCGTCACAGGTTCCTCTTGAGGGCACCGAGCTCGCGAGTTATCAGGTTGGCGAGACTGAGATCACTATTTTTGACATTCCTGAGTCTGTCCAATACTTGTATCATATGGTTCCTGCTGAGTTCAAATTGACTGAGGAAAAATACGAGCTTCTTGACGCTGCGAGGAAAATTATGGCGGAGCATCAGCCTAAACGTTCTGAGTTTGTTGACCCCGCTCGTATGCGTGAGGTTTTTGAAAATGTTGGTATGGATTTGTTGGACGAGCTTTCTTCTCAAAAGGGAATTCATTTGACTGAGAAAGATAAGCAGGAGCTTGCCAACATTTTAGTCCGTTACACTGTTGGTTTTGGTTTGGTTGAATTGCTTCTTGCTGATGAGAAGGTGCAGGATATTAGCATTAATTCGCCCATGGGGCGCATTCCTATGTTTTTGGTTCACAGCGAGTTTGGCGATTGCACGACTAATATTGTTCCGACTTCTCCTGAGGGAGAAAGCTGGGCGTCTAAGCTTCGTTTGATTTCTGGAAGACCGCTTGACGAGGCGAATCCCATTTTGGATACCGAGCTTGTCTTGCCTGCCGCGAGAGCTAGAATTTCCGCGATTACCGAGCCTCTAAATCCAACGGGTCTTGCGTTTTCGTTCAGAAGACATAGAGATAAACCGTGGACTTTGCCTTTGTTCATTAACAATAGAATGTTGACTCCTCTTGCTGCTGGCGCGTTGAGTTTCTTGATTGATGGCAGCAGAACTATGCTTGTCGCTGGAACGAGAGGTTCTGGTAAGACTTCTTTGCTTGGTAGCGTGATGGTTGACATTATGCGCCGTTCCAGAATCATTACGATTGAGGATACTTTGGAACTTCCTGGTGATGCGTTGAGAAATCTCGGCTATAATATTCAGTCAATGAAAGTCGCTTCCGCTTTGACGAGAGGCAGTAATGAAGTTTCCGCGGACGAGGGCATCAGAACTACTTTGCGTTTGGGTGACTCAAGCCTTATCGTGGGTGAAGTTCGTAGTGTTGAGGCGAAAGCTTTGTATGAGGCTATGCGTGTTGGCGCTTTGGCTAATGTTGTCGCCGGTACGATTCACGGTGATAGTCCTTACGGAGTTTTTGACCGTGTCGTGAATGATTTGGGTGTTCCAAGGACAAGTTTTAAGGCGACTGACCTTATTGTTGTCGCGAATCCTGTTCGTAGTCCTGATGGCATTCATCGCGTGAGGCGTGTGACTCAGATTACTGAAGTTAGAAAGCTTTGGGAAGAAGACCCCTTGAGCGAGGGTGGTTTTGTTGACCTGTTTAAATATGACCCGCAGGTTGACGCGCTTGTTCCAACTAATGATTTGTTAAGAGGAGACAGCGATATTATCAAGTCTGTTGCCGGTAGCGTCAAGGAATGGGCTGGTAATTGGGACGCTGTTTGGGATAATATTAATTTGAGGGCGCAGATTAAGGAGGAGCTTGTCAAGGTGGCGAAGGAGATTAAGCGTCCTGATATTTTAGAAGCTGAGTTCTATGTTCGCGCGAATGATGAGTTCCATCGTGTTTCTGAAAGTGTGAGAGAGGAAGTTGGCTCTCTTGACTCCAAGCGTATTTTGTTTGAATGGAAGGAGTGGCTTAAGGGTGCTGTGCGAAGATGAATGATGATATGATTGCTCGGTATAAGAGGAAATTATCTGAGCAGCTTGACGTCTCAGCCAGCAGAGGCAGTGGCGAGATGTACAGCCGCGAGTATAAGTCTTTCCGTGAGGAAATTTTGCCCGCGCGTTTGGGATTCTATGAAAAGATGTGCAATTTGTTTGGCAATTTGCTTAAGATGCCGTTGAAGCCCGAACAGGAGCAAAAATTGAAGGATACTTTGGAGACTTGCCATTTGCAGGTTACTTCGAGCGCAGTTGTTGTTACAAGTTATGTTGTTCCTACAATAATTATGGTTTTGGGGATGATTGTTTCTTTTATTGTGTTTCAGAGTTTGTTTTTCACTATGTTCACTTTGGCTGTTGGTTTTACGCTGATGTTTTTCTTGGGCAAGGTTCCCGAGCTTGTGGCGAATAATTGGCGTATGAAGGCGAGCAACCAGATGGTTCTTTGTGTGTTTTACGTCGTTACTTATATGCGTCATACTTCCAATTTGGAGCTTGCCATTCAGTTTGCCTCTGAACATTTGTCTCCTCCTCTTAGTTTGGATTTGAAGAAGGTTTTATGGGATGTTGAGAACAGCAGGTATGAGAGTGTTAAAGATTCTTTAGAATCGTATTTGCTTCGTTGGCGCCAGTACAATCCTGAGTTTGTTGAGTCTTTCCATTTGATTGAGAGTTCGCTTTACGAGACTTCTGAGGAGCGCCGTGTTTCCCTTCTCGATAAATCGTTGGATGTTATGTTGGAAGAGACTTATGAGAAAATGCTTCACTATGCACAGAATTTGAAGAGCCCGATTACTATGCTTCATATGCTTGGAGTTATCCTGCCTATTCTTGGTCTTGTCATTTTGCCGTTGGTCGTCAGCTTTATGGAGAATGTTTACTGGTATCATTTGGCAGCATTATACAACGTGATGCTTCCTGTTATTGTTTATTTTATGGGCAAAAATATTCTTGCTAAGCGTCCTACTGGGTATGGTGATACCGATATTGCGGAGATTAATCCTGACATTAAGAAGTATCGTAATGTTGTGATTAATTTGTTTGGTGCTGAAATTATTATTCCTGCTTTGCTTATCGCGTGTGTTACTGGCGGAGTCATGCTTCTTATCGCCCTTTCACCATTAATCATTCATCAGCTTGATCCTTTGTATGACGTCAAGTATGAGGATTTTGGTTTTGAGCTTCTCGGGTATAAAGAAAGTTTGAAGATTCCTGGTTTAATGATTGGTCCTTTTGGTCTTGGAGCGAGTTTGCTTTCTTTGTTTTTCCCGTTGTGTTTGGCGTTTAGTTTCGGTCTTTACTTTAGATTGAGGAGCTCTAATGTTATCAAGATTCGTAATGAAGCTAAGAAATTGGAAGATGAGTTCGCGAGCGCTTTGTTCCAGTTGGGCAATCGTTTGGGTGATGGTTTGCCTGCTGAAGTTGCGTTTGAGCGTGTTGCGGATGTTATGACCGAGTCTACTGCTGGCCGTTTCTTTAAGCTTGTCGCGCTGAACATTACTAAGTTTGGCATGAGCGTTAAGGAGGCGATTTTTAATCCGCAGAGTGGCGCGCTTGTTTCTTTCCCGTCAGCCATTATTCAGTCGTCAATGAAAGTTTTGATTGAGAGCGTTAGAAAAGGCCCTGTTATCGCGGCTCAGGCGATTCTTAACGTCGCGCGCTACATTAAGGAGATTCACAAGGTTAACGAGCGTTTGAAGGATTTGATGGCTGATATTATTAGCGATATGAAGTCTCAGATTGCTTTCTTGACTCCTGCTATTTCCGGTATTGTTATTGGTATTACGAGTATGATTACGTACATTATGGGCAGTTTGTCCAAGAGCATTCAGAACGTTGGTGCCGCTGACGCTGGCAATTTGGCTGCTTTGACTAATTTCTTTGGTGACGGCATGCCGACTTATTATTTTCAGGCTGTTGTTGGAATTTATGTTTTCCAGATTGTGTATATTTTGACTATTTTGTCTAATGGTATTGAGAACGGCGCTGACAGCCTGCAGGAGAGATATTTGCTTGGTAAGAATTTGATTTCCAGTACTGTTTTGTATTGCGCCCTTGCAGCTGTTGTTATGCTTATCTTCCAGTTCATCGCGGCGAGAATTGTCTTGGCAAGCGCAGCGTTTGCCTAATTTGAAAGTCCTAACAAAAACGCCAAATTTTCTGTTGCCTTAACTGAGTGTTTGGCGTTCGCATTCATTGTGAAAAACACTCCCTCTTCAAGTTGTATTTCTTTGCCCTCGAGAATGAATGTTCCTTTTCCTTTTAGTACTAATATTGAGCCATTTTTTGTGGATGTGTGTTCGTCCAAGTTTGTTCCTTTTGACAAGCACATTAGTGTGTATTGTGTGTTTCCGGCTTTTCCAACGACTTGGCTGTATATTCCCTGTTCTTTGAATAGAATTTGTTCATTTAAATTCATATGGGGGCGGAGAGATTTGAACTCCCGACATCACCGGCTTCAGCGGTGTACTCTCCCAGGCTGAGTTACGCCCCCGTTATATATAAAAAGAAAAGTGTTGGTTTAAAAAGCTTATTGTACAATCTCTAGTCGGCCGAATTTTCCTGTGCTTAGTTGTTTTTCGCCTTTGTATTCTGAGCACCAGCCGTTCAATATCTTTATTTTCATTCCAGCTTTTACCAAATCGACTTGTTCGTTCCAGAGTGATAGTGTGATTTCGCCTGTCGCGTCTTTTCCTTTGGCGTTTGCGACTTTTCCTGATTTTCCGAACTTGTCGAATGTGCGTGGTTCTTGTACGCTTACGACTTCTAGTTCGATGTCTATTTTTCCTTGTCCTGATTGTATGTCTTTTATTTGCATTTTTATACCTCTGTAAACGCTGTTCCTGTGACCAGCTTGTAGAGTGTGTCTTTCAAATCGCTTGTTTTTATGCGTTTCTGTGCGCCTGTGTCTCTTTCTCGTAATGTTACGTCGTTGTTTGTTAGGGAGTCAAAGTCTATTGTTATGCAGTATGGTACTCCTACTTCGTCTAAGCGCGCGTATCTTTTTCCTATGCTTCCCGCTTCATCATACATGCAAGGGTAGCATTCTTTGAGCGTTTTGTAGACTTCTTGTGCTTTGGCTACGAGTTCTGGTTTGTTTTTTAGTAGTGGGAATATTCCGCAGGTTAGTGGCGCGAGGTTTGGTTTTAGCGATAAAATTGTTCTTTCTCCTTCTTGTTTGAAGGCGTTTTCTAGTACTGTGTAGAATGTTCTGTCGAATCCGATTGATATTTCCCAGACGTGTGGTGTGATTTTTGTTCCATCGTCTTTTACGTATTGCAGGTTTGTTCCTGATATTTCCATGTGTCTTTTCAAATCGTAGTCTGTTCTGTAATTGTTGGCTACGAGTTCTATCCATCCTAGTGATGTTTTGACTTCAAAGTCCCATCCTTCTTTTGCGTAGAATGCTCTTTCTTCGCTTGAGACTTCTCTGAATCGCATGTTTTCTGTTGGTATTCCTAGTTTTTCGAAAAATTGTTGTGTTTTTGCCAGATAATACGCGATTAATTTGCCTGAGACTATTCCGTTTGCGAGGGCGTTTGCGCTTACCGCTTCTATTTTGTCTTCTCCGACTCTTTGTATGTTGATTTTGTAATTTTTAATGTCTTCCCAGCCGTCTATTTCGTTGATTTGCGCTGGGTCGAAGAATACTTCTGTTTCTGCTTGTACGAATTCTACTTGTCTTAAGAGTGTTTGTCTTGGTGATATTTCGTTTCTGAATGATTTTCCTATTTGTGATATTCCTTGGGGTAGTTTTACTCTGTTTGTTTCTTTTACTCTGTTCCACGCGGTGAATATGCTTTGGCAGGTCTCAGGTCTTAGGTAGCAGGCTGTTTTGCTTCCGAATCCTACGTCTGCTTTTACCATTAGGTTGAATTGGCGTACGTCTGATAGTTCTCCGCCTGCTGGGCTTTTGAGTTTTTTTTCGCGGATGAGTTTGGTTAGTTCTTCTACTGGTGTTCCTTCTGTGACTTTGACTCCGTGTTCTTCGAGTAGTTTGTCTGCTCTGATTATTGTGCCTGTTTTTTTGCATTGCGTCATTGGGTCGTTGAAGCTTTCCAAATGCCCTGACGCTTTGAATACGTCTGCCGGCAGTGTTATGGCGCCGTCTAT
The DNA here is from genome assembly GCA_964572035.1 of uncultured Methanosarcinales archaeon. Classification (GTDB taxonomy): domain Archaea; phylum Nanobdellota; class Nanobdellia; order Woesearchaeales; family ARS49; genus CAZNDX01. The sequence continues at coordinate 26,700 of CAZNDX010000010.1, forward strand.
TTCTAGGAATTCCTCTTGTCTTAGCCATTTTCTCCATTCGGCTAGCATGTTGTTTCGTATGCTTGTTCCGAATGGTCCGTAATCGTAGAATCCCGCTGCCGCTGTTTTGTATATTTCAGCTGCTGGAAAGAATATCCCTCTTCTTAATGCCAAATTGACGACATCTTCATATTTGCCCATAA
>CAZNDX010000011.1:0-25165 GCA_964572035.1 uncultured Methanosarcinales archaeon
GATTTAATATCCGATGACGGATATCCTTGCATGACTGTAACAATATACTTCAGCGGAAGCCAATGGCCAGCTCACGCCCTTGGTGTCGTTCCTGAAATAAACAACGGAGTTTCCGGCTGGCGCTCATTTGGAATCAACGCGACGGACTACGACTGGGCTCCAACACTTGAAGAACTTTGCAAAAAATCAACCAAAGACTTCGGCGCAGGATACGACGGATACGCATTGCATGATTTTTCCCACGCGCCGTGGGTTCTTGAAAACGGAACAACAAATGGGTATATTTCCGATGATCCTTTTTTTAAAGAGTCAGCGGACAAAAATGGAAATATCCTCTCAACGGGAAACCCAGAATTGCACGTACATGGTTTCAAGAATGAAGTTAGCAAACCGAACAGCCAAACGATAACAACTTACACTCCTGACGCTTTCGTTCAAACATTCGATTATACATATGGACAGGGTTTGGCAAGAAGTTATTGGGAAATGCTCGCAAGAGCTCCAAACAGCCTTCCAAGCGAGGAAGAATCAAGAGTATATTCAAGAGCAAACACCAACGACCCTTGGATTCTTGGACAAACCATAAAGGAATGGAAGACCTACGATTCAAAAAACTTCATTGAAAACAAAATCGAAGAAATATGGGCAAACTCCCAAATGAGTTCGTACAAAGACATAACTTTCACTTACTTGCCAAACGCCCAGACCTGGCTATCTTGGAAAACAAAGGACGAACTTTACAGCAATAACGGCGATTATGTGATTGATGGAAGAATATTTACTGAAAAATCTTCAAACGGAACAGCGACGGAACTCAGAGACGAAAACCCCTACGACGGCAACTGGGACTAATTACTTTCTCAACTGACGTTCAAGTTCCTTGATTCTTTCTTCATTCTTCTTAAGATTACTAGCGAACTTGTCCTTAGGATGTCTTGGCAACCTTGAAAGAATAATTACTAAAATAATTATTCCAAGAATGACAGGAAGACCGAATTTGATGAAAGAAGAAGTCAGAGCCGACTTTTCTTCTTTTTGTTCAATCGCGTTTTCTTCTTTTGGAGTTTCAGGAGCCTGCCCAACAATTTCAGTTGTTTCCTCTTTTGGCTGAGTTAATTCGCTTGAAGAACTTTCGCTAATTGGGAAATTAGGGAACGCTGGCTGAGTCACAGGAGACTGTTGTTGAGGACAGTTATTCCTGCAAACTGGCAAGTCTCGATTCTCTGGATATTGACAGAATGGAGGACAGATTGCCGCGCTTCCGCCTCCGCCACCGCCGCCACCCTGACCAGCTGAACCTCCTCCGCCAGTTGAAGCGGTTGAAGTTGAATTAACTTGAGTCGTTATAGTTCCATTAGTTGAGTTTTGGAATGAAACATTAATTGAATTGTTAATAGTTCCAGTGAAGTTCGCGCTCACATTGTAAGTCGCGTTAATCTGCGCGCTCTGACCAGTTGAAAGATTCTGAAGAACCCAAGTATTCGCTGAAACATTTGTTGGCGTTGAAGTCACAAAAGCAAGTTCCGCAGGAGGGTTCTCAACAACAGTGATGTTGCTCGCGAAACCGCTGTTTACAGTCACCGTAATGGTGTAAGTCACTTGACTGCCAGGAGTTACCGGGTCGGGCGACGCGGTCTTCGTTATGGTGAAATTGACTCCGCTCTCAACTGATGTGTACGTTGTAAAGTGGGAGACATCAAAGATTAAAGTAGAACCGTTGTATGAGATGAAAGTGCAGACATCACAGAGCTGGAAAATATTGTCGTCCTCGTAATCTGCGAGAATATCTGGAGTCGTGACGTTAAGATTGTCAAGACGCACTCTAAATGAGGTGTTTAGGAATGAAAGATTTGATGAGTTAAGGAACGCGCGGTTAAGTGAAATGTTTAGTTTAACATTGTTAACGTTAGAACTTGAAGGCATCACAACAGGCGAGAGAAGAGTCAAAATTCCCTGGCCATTTTGGAATGAAACATTGGCAAGAGACGCGTTGCTTGTTGAGTCGGCGGAAAGCCAAGTTGTCGGCGTAACTAACGTTGTGTTTGTAACGTTCGCGAAAGTTGAATTGAATAGCAAAATGTCGGAAGCGAAGTTTTGAACGCGGCAGTTAATTATTGAAACGCCGTTCGCATTGGTTACGTTGAAAGCAACACCTGAACCTGGACCGATGACGGCGAATCCATTACAATCAAACGTCACGTTGCTAGTGTTCATAACAAACGCGCTGTTGTTTGCAGTAACGTTGTTAACGAGAGTCGTGTTTGTCGTTACACTAACAGGGAACGCGACAAGAATTGTTGTGTTTTGAGTCACGTTAATGTTGAACGATGAGCCAGTGCTGTTTTCGTACGAAACATTAACTGTGTTGTTAACAGTCGTGGTAGAAAGAACACTGCTGTTCGCTTGAACTGTGATGTTGATTTGGAAAGTTGAATTCTCTGTCAAGTTCTGAGCGAGCCAAACATTGTTGCTGGCATTGGCGGCGGGAGTCGCGTTAATGAAAATCAACTGTGAAGGATAATTTTCTTGGATGACGGTGTTGAATGAGGTTCCATTTGTTACGCTGTAATTAATTTGATAGGTGAAGATGTCTCCAGGACTGACAGGATCGGTTGAATCGGTTTTTGACAACGTAACTGTAACGTTGCCTGATGAAGATGTTGAGTACGAAGTGAAAGATGAAACGTTAAACACTGCAGTTGAACCGTTAAAGCTCTGGAAGACGCATTGAGGGGGACTGCAGACACTAAATATTCCATCGTCGTTAAAGTCAACATATGGAACTCCGGAATTTACAGAGTTGAGAGTCACTTGAGAACTGACGTTAAGGAAAGAGTTTGTTGAACTGTTGAGGAAAGCTCTGTTTTGAGTAATGTCAAGATTTGAAGTATTGACTGAAGAGCCGTTCAAAAGATTCGCGGAGAAACTCTTGATGACTCCTTCAGGCGTCAAGAAAGAAACATTTCTCAAAGTGTTATTCAAGTTCGTTGTGCTGTCAAGAACGAGCCAAACTGAGCTGTCATTAATAGTCACGTTTGAAAGAGTATGATTTGATGAGTTTGTTGTCCAACTGACTCCAGTCGGCGCCGTGATGATTGAGTTGGCAATTGTGCTTCCGTTTAATGTTTGCTGGAAGACAATACCGGTACCGCCGCTGGTTATATTGGAGCCAATGATAGTGTTATTTGAAGTATTGAATCCAATTGAGAGAGCGTTTCCTGAAGTCGCAATGATTATGGAATTACTTATTGTGTTGTTATGAGCTGTAAATCCAACAGAACCTGCCGCGATTGTGAATCCGCCAAGACTTCCAGTCAATATGCTGTTTGTCAAAGTATTTCCATTGCTGTTAATTTGGAAACTGCCAACCAAGAACGCGGATGAAAGATTCATATTGTCGAAAAAGTTATCGCTACCGCTTTGAACGCTGAGGGCTGAGCCTGTTCCAGATAAAGACGCCGAGCTGACGTTTGAGAAATTGTTTCTATCAGCGAAGACGCCAAGTCCTATTCCGCTGACGGGCATAATGATTATTGAATCTCTAACCGTATTGTTTTGGGTGCCGGAGTTCATACCAATTCCGGTGGCTGTTGCGTTGAAGATTAAATTTGTTAAAGTGTTATTGTTTCCGCCAGAGATGTTGAAGTAAGGACGTCCAGTTGAATTCGCGAAACCTCTTAATATGTTCGCCAGGTTATTGTTGGAATTCAAGAATTCAATGTTTTCCTGAGACGCGTTGAACAAAGTGTTATTGATTACGAAACTGTTGTTTGTTCCGCTGAATAGAATGTTTTGGTTGAAATTGATAATGTTACAGTTTTGAATTGTAACATTTGTTCTGCCTGTGACGTTGATTCCGGTTCCGGAACCGTTACCTGTGATTGTGAATCCAAGACAGTCGAAAATCACGTTCGAGGTGTTTATTATTATTGCATCTCCGTTAACGCTGATATTTGAAGTCAAATTGCTTGAATTCGTAACATTCACAGGGAATGAGTCATTGCTGCTAAACGAAGTGAAATGACTTACGTTGAAAACAAGACTTGAACCATTGTAAGAGACGAAAGTGCAGTTTGCGCCGCAAGGAACGAAAGAGCCATCATCCTCAAAGTCAACAAGCAAAGCCCTTCCAGGGGTGAATCCTGTAAAGATTGATGTAGTATTCAAAAGATTGATCTGAGCTGACTGGTTCAAAAATGAAAGATTTGTTGAGTTAACGAACACGTTGTTGCCGCGAATATTGACTTTAACTGTGTTAACAGTTGTTGAAGCTGGAACAACGAAAGTCCCGTTGAAGAAAACGGAGCCATTTGAATTTAGGAAAGTAGTGTTTCTGAAAGAAAGATTAGTGTTCGTTTCGGTTGAAATCCAAGTCGTTCTAGCAGTCATTGAAATATTTGAAAAGGTAGTGTTTTGTTCCGCGCTTGTCGCTAAAACGACAGTGGTGAAATTACCCTGCGCGTCAATATCTTCTAAAACATTGCCGGAGCCGGCGTTTAGGCGAATCGCGACGGTGTTTCCCCTGATGAAAATGTTTCTAAACGTTGAATTTGTCGCGAAACCAATTTGAAGAGATTCGCTTGCGTTGGCGTTAATTGTGACGTTAATCATGGACATATTATTGGCGTTTCCTATTGGAATAGGAACTGCGCCAGCGGTGGAAGTAAAGTTGCTGTTAAGAATTTGGATGTTGTTGCTGGTTTGTATGTTGCCTAATGTTCCACTTGTTCCGTTAAATCTGACTGCGCTAATCGTGTTGTTGTCTGAGTCAGTATTGGCGAGGCATATTGATGTGCCGCAGTTAACAGTTGTGTTATCGACCAAACTATTTGGCGTAGTTGCTAGACTAACTTGGGTTGTAAAATTACTAACAATGCAGTTTCTTATCGTAATGTTATTTCTGCTTGATGCGGCGATTCCTGTTCCAGAACCGTTCCCAGTCATTGAGAATCCCTGACAGTCAAGAGAGATGCTGTTGTTGTTAAAAGTCACAGCGGAGCCATTAACATTGATGTTTTGAGTTAATGTGCTGCTATCGTTGATGAGAACAGGGAAGGAAGATGTGCTGTTAATAGTTGTAAAGTGCTGCGTTGTGAAAATAAGACGGTCAACATAAAACTCAGTTTGATTACAAATAGAGTCAGGACAAGGGATGAAATTACCGTTATCGTTTAAGTCGATTAATGGAACTTGGGAGAACGCAGCGGCGGGGCTGAATAAACTGCTGGAGCCCGCGCTGGCCAACCCTTCCATTGTGATTTGCGCTTCAGTGTTCAGCCAGGAAAGCTGCGAGCCATTAACTCTCACTGAGCCTGAACTTAAAGCGAAGTTTGACTGATTGACATTTGTATTCGCCGGAGCGGTGACGTTTGAATAAGAAACACTTGTTACGTCATTGGTAAATGTGAGATTTGTGAATTCGTTTCCAGTGCTCTGACTGTCGGTAGAAATCCAAAGGCTTGAGCTTCTGAGCGTCAAATCTTCCAGCGTATTATCATCGCTGTTCATAAAAATCAATGAGCCATTGCCTTGAGTTGCTGCGACCATGCTTTCGCTTGTGCCATTAAATAAAATATCAGTATCTCCAGAAATACTGCAATTTCTTATGGTAATATTCGTTCTACCATCCGCTCTAATCGCTGGTTCGCTGCCGGCATTGATTGAATGTCCTGCGCAGTCGAGTATTATGTTGTCCGCAAGAAGGTGAATTGAACCGTTATAACTTTCATTCAGGGTGTAATGAGCCGAAATGTTCAGAATCGAATTATTTGAACTATTTGAAGAAACTTCAAAAGAGTAATTTGAAAAACTTGAAACGTTAAAAGTTAAAACTCCTCCTGAGAAATTTATGTTTGAACAATACGAACCGCAAGCGACGCCATCTCGTGTTGGGGAAGCATTTGAATCAACAATTCCTGTAAACTGAATTGACGCGCTTTTGTTAAACTGAGGGCACGCTGAGCTGTTAACGTAAACAAAATCACTTCCAAGAGCTGCGCAATTGGCGAAATTGCTAAAATCAGTCGTGTTATCAAAGGTCACAGCGCTGGATTCTGAGCCAAGCTGATAGCTCGCTTTTCTGGCAGAATTATTGATCGTGTAATTATAATTCAATTTGGCTATTGCGTTATAAGCGTCAACTCTCTGATAACCAGAGACAGGAACACCAGTTTCCTGCAAAATGGCGCGAATTTGAGAAAGATTAAGCTCTGAACGGCCGTTCAAAATTTCATTTTGTTGCATCAATAGAACAAGGCCGGAAACGTGAGGCGTCGCCATAGAAGTACCTGACAAAACTCCTGCAGTGTTTCCACGAATTGTACTGATAATTGATGAGCCCGGCGCCAAGACGTCAAGCATATCACCTCCTCTGTTGGTGAAACTGCTCATCGCGTTAGCTTTAGTAGTAGAACCAACGCTAAGAGTATAAGGGCTGCAGGCAGGATAACTAATTCCTCCTGTGTAGCCGTTGTTTCCGGAAGCCATGACAGGAATGATTCCAAGCGAGTTACTAGTCGCCAAACCAGTGTCAAAGAATGTAGGACAAGTTCCTGAAGTGTACTGCCCGCCGTCAGAAATACTCATTGATAAAACTGAAATGTTGTAAGTTGATGTGAGATTATTGCAATAGTCAATTCCAGACAAAAGCGCGCTCGCTGAACAACCACCGGTCGAATTGCAAGTTTTGATTGGAATTAATTGCGCCGCAGGAGCGATCCCGGTTCCGTTTATGGTAAGTCCTGCAATGCTTCCTGAAACGTGGGTTCCGTGAGAATTCGCCATATCATCATCAGGACTTGAATCACTGTTTATGAAATCATAACCAGGCAAAAGACGGCCGGTGAACGCGCTGTGATTAAGCTCAATTCCTGAATCAAGAACACAGGCAATCATGCCAGTTCCGTTCAATTTAGTCCCGGCAACAGACAAGTTGTGAACATCATTCGCGTTCAAAAGAGGAACAGTGTCAATCATTCCGACGTGAAAAATTGGCTCAAGAATAATTTCTTCGACTGCGGGGTTGTTCTTCAACTCTTCAAGACCTTCCTCGGTAACAGTCGCGGCAACAACATTAATTGTTTCATAAGTCCCGGTTACAACAACTGGGCTTGCTTCGGAAGATGTTTCAAAACCTGGCTCGGGAGTGGAAATATTCTCCAAAAATTCAGTTTTAACTTCTTCAACAGCCGCTTTAGTTTCTTCTAACACTGCCTCTGCAGACGCGTCTTTTGCAATCGGTGCTTCTGGCTCTTTGAGAATAACTATGACATTGACTTCAGGGGCGACATTCAGGGCAGACTCAACAAAAGGATCGACTTCAACAGCTTCTTCAGATTGAGCAAAAACAACCAAAGAAAATGAGATAAATAACAATATTAGTAGAGCTATTACTGCGAAAACCCCTCTTTTACCCATTATAATAAGTCTCGTCTTTGAGTATTTAAATGTTACTTTCACAGAAAACTGACTTTTTTGAATAAACTTTTTAAATAACGCAACCCTTGGATGGCTACATGAAAAGAGTGATTTTTGGCTTTATAATTCTAATATTATGTGCTGCAGTTCAGGCCGCAACGCTATCAGATTATCCCTACCTTTTTGTAGAAAATGGCAAATTTAACGCCATATACGTTGTAGGAGAAGAAGCTCCAGCGCTGGACGTAGTATCGGCCACAACAATAAGCACAGCCCTGGCGAGATATCCTAACATAAGCGTAACCATTGGAACATCAAGAATTGATTCTGAAATTCCAAATGTAGTATACCGGAATGCCATAGTAATAGGAAGTCCTTGTGAAAATCAAGCAGCAGCAATACTTGAGGGCAATCCAACTCCTTGCCACGCCAATCTTTCAGGCGGAATAGGCTACATTAAACTCTTTCAACAAAATAATAGAACACAAATACTAATCACAGGACTTGACGCCAAAGACAGAAACGCCGCCGCGAAATTCCTCGCCACAGCCGCTCTGCACAACATATTATCCAAAGAATTCCAAGTCGCAAGCGGTTCAGGAAGCGCAATACCTGCCGCAATAACCTTCAAAAACCAAACAAATACAACGGCAAATATCACAAACCAGACAAACCAAACAAAACCAATAATACAAACAAGCGCGACAAAACCTGCGGTGAAACCAAAACAAGAAAAAATAGGCGCGTATGAACCGTTATCGAGTCTGCCTGAAAGAAAAGGATTCTTCTCCAAGTTCTGGGCATGGCTAATGAGCCTATTCAGATAAAAAAGAATTACTTTCCTAACAGCTTCTTCAAGCGCTCTTCGCTCTTTCTAATGTCATCAAGAATCTTTTGAGTTTCCTTACTGCTTGCTTTGACGTGGGCTTTTGGAGGAACCACTTTAACTGTTGGTTTTGATTTGCCATCTCTATTTCTTGACATAATCGCGATTAATAGAGCGATAAGGACCAACAATACAAGCCATGGGAAGAACTTCGCAAAGCCGGAGCGCTCAGCAGGAGTTTCTTCCATAGTTTCGACAGCTTCTTCTACGATTGACTCAGGCTCAGGTTCTGGAAGACCTGCGGAAGTGTCAATTCCTGAACTGCTGTCTTGAGATTCGCCAAATGAAGGGAACTGAGTCGCTGGGAACTCTGCAGGCTCATCAGTTCTTACACAATTGTTAATACAGATTGGCAAGTTGGCGTTTTCAGGATACTGACATAACGGAGGACAGATTACACCGCCGCTGCCGCCGGAGCCGCCTCCTCCACCACTTCCACCGCCTCCTCCACCACCTGTGTTTACAGTAGTTGATGCGGAAGCGGTAACGGAATTAGTGCTGTTAGTCGCGTTTTGGAATGAAACGTTTACGCTGTTAACAAGAGTTCCAGACGCGTTGGAGTTAACGTTAACAGTGACATTGATGAGGACTGACTGGTTTGTTGTCAAATTGCCAAGAGACCAAGTTCCACTGCTCGTGTTGGTTGGCGTTGAAGTGTTGAAAGTAACCCCGCTTGGGAAAGTGTCAACAACAGTGACGTTGGTCGCGTTGCCTTGGGTTACAGTAACGTTAATCGTGTAGTTCAATTGAGAACCGTTGTTTACAGGGTCTGGCGAGTCAGTCTTTGCGACTGAAACAACAGTAGCTGTGAAGTTTGGAGCTACCGGGTCAACTACAACGGTCGTAAGCTCGCTCACGCTCAAATTAAAGAAGCTTCCAGTTGAGTTCTCAAAGGTAATATTTGCGGTGTTGTTCAGGACAGTGCCGTTTGAAAGCAATGAGCTGACGTTCACTGTAATGTTTACTTGGAAAGTCTGGCCCGCTGTCAAGTTGCCAACATTCCAAGTGCTGTTTCCAGAGGTCGGTGAAGGCGTCGCGCTGACAAATGTGGTATTTGGCGGGTATAAATCATTCAAAGTGATGTTGAATGCATCTCCGCTGGTAACGTTGATTAGGATAGTGTAGTTCAACAAAGTTGTCGCGCTGAGATTCAATGGATCAGGCGAATCATCTTTTGACAAGGTCAAATTAATTCCGCCGGCGTCAATAGATGAATAACTTGTGAAACTCGCGACATCAAACACAAAAGTGCTTCCGTTATAGCTTACAAAAGTGCACTGAGTAGCGTTGCAGACGTCAAACACGCCATCATCATTAAAGTCAACAGTCGCTGTTGGTGAAACGGCGGTGACGCCTTCAAGCGTAATTCTTGACGACTGGTTCAAATAAGATTTAGCCGATGAGTTCAAGAACGCTCGGTTGGAAGTTATGTTGACCTGAGTTCTCAAAACGCTGTCAAGGCCTGTAAGCGTGAAGTTGCCAATAATCTTGATGCTTCCAAAATCGGTCGCAAAAGTTGTGTTCGTAAAGTTACTGCTTGCTGAAGCGGTGGCGTTTAACCAGACAGTTGGATTTATGATTCTGGTTTCATTGAAAATGCTGCCAGATGACGCAAGCGCAAGCATAACTCCTGCGCCAGTAGTGTTTGAAATGTTGTTATTAGTGAATGTGTTGTTCGTAGCGCTGTTAGCACTGTTAATTCCTGATACTTGAATTCCGTTGCTGGGATCAATATTGTTGTGAGTAGCGCTCAGGATAGTGTTTTCCTGAATCAAGTTTCCAGTAACACTGGTGTTAAGACTGTTAAGCGCTGATTCGGTTCCAAATCCTTCTATTGAAGCTCCACCGCCCCCACCTCCGAGTTCTTGGTTTTCAGAAATCAAGAAAATACCGTGGCTGATGTCGGTTCCATTAGAGCGGATAACGTTTCTGTAAATCCAGTTGTTAGAAACGCTCTCACAAGGATTGCCGCCATTACATATTGCTGGGTTTGGAGACTGAGTTTCAAAGCCTTCTATCGACGCTCCTCCGCCGCCTCCGCCACCAGTGGTTACGTTTCTCGCCCAGAGGCGGATACCGTGGTTGTTCGTTCCGCCACCTGTTGTGTTGATTGTGTTGTATGAAATGATGTTTTTGTCCGCTAGGAATTCCAGGCTAATTCCAATATTTCCGCCGGCGCCGGTTCCTCTTGTTGTTATGTTGTTCCTTGAAACATTGTTCGCGTCAGAACCACCGTCAAGTTTGATACCTTCGTTGCTGCCAATGGTGCCAGCAGTTGAAATTGTGTTATCGTGAACATTGTTATTGTCGCCGTTGCTCAGCCAAATTCCTCGGTTGGTTCCAGTTCCACCACCGGTGCTGTTCGTGCTGATTCTGTTATTTGAAATGTTGTTCGAGGAGGCGCCGCTGCTTAAAGAAATTCCATAGTTGTTTCCGCCTGAAACTCCGAGCGTTGTGATTGTGTTGTTGAATATTGTAAGACTGCTCGCTCCGCTAAATGAAACTCCAACGTGCGAGCCAAGAGAACCGGTTGTTGACAGATTATTATGTCTTATTGAGCTACCGGTGTTCGTTCCAGACGCGAGAATTCCATTGTTTGTTGAGGTAGAATCGAGGCTTAAATTATTGTTCTCAAAAATAGTGTTTGTGTTCGATGAAAATGAAACGCCGTCTCCTGAAACGGTCAGTATTATGCTGTTGGAACTTATGTTTGATCCGGTATCTCCGCTAATAACTAGAGCGGAGAAGCTTGAAGCGTCTGAAACATTGAACTGGTTGCCCGTAATTATTGAATTGGTCATTGATGAAAGAGTAAGGCCTCTTCCTTTGGTGACGTTCGCAGTATTATTGCGGACTGTGTTGTTTGAACCGCTTCCTGTAAGGTCTATCGCGTCAGAACAGCAGGTTCCCAAATTGCTGACGTTAACCATTGTAATGATGTTGTTTTCTATTATGTTGTTTGAAACATTATTGAAAACGACAATTCCCTCACCTGAGAATGAACCATTAGAGAAAATGATGTTATTTCTGATTATGTTGTTGTTAGCGCTTGAAAGTCCTGCGGAAGTGTAGTCTCCATTAATTCTAATCGCTGCGTTGTCAGAAGCTCCTCCCCTGATGCTGAAGTTGCTGTTTTCTATAACTGAATTGGAAACGTTATCAAAAGCAAGACCATAAACAGTTGTTCCACCGGTTCCGGTGTCGTTAACGTGACAGTTTCTGATGGTGATGTTGTTAACACTCTGAGCGTGGATGCCGATATCACCAATACCTGAGCCGCTGTTAAAGTTGACCGTGAAACCTTGACAATCAATAACTACGTTACTTGCCGTGATGTTAAGACAAGAACTTCCTGAGCTAATATCTTGTGTTAGATTATCGGAAGCAGCAATGTTCCCGCAAGCTGTAATATCAGAAGTTTCAAAACCAGTAAGGCCTGTTGGAGAATCTGAGGAAACAGTCATTATGGTATAGGCGCCAAGCGCAAGAAGACCTATGACAACTAAAATAGTTACAGCTTCCCCTCTTTTATTCATGTTACGCTCAGTCTCCTTTTAACATTTATAAAACTTTTGATGAAGAATTACTTAGAAGGTAGTTTTTCTTTGTAAAAAATTACTGTCGCTTTATTTCAGCAACAACTTCATCGATAGACTTAATCGATTTCAACTCAACAACGACATTTGGAGTTTTTTCTTTTAATTTATTCTGAAGGCTGAGTCTCTGTTCTTCGGCAGAAGTGTCTTTTAAGTGTTCATAAGTTGTCAGGCCAAGCGTTATTTCTACAGATTTCACGTTTTCCCTGTCAAGATTCCACGCAGGACTTGAAGGAGGAGGCGTAACTGTGTAAACAGTTTGATAACTCTTATACTTGCTTTTGTCTTCACTCATACACATAAAACCCAAAACACCACTATATATAGCTTTCTAACCAAAACCCTTTTATATAGAGGGGCATAATGAATAAACTAACATCCAAAGAGGTGGATACATGGCAAAAAACTCAGAAAGTAAGGTATTTGCATTTTTAGGAGTATTTTTGACGATAATCGGATTCATAATCGTCATGCTCGTAAGAAGAGACGACAAGTACGCAATGTACTACGCGAAACAAGGACTTGCGCTTTTCATCGCAGGAATACTTGTATGGGTAGTCAGCGTTGTTCTCGCGTTCCTATTGATAGGATTCTTCATAGGACCAATCTTGAACATACTCTTGTTGATACTTTGGGTAATCGGCATCGTATACAGCCTATCAGGCGAAATGAAGCCAATACCAATAATCGGCAAGTACGGCGAGAAATTCAAGTTTTAATTTATTTTTTTAAATTTTTAATTTAATTTTGTCTTTTTATCAACAGCTTCCAATTCCTCAAAAATACCTTCAATCAACTGATACTTCTTCGCTTCATCAAGAGAAACCCAGGCGAACTCAACAAGCTCATCACTTGTAGCAAGTTCTCCGCCAGCGAAATCAGCGGCATAGCTAAGAACTGCTGTAGGAATCCCATCGGGACGAATAAAGAACAAATCACAAACAAATTCAACATTATCAATCTCCAAACCAGTTTCTTCTTTTACTTCACGTCGCAAAGAGCGGTGAATGACGTTGTACCAATGCTGTGTCGTTGTCTTGGGAAGATGCGTATAATCAGTAGTCTCAATTCTTCCACCAGGAACGGTCCACATTCCAGGAAACACCTTTTCCTTATCGCTGCGTTTGGCAATAAGATATTTGCCATCTTTTTTCACAATGCAAGTCGCGACAACATAATGAGATTTCGTGTCCATAAGATAAAACAATAGAAACAGATATTAGGCATTTAAGTCAAATTATTTGACTAAAGATAGTTTGCCGTCTTTCTCTTCCAGAATAACAGACATAACATCTGATTTTTTAGTCAGATATTTCTTCAGCAAAAAATAATCAGAAGGAATAACTCGGTCAGGTCGCAAAGATTTAAGCGAAAACCATTCAAGCTTTCCTTCCTCGCTTTCTTTAATGTCACCTTTCTTGGGATTTACAACAACCAAAAACAAGACAAAAGCGTGCTTGACAACATTTTTCTCAACAACGCGCTCGTGAACAATCGCCGAAATTTTTTGAAATTCGCAGTCAAGATTGGTTTCCTTCTTCGCGCGAGTGAGAGCGTTCTCCTCAATAGTCTCGTGCATAATAAGCGCCCCTCCAGGCATACCCCAATAACCTTGGTAAGGACGCTTGTTTCGTTTCAACAAAAGAATCTGGCTGTTTTTCACAATAGCGACAATAACAACAGGAATTGCGCCGTGAGTCTGCGAAGAAAACTGCGTGAAAAAAGGAATCTTCTGCTCGCCCTTAACAGACAAAATGTAATCATCCTCGTCTTTCTCAAGCAAACCTTCCTTGACCATCTGATTTAAATGATAAGAAAGAACGTTGCTTCTGGCTCCAAGAGATTTTCTAATTTCAGAAAAACGAAGACGGGACGACTTGGTGAACAAATCGTAAATCTTGTGCTTAAGGTCCATACCTTGATAGAATACTCTTGCTTTTTTAATTGTTTTGAAGATAACATTTAAATATAGAACAGAGAATATAACAGCTATGAAAAAGACGGTGCTCGCGATAATATTCTTGGCCATGCTGACAGCAGTGTACGCCGCGAACGGAGAGCCAACATTAGATTTGGGAAAAATACAGCCAAATGAATACATACTTGCGTCATGCGAAAGACAATTACCGTTTAGCACAGCAAGACAGCGAGACCTGTACTGTTGGGTGGACCGCGATGAAAGCGGAAGATGGACTCCTGAAGAAAGGGTTCTTGGCACAGGAATGAATGCGGCAGGAATAAAATTATTCACATTCGATACAGAATCACAAAAATGGTGGGCAACATGGAGAACAAAGCAGCCACCATGCAACGGACAATGGGCATATCTGGCAGGACACGAATATGACGCTCTGTTCGAATTCCACAAATGCTCAAAAGACTCCAAAATAGGAACATACTGGTGCTGTCCGGACACCGCGTTCCCAGTTCGCGAAATAAAAGCGCCTCCAAAAGGATATGTGGCGCCAGCTCCAAAAGCAATGCCAGGCGTTAAAGCAACATCATCAAATTCAAACCAAATCTCCGGAGCGCTTCTGGTTTTGAACAACAACCAATGGCTATCCTTGAAAGCGGGAAGACTTTGGTATAGACAATACGAAATGCGCGCGTTTGAGCACGAAAAACAAAGATGCGCAACTGGCGGACAAGACTTGAAAATACTCGACACAAAATACGGAAGCTACTTCGCTGACACGAGACAGATTAAAGACGGACAAAGAGCGTTCTTTTTGACACCGGATAAAGTAATAACCTTGATTTCAAGGTGCGATTTCTAAAAGATCTTCAAATTTCTTAAGGGTGAAGTCAGGAACAATAGAATCATCCCTTAAAACTTCGCTCATTCCATATTTCGCAAGAGCTGTTTTCAAACCAAGGGCTTTCGCGCCAGCGATGTCCCTTGCCGGCCAATCGCCAACGTGCAAAGTCTCTTCCGGTTTTACTTTTAGCTTCTCAAGAGCCTTCTGGAAAGGCAAAGCGTGAGGCTTTCTAATTCCAGAAGAATCTTTTGTGATAACAGCGTCAAACATATTCTCCAAACCAAGCTCAGTGAGACGAATCCAGCCCTGTAAAGTATCGGCGTCAGTAACAATTCCAATTTTGTAGCCTCTCTTTTTTATTTCATTCAAAGTCGGAACAACCTGCGGGTAAGTTTGAACGTGCTTCATCTTTTCCTTTCTATACGCCACAATTCCTGCCGCCAGAATTTTTGGATTAGGCTCGCCAATTTTATCAAGAAGAAGCTGGAAAATCTGCTGATGCTCCCATCCGTGCATTTTGAACAACGCATTAAGCTCATTCCTGACCATTTGCATGTCCGCCTTCAAACCTGCGTTTTTTATCGCAACCAAAGCGGCGTCAATTGCCGACATTTTCAAAGTATAAAAATCCAGCAAAGTGTTGTCCAAATCGAACAAAATGGCTTTAAGCTTCGTCATATACCTTCACATACATCGCGCTTTTTAAAAAAACTATCGCGTCATCAAACGGCAAACGCACAAATTTTTGAAATTCTTTAACTGTGATATCATATTTCAATTTTTCAGCTATTTCAAATGAAATTGGAACGTATTTTTTCATATACTCAATTATTTTTTGACGCTTGAAAATAGACGAAAGACTGTTGATATATTCGTCCATACTTTCGGCATCTTCTTCAGCAATAATCAATCCTGACGCTCTTGAAACCGCGCTCTTCAAAACCAAATGACTCGCAGCCCTGTCAACATCGCACTTTTTTGGAATTCCTGACTTTTTCAGGCAAAGCGTCACTTCTTTAGCCGAACGGTTCAATTCAGGATTAATCATGTAATAAAGAACAGCGCCAACACCGGAAGCGAAAGTAAATTCAGAAAGGCTGGAATTAGCTTTTTCTTCCAAATTTTGCTCAACCAACGCGTCCTTAAAATCAAAGCGCCCCCTTAACTCGTCAATTATTGACAGCATTCTCTGCTCTTCCATACGACAATGCCTAAACGGGCACTATAAAAAACTACCCGATTTTAGGAGGAACTATCTTGACGCTTTTCGCAAGACCTTCAAGCAAATCAGTTCCGGCGTAGCCGACAGCCAGCGCGAGAATTTTGTTGCCGCCAACAACAGCGCCAATAATTCCACCAATCACTGCCGCGCTGATTATCGTAAACAGGAAATAACCAAATATGAATTTTCTTTTTTGAAGAAGAGCTTTTCTCGCTCCAACCAGCGCGCGAATTAAACCGCCGCCAGCGCCTATAAGGGCGAACAACAAGGTTTCGTTCATGTGTGAATCAAGCGTTTCTTTTCTTAAAAATGTTGTGTTTTAAAGTCAGTTGATTTTCAATAATTTTCTTTTTTTTCGACCACAAAGGAGTTAGCGCTTTTCTGGTTTTGGTGCACGCTTCAACCAACTTGTGAACTTCAACAACAAAACCAACATCAAGCAAAACGCTCATCGTTTGTTTTTGTCTTTCACTTAGCTGCTCGTGGCCAAGTTTGCACTCGACAAATTTCAAACTCTTAAGCTGAGGATGATAACAAACAAAATCAGGCATCCCGTGATGAACCCGGCACAAATACCAGCACCACTCCAACGCGCCCTTCCCATGATAATCGCGAATTATTTTAGCAACCTTTGCGTAAGCAAGACGGACACACGCGTATTTGCTGTCCAATCCCTCGGCGAGATAACCTCCTCTCCAAACCTGCCAACCTTCATTTGTTAGACGACGCTTCAACTGGCGCTCGGCAAGACCTTGCCTTGTAATGTACGCGAAATTGCGCATTGGAACATAAACTGTCGTGACTACGCTGAAAAATTCCGGCAAAGAAGTCTGGCGCATCAAAAACTTTTGAAAATAAACAGTTTAAATGCGCCATTGATGGCTGTCTAGTGAGCAGTGCTATTTTAGAATCAAACCAACAGGACAATGGTCTGAGCCGTGAATTTCCTGACGGATGAACGCTGATTTCAGGGAGTGTTTAATTTTTTCAGAAGCGCAAAAATAATCAATACGCCAGCCGATGTTTTTTGCCCGCGCGTTAAACATATAACTCCACCAAGAATATTGATGAGGGTCTTTGTTAAAATGGCGGAAAGAATCAACAAAACCAGTGTCTAAAAGTTTTGAAAAACTGTTTCTTTCAGCGTCTGTAAAACCAGGATTGTTTCTATTGCTGTTTGGATGAGCAATGTCAATTTCATTGTGCGCAACGTTCAAATCGCCGCAGAAAATGACTGGCTTCTTTTTCTCAAGATTTTTCACGAAGTCTCTGAATACTTCATCCCATTTTAATCGGTAATCAAGACGCGTCAGGCCTCTTTGAGCGTTAGGCGTGTAAACAGTCAAAACGTGATAATCATCAAATTCCGCGGTAATAACTCTGCCTTCTGTGTCGTGCTCTTCAAGACCAATCCCATACGTTACATTAATCGGCTCTTTTTTTGAAAAAATCGCGGTTCCAGAATAGCCCTTTTTTTGAGCGGAGTTCCAAAACGAATGGTAGCCTTTCATTATTTCTCCGGCCTGTTCTTTGGTCGCCTTAACTTCCTGCAGGCAGAGAACATCGGGATTTTCTTTCTGAACGTACTCGTTAAAACCTTTTTTCTGCACAGCGCGAATGCCGTTGACGTTCCAAGAAACGAGTTTCATAAGTTTCGGTCATCTTCACTGGTTAAAATAACTTGTGAAACTTTTTAAACACCGCCAGATTATTTCCTTTTATGAAACGATTAATCATTATCGCCCTGCTTTTGTGCGCATTGGTTTCGGCGCAAACAATCACGACATTTGTCATGGACAACGCCAACATACTTGAGCCTTCAGAAGAAAGCCAGCTTGAATCAATTCTCAGCAATCTCAAAGACAAAGGCGCGGCGCAATACGCCGTTGCAACAATACAAAGCCTTGAAGGAAGAGACATACAAGGAACCGCGTTTGAAATGGCGAACGGAGTTCTCGGCGAGGAAGGCAAAAACAACGGATTGCTTCTTTTGGTCGCGGTTGACGACAGAGAATACAGATTTGAAGTCGGGCGAGGATTAGAGCCAATACTGCCAGACATCGTGGTTGGACGCATTGGAAGGGATTATTTAGTTCCGCACTTCCGCGAAGAAAATTACGGCGCAGGAATAATAGAAGCAAGCAAAGCAATCGAAGCAAGACTGCTTTCTCAAAACGAATCAGAATATTATGTAACTGACGAACCTGACGATGGAGTTCCATGGTGGGTTATTCTGCTCATAATAATTTTCGTCATCATAATCATAATATCGGTTATAATTAGCATATTATTCCCAGGAGGCGGAGGGTATCAAAATTATGGCGGAGGTATTGGTGGCGGGTTCAGCGGAGGCGGGTCATTCGGTGGCGGACGCTCAGGCGGATTCGGAGGGGGCTCATTCGGAGGCGGAGGCGCCGGCGGAAAATGGTAATAATTAAAAACAACAAAACGAGGTAGAATCATATGGCAAAACAATCAAACGCAAAACTTTGGATAACACTGGGAATCATAGGCGCGCTAGTTCTCATCCTACTAATATGGGTAGGGGGAACGTACAATACGCTAGTACTTCTTGACGAAAACGTCAACAACATGTGGGGCAACGTTCAAACAGCATATCAACGAAGAGCTGACTTGATACCAAACCTAGTAGCTACAGTTAAACAATACACTGACTATGAAGGACCGCTTCTTGAAGAGATAACAAACGCGAGAGCGAGCGTAGGAAGAGCGGCAAATCCGGAACAACTGGCAGCAGCAGGAGCCGAAATGAACTCCGCATTGTCACGTTTGTTGGTTGTTGTGGAAAACTATCCAAACCTAAAAGCTAACGAAAATTTCCTTGACCTGCAAACACAACTTGAAGGCACAGAAAACCGCATAAAAGTCGAAAGAGACAACTACAACGCGGCGGTTCGCGACTACAACGTAAAAGTCAGAAGAGTACCAGGAAATATTGTCGCAAACATGTTCGGCTTCGACCAAAAATCGGCGTTTGAAGCGGACGAAGGAGCTGAAAACGCGCCAAACGTAGGCGAACTTTTCAATTAATTTTTTTTTTATTTAGAATTAACTTCTTCAAACTGAGTCGCGATGATTCTCATACGCTTTATCAACGTCTTGAACTCGTCAATAGTAGAATAGTCAAAATGCTCAATAGTCTCATCATTTTGAATTAATGCGACTTTTTTGTCAGTGAAATAAACCGCATAATTAGGATACATCATCCAAGTTGAGTCCTCTCTTGAAGCAAGATTCTTCTCCTTTCCAAATTCGTTTCTGACAGCGTCAATTTGCTCGTATACTTTTCCAGTCTTTCTTTTTTCAAGCTCCTTTTGGGCGGGAAGAGGGGTTTTTCTTGAATGTTCAATGCAAGCGCGAACAAAATTGTCAACTTCTTCCTTTTTTTGCTTCTGTAGATCAGGAACCTCACCTTCGATCTGACCGTTGAAAACAAACAAGATCATGTTCGGATAAACACGAAACTCAATAACATCATTGACAAAAACAGCAATATGGTCTCTTTTTTTGAACTCTTTAATTGACGCCTTTGACGCGAAAGTCGCGACAGCAACCTTGAGCTCATTAACACCGTACATAACGATGAGAAAGCCAGGAGAATATAAAAAATCTTCCAAAATGAGTAAAGAGCGGTGGTGACAAAGATATTAATACTAAATACTCCACTAAAATCTTACAAATGGGACTGGAACAGAAATTACTGCCGAAACACGCATACGTGTTTCAGAAACTACGTTCTTTACAAAACTCAATGAAGAGACGGCGCTCCCAATTATGCCAGGTTGAATCTGAGCATCGCCAAAAAGCCTGCGAAGACATCAAAGCCCTTGCAAATTCTCTTGAACAGGAACTAGACGCGATAGGAATAGGGCAGGATGAGCGCAACTTGCTGTTGGGAAGAGATAACGAAGCGTACAAAGACGTTTGTGAGCACTTAAGATATATGAGCCTCGCGATCTACTCGATACCCTATGTGGCTGAAAAATTAAGAACGGATGCGTTCAAAACGCATCAGGAAAGAAAACACGCGGCGAACACTCTCGACTTGGCAGTTGAGTATATGCAAGAAGTTTACAGAAATATAGCCTATCTTGACTTTTAACGCCTTCTTTTCTTTTGGAAACGCTTCCAAAGAACTTCCATAATATCTTTTCCGCTTTCCCAAACGCTTCCAAACAAACTGACAAAAGCAAGACCAAAAAGCATCATGCTGCCGAACAAAAATGTCAGGAAGATATGAAGAGCATTCCACATATCGCCAACCAACGCGGCAGTAACTCCAATGCCTATAAAGAAAAGCGAGAACGATAGGAAAAGCTCGGCGACAAACGCAAACCATCCGGCGACAAGATTCATCATCCAATGAATTACTAAAGCCGCGCCGACACCAAGAGCCATTGATGAAAGCAAAATAAACAGAACAACCGCGACAATTCCCGCGACATCATGAGCGACAAACTTGATTTCTTTCGCGAAATAAGCGAACAAAATACCTATCGCAAGAATTGGAAGTCCTAGCCAGATTGATACGCGCATGACGTTTGTAATGGAATGTCGCTTTTTAAATGCTTTGGTTGGAAAGTATATGTGTCGGTATGTGAATGTATATAAAGCAAAAATAAAGGACAACAGGCGGGGTAAAAATGACACTTGACAGCGTGATAGGAGTTCTACCATATCAGGAAATAAAACAAATCATATCAGAAAAAATTGTAACATCAAAACATGAAATACCTGATTCTCAGATTCAAGCGTCAAGCCTCGACTTAAGATTGACCTCTCAAGCATGGGTTGTTCCAAAAGGATTCAGGCCAAAAACAGGCAAAAGCGTAAAAGACTCGCTCGCGGAAATCAGCGCGAAGGAAATAGACGCGGACAAAAAAATACTGATGCCTTCACCCCACAACAAAGGACTGGCGTATTTGTTCATGATTGACGAAGCGTTGGAATTGCCTCAAGACTTGTCAGGTCACGCGAACCCAAAAAGCAGCGCAGGAAGAATAGACCTCGACACGAGACTTTTGGTAGACGGAGTTCCAGAATACGACGAAATACCGAACGGATACAAAGGGCAGCTCTACACTCTGCTTGAGCCACAATTTTTCCCAATATTATTCTCTGCGCAGGAATCGCTAAACCAAATACGATTCTACAAAGGAGCCCGAAGCGACATAGAACTCACAAACACCGCGCTGGTCAGGGAATACAAAAAATACGGAATGATATACAATACTGAAGGAAAACCAGTGCCTCTTTCTGAAATACCGGATTACAGAATAAGACGAGGATTGACATTGACGATAGATTTGTCGGACGAAATAGTCGCGTGGCAGGCGAAACCGACAATCGACCCGATAGATATTGGAAAAAAAGCGGAATTGAACCCATTTGATTACTTTAGGCCGATATACAAAAAAGACTTAGAAAATGAGCAGTTGGTTTTGATACCGGGAGAATTTTATTTAACATCTTCAAAAGAACTTGTGAGAATTCCATCGGGACTTTGCGCCGAAATGGAAGCATACACAAAAGAAGCAGGAGATGTTTTGACGCACGAAGCAGGATTTTTTGATGAAGGATTCGGATTCGGAAAATCAGGGGAAGTGCTTGGCGCATCAGCAGTTCTTGAGCAAAGAGCGGTAAGACCAACAGCCTACCACGACGGGCAAATTGTCGCGAAACTTGTCTTTGAATATATGAGAAACTTCTCAGAAAAACCTTACGGAATAGGAAGCAACTACCAAGGGCAGAGGGGAATAAAGTTCGCCAAATGGTTTAAGCCGATAATGAAAAATTAAAACCATTTCAAATAATATCTGAACACTATGGGAGAAATTAAAGTCGAAATGACAGCCATAAAAATCAGCGCGCTAAAAATTTGAGTCGTTATAATTCCAGCTGACAAGGCAAGAGTCGCCATAATAAGCTCAGTATCTCCCTTGGCGTTCATAGCCCAGCCAACAAGCCACGCGCGCTTCCAATTCTTCTCAATAAAATAATAACCGAGCATAGTTCCGCCAACAGTTCCGACAATCGCGACAATGGTTATCAGAACGCTGAAGTTAACATTGGAAAAAATACTCATAATGTCAGTTTTGAGCCCGACCCAAAGAAAAAAGAATGGAACCAAAAAGCCGAACGCCAGATCGTGAACTGAGTGAGTAATCTCGTGCAATTCCCAAGGACGGTGGTGGTCAGTTCTCAAAACGTGGCGCATAATAATTCCGCCAAGCAAAGCGCCAATAAAAGCGGAAATTCCCAAACGGTCGGCAAGAGCGGCGAGAACCAAAGTGATGATTAATCCGCCGGTAAGCAAAGATGCGTGCAAAGTTCTGCCTTTTTCCGCAAGACGCAAAACAAGAGGAACGACAAGAAAACGGAACAAAAGCAAAATTCCAAGGAAAATAACAATGTTGATTAAAAGATCAAAAACGGTAAAGTGCTCGGAAACCGTGCTGATAAAACCCAAAATAGTCGCGAACAAAATACTTTCCACAATGTCATCAATGCTTCCGGCGCTGACGATAAATCTCGCAAGGCGAGTTTTGATTTTACCAACTTCCTCAAGCAAGTCAAGAGCTATGGCTGTCGCGCTGACGCTCATACAAACTCCAATGACTACGCTCGCTTCAGTTGACAACTCAAAAATATACTTGCAAAGAAAAAAACCACCAATAAGCGGGAAAATAGTGTTAAAAAAAGAAATCCACAGGCTATTTTTCACGTCGTGAACGCTTCGCCTCAAATCAAGCTGCAATCCGACAAAAAACAGAAGCAAAACCTGGCCGATATAAGCCAAAAATTGCAGAATTGACGTTGTTTCCGCAGTTAGCAGGATTGCGCTCAAGGCTGGAAGCCCAAAAACCATTCCAACACCAATTTGCGAAACAACTCTAGGAATCTTGAAAATCTGTAGAATCTCGCTTATTACAAATAGGGAAGAAAGGCAAATCAAAATAGCAATTAACGGTTCCATAGCTCTTTTTTATACGAATAAGAAAACTTGCTTTAAAAAGGTTTAGTAGCGTACTTAGTCTTCGCCAAAAATAAACTCTCGAACCCACTTGACGGGACCAAAATTCCTGATGCTTTTCTTTGAGATTTTAATTTTAGGAACATTGATTTTTGGAAGAGAAACCTTCGGAATACTCACTTTTGGAAGTTCAGGCATTTTAATTTTAGGCATCTTGAACTCTTTCTTTGTGACTTTAGTTTCGGGCTTCGACACTTTTGGTTTTTCAGTTTTTTCAATCTTTGGCTTCGCTTTTTTAACTTGCTTTTTTACAGCGACCTTTTTGACTTCAACTTTTGGCGTGATTTTATCAACTTTCGGCTTCTCAACCTTTGGCGCCTTTGGCTTTTCTACTTTTTGAACAGGGATTTCAATCGCTTTTTCAACTTTAACAGCTTCTTCAACTTTTGGCTTCTCAACAACAACTGAAGTCTGGCCAGGCAAGAACTGAGGACCCAATTCCTCGGAAACTCCTTTAATTAAACTATCCGCTTTTGATTCAATTTCGTCAGCTTCGTCAGGAAAGGCGTCAGCGGCAAGCTCAAACAATTCAAGCGCTCTCTGAACTTCCTGAACAAAATCGTCACGGCCAACGCCCAAAATGAAGCGAGCTCTCATATTTGTTGAAAGCATTTTAGTCTCTTTAAGAACATCCTTG
Source organism: uncultured Methanosarcinales archaeon (assembly GCA_964572035.1). Lineage (GTDB taxonomy): Archaea > Nanobdellota > Nanobdellia > Woesearchaeales > ARS49 > CAZNDX01. The sequence continues at coordinate 23,571 of CAZNDX010000011.1, forward strand.
GTAATGTGCTCGCTTTGAGTCCAACCGCTTTCAATACGGCTCTCAAGCCAAGAAAAATAGGGAGCGATACGTCTGGCGAACACATCCATATTCACTTCCTGCATCACCGCTTGAGACATAGAAGCGACGAGATAAGGGCTTGCTTTTAAGCTTTGCGGGGGTAAAGAGCAATAAACGCGAATTCAACATAATGTTTTTAAACGGATTACAGCCACCTTTCCCCTATGAGCGCTTACGAATTTAAAGCGGTAGAAAAAGGAGTTTTAGACTTCTGGAAAGACTGCACAATATACCAAAAAGCGGTTCAAAAAAACAAAAGCGGAAAAAAATTCTTCTACCTTGACGGACCCCCATACACAACAGGAAAAATCCACATAGGGCACGCGTGGGGAAAAGCGTTGCGCGACTCAATTCTAAGATACAAGCGAATGAGCGGATTCAACGTATGGGACCAGCCAGGATTCGACATGCACGGACTCCCAATTGAAGTCTCCGTAGAAAAAGAACTCGGCATCAAAGACAAACAAGAAATCATAAACAAAATAGGGCTCGCGAAATTCATCGAAGCGTGCGAAAAATTCGCCCTTGACAATTTATGGCCAATGGTTGAAGACTTCAAAAGACTAGGAGTCTGGATGAACTGGGAAAATCCATACATGACAATCAAAAACGAATACATAGAAGGAGCATGGTGGGCCCTAGCTCAAGCGCATAAACGTGACCTGCTTTACGTAGGCAAAAAATCAATGACCTGGTGCCCTCGCTGCGCGACAGCTCTCGCCAAACACGAACTCGAATACGAAAACAGAAAAGACACAAGCATATTCGTCAAATTCCCAGTACACGGCAAAAAAGGAGAATACCTAGTTATCTGGACCACAACACCGTGGACACTTCCATTCAACATGGCGGTAATGGCTCACCCAGACTTTGATTATGTGCGGGCGCAAGTAGGAAACGAAGTATGGATTCTCGCTGAAGCGCTTGCCGAGTCAGTAATATCCAAAACAGGCGAACGATTCACAATACTTGAAAAAATAAAAGGAAAAAAACTTGAAGGAACAAAATATGAACATCCATTCCTAGCGGAAATAAAATTCCACCAAGACTGCAAAGAAAAAAATCACACGCGAGTCGTGTTGTCAGAAAAATATGTTGACTTAAGCGCAGGCTCAGGATTAGTACACTGCGCGCCAGGATGCGGACCGGAAGACTTTGAAGTCGGAAAGAAAAACGGATTGACCGCATTCAACGAAACGGACGAACACGGAAAATTCCCCGCATCAATGGGAGCGTTAGAGGGACTTTACGCCAAAAAAGACGACCAGACTTTCATAGACTATCTCACAAAAAAAGGATTAATCGCCGAACAAGCGAAAATAAATCACGAATACGCCCACTGCTGGAGATGTAAAACACCAGTAATATTCAGAGCGACAAACCAATGGTTCTTGGGCGTTGAAAAATTGCGTGAAGAAATGCAGTCGCTCAACATGAACATAAAATGGAATCCTGATTGGGCGGGAAATAAATGGTTTGACAGCTGGCTGGGAAGCCTGCAAGACTGGTGCATATCACGACAAAGATTCTGGGGA
>CAZNDX010000012.1:0-8055 GCA_964572035.1 uncultured Methanosarcinales archaeon
ATATGAAAAAGGCGTGGCTTGCACTCGTATTGATTCTCGCAATACCTTCTGTATACGCTCAACTTGATTGGAGCATAACAGACCAAAGATGCGGAAACGGAGTATTGGACAAATACGAACTCTGCGAGGAAGGAGTAGAATTTTCCAGATGCGACCAGCTCGCTGAAAAACTGGACATCGCAATGAATTGCTTTTGGCAACACTGCACCTGCGTACCGCGCGTAAATCCAGTTTATTGCGGAAACGGGAGAAGAGACTTCTTTGAAATGTGCGACAAGGGAGACCTTGACGACAGATGCGGAGAACTAGGCGCGATAATGAATTTGTCATTAGTTTGCAACCAAAAAACCTGCGGATGCAGTATCAATCAAACATTAGATTCTGATTACAATCCCGCAGTTGTTCAGGATTTGGTTGCCAAATCACAAACACCAAGCGTATGCGGAGACAAAAAAGTGGAGCGCGATGAAGACTGCGACCCGCCAAACACGCTTTGCACAACAATATTCAAAGAAGCAGGAGTCTGCACGGACAAATGCAAATGCCTGACGCCAGAAGAACTCGCAAAGCAGGAAGAAACCACAAAACCAACAGAAATAAACGCATCAGAGCCTGCGAACGAAACTGAGCCAGCAGATGAGCCGGCAAACGAAACACAAACCGACAATGAGACCGCAAAGCCCGGATTCTTTTCGAGAATAATCTCATGGTTCGTCAACTTATTCAAATAATTCTAATACTTCTTGTTGCCTGCTCAACAGCGCAAGAACCGCCCAAGCAAACGGAGCTTCCAGAAACTTCAGAAGTTCAAACTCCAGTGGTCAATACGCCAGAATTAATTGAGCCAGTCGTTAAAAACGTAATACAAAAAGGAACGCAGAACGCCAACTATGGATTCACGAAAGACAACAAACTTCGCACGATAGAAAAAGACGGGCAAAAATGGGAGTATAACTATCAAAAAGGAAAGCTCACTGAGATAAAAGGGCCAAGAGAAATAGAATTCTTCTACGACCAAGGAAAACTGCACCAAATAAAAGAAGGGGCGAAAAGCATAATATTCAATTACGACCAAGCCGAGAGATTAAGCAGCATAACCGGGGGAAGAGAAACAATATACTTCAGCTATGACACCGCCCAAAATTTGAGAACCGTAAACAGAGGAGTCGCCGGCGAAACCGCGTTCAACTATGACAAGAACAACAATGTAAAAGAAATTGAACGCTCAAAAAGAATAACCACGCTTTATTATGACGACAGGAACAGAGTGCGCCAATTTGACGGAGATGAAACACAATTAATATTAGGATATTTCAAAGATGACAAACTAATTTCGATAACTGGAAACGTTCAGGGAAAAGGAACGACAGTAAGCTATGGGCCGACGCAACCGCCAATCGAAGCGAAAATAATTCACGACGCAGGATCAACAATTCTTACATCATCAGACACAAACGCCCTCTACCAAGTTGTTGACGATATGATGTATTGCAAACAATTGCGAAGACTTCCAGACATTCTTTTCGAAGGGGTAAGCTTCGCGTTTTACGATAATTATTATAACGGAACAGTAACTGACTATTTTTTCAAACACTACACCTGCGCGCCATATGAAACATAGACCACTATCTGAGATAACACTAAGAAAATACGAAAAGCCGTTCAATCTAGAAGGCAGAGAATTAATTAAGAAACTCTGTTTAAGTTTAGGATTGCTTCAGCCGGGCGATGGAAGAGATGTCGTAGTTGATGTATTCTGCGCGGTTTATTTGTCAAAAGAACCGGTCAACGCGACAAGCATAGAAAAATTTGTCAAAACCCACAGAAAACAGCACGATCTTGAACAAAAGGGAATAACGCCTGCGAACATCAGACGGCAAATAAAAAAACTCCGCGATATACATTTAATCCAAAAAACAGGACAAAACTATAATTTATCCGAAAACATGACCTTGCCAGAAGTGTTTGAAGATAAAATAGAAAAGGTTTATTTATCAACACTCATTGAAAGAGTAAAAGAATACTGCCACGCGGCACAGAGGTGGAAAGATGGAACAATGCCCAAAATGCAACAGTGAACTTGACAAAGGATTCGCGACAATAAGCGGAAATGCCAAATACATGGTATTCAAATGCGAAGTGTGCGACTATGAAATAATGAAGTGCGTAGGAGTGAACAAGTAATCAGTCAAGAACATCCAAATTAACCGTGAACTTTTTATCTTCGCACTCAACAACAAAACCATTTCTCAACTTGTTTGTTACACGAGTTTCAACAACGCCATTAACTTTAACATCACCTTCACGAATTAACAACTTGGCCTGACCGCCTGTAGAGGCAAGCCCGACTATTTTTAAAAAAGCGTTGAGCTCAATATATTTTCCGTGCTGGTCTTCTTTCATGACAAAACGTGTTACTATCGCAGATTAAAAACATACGCTTTTATACGCAAATATTTTACACTGACGTATGGTCTATGAACCCCAAGAAGACAGTTACCTTTTGCAAAAATTCGTCAGAGAACACGCAAAAGGAGTCGTTCTTGACATGGGCACGGGCTCAGGAATACAGGCGATAGAAGCAGCCAAATCGCGCAAAACAAAAAAAGTTTTTGGAGTCGATGTTGATCCAAAGGCGCTGATTTGGGTAAAAGAACAATACTCGCCAAAAAAATACAAAAAAATAGTCTGGCTTCAAAGCGACTTGTTCTCCGCGTTTCATTCAAAAAAATGGAGGCACGCATTCGACACAATAATATTCAACGCGCCATATCTGCCGCAGGGAGAATTTGAACCGGACATCGCGCTTGAAGGCGGAAAACAAGGACACGAAACAATAGAACGATTTATTTCTCAGGCGAACAATTATTTGAAACCTGGAGGGAAAATACTTCTCGCTTTCAGCAGCGTCACGCCTTATGTGTTCGAGATTTTGCAAAAAAATCTATTTATCGGAAAAGAACTTGGGAAAGTACACGTATTCTTTGAAGATATTTATGTTTACGAGATTTCACAGAGTAGCGCTCTGCTTGAACTTCACAAACAAGGAGTTCACGACGTTGAATTTTTCGCTCAAGGAAAAAGAGGACTGGTGTTTACTGGAAAATACAGGGGGAAAAAGGTCGCGATAAAAGCGAAACGTCCGGGAAGCGACGCGCCAAACATGGTGCATCTCGAGGCGACAATGCTAAAAAACGTGAACAAGGGAAAAATAGGGCCGAAATACTTGTTTCATAACTCAGAATTGCTGGTTTATGAATTCGCCGAAGGAACTTATTTACGGGACTTGCCAAAAAACAAAATGAAAAAAGCGTGCAAAGAAATATTGAAACAGGCGAGAACACTTGATAAAATGAAAATTAACAAACAAGAAATGACTCGGCCGTATAAACATGCAATAGTGAAAGGAAATAAAGTAACACTAATAGATTTTGAGAGGGCTCGCAAAACACCTGGGCCTCACAACGTCACACAATTCTGCCAATATATAGGAAATCACGTCGGTGACAAGAAAATTTGGGTTCAGCTCGCCACAATCTATCATTCACAGCCAGAAAAAGCGTACAAACTGATGCAAAAAGAACTATGAAATTCGCGGACAAAGTATACGGATTATGCAAAAAAATTCCTCCTGGAAAGGTGAGCACTTACGGGGAAATAGCGAAGGCTCTTCAAAGCAGTCCACGCGCGGTAGGGCAGGCGTTGCGGTGCAACCCATACGCTCCAATTGTTCCATGCCACAGAGTTGTGAAAATTGACGGAAACCTCGGAGGTTTCAATGGCGAAACATCAGGAAGAGAGATTGAATTAAAAATTAAAAGACTCAAAGCGGAAAACGTTTTTGTTGAAAAAGGAAAAATAAAAAATTTTGAAAAAATAAAACACTCATTCTGATGGGACTGCTGGGAATCGAACCCAGGTCACACCCAATTTGGACTCGCAAGTCCGAATTTCCGCGAACTTGTTCGCGAGACCCCAAGGGTGTATCGTACCACTGGAAGACAGCCCCACAAAACAAGTTTTTTGCGTGTTTACTTAAAAACATGACGGAAAATTCATAAACAAGAAAGCTTTGCGATTGGTTGAAATGATTTTGAAAAGACAAATGCCAAAAACTGAAGAAGAATGGAAACAAAAAATGGACGCTCAAAAATATCACGTAATGCGCGAGAAAGGAACTGAAATACCATTCACCGGCAAACTTTTGAAAAATAAAGAGAAAGGGAAGTATGTTTGCGGCGGATGCGGCGCTGAACTTTTTGACTCTGAAACAAAATTTGACTCCGGAACAGGCTGGCCAAGTTTTGATGACGCGAATATGGAAAACATAGAGCTAAAGGAAGACAACAGCCATGGAATGAGACGAACAGAAGTCGTCTGCAAACGTTGCGGTGGGCACCTGGGACACCTCTTTGACGATGGTCCGACCAAAACTGGCAAACGGTTTTGCATCAATTCTTGTTCTCTTGAATTCAAGAAGTAACATTTAAATAGTGTACCATTTATGTATACTGGTATGTTAAAGAGGGTTATCGTCCTGTGTATATTATGCGCTTCAATGGTTTTCGCGCAGCAGAATGTTTTTTCTGACATACCTCTAGATAACATTCACATATTGAGATTGCAGGAAGCAGCGGCGAATTTGGGAGGAAACGTCACTGAACTTCGCGAGTCAATGCAAGAATGGCAAACAGAACGCTCAGGCGAGGTGCAAGCTCTTCGCTCAGACATGGCGCAATTCCAAGTTTCGCTACAATCACAAATAACTGAGCTCAAAGACCAAGTCAAAAATCTACCCCATCCCGAAGCGCCCTCCTCCGTGCAAGTAGGCCTTCCACCTTACGTTTTAGTTTTGTTGGCGGTTAACGTTGTATTATTGATTATTGTGATACTTTTGATTTTTTGGTTGCGCGAACAATACTACGTTCACCGTGAAACACATAAAGAAGAACACATACACCCTGCTCCAAAAGAACTGGTTGAGTACGTTAAAGGTGAGATTGAAGACAGACGCTCTTTGAACACTATCAGGATGAAATTAATCGACAAAGGCTGGACACCTTCAATCATAGAGCACGCGATACACGCAGCAAGGGAGAAATAACACTAAACCTTTAAATACCATTCTTGCGAGGCTTTTCTTATGGTCCTAGACAAGCTATCTGAAGGATTAAAGGCGACATTGTCCAAGATAGCAGGCTCAATGTTTGTTGATGAGAAGCTCGTTAACGAGCTTGTAAAAGATATACAAAGATCACTTTTGCAGTCAGACGTTAACGTAAAGCTTGTTTTTGAACTGACTCAAAGAATAAAGGAAAGAATTCTAAAAGAGCCAACACCTGGCGCGCTGACAAAAAAAGAACACTTGATTAACATCGTTTACGAAGAACTTACTCGCTTTTTGGGTGGCGAGAAATCTGAGATTAAGCTGAACGAGCAGGGACTTTCAACAATAATGCTCATTGGATTATTTGGTTCAGGAAAAACAACAACTTCCGGAAAACTAGCTAAATATTTCATGAAACGAGGGAAAAAAGTCGCCTTGCTGGGACTTGACGTTCATAGACCTGCAGCGATGGACCAATTACAACAGGTTGGTAAAAATATAAACGCGCAAGTCTTTGTTTTGAAAGGCGAGAAAAATCCAGTAAAAATATACAAACATTTTGAGCCAGAATTCAAAAAATACGACATACTAATCGTTGACACAGCAGGAAGAGACGCTTTAAGCGCTGACCTAATTGAAGAGCTTCGCCAAGTTCACGAAGTCGCAAATCCAACAGAAGCTTTACTGGTAATATCCGGAGACATTGGACAGGCAGCGCAAACACAGGCAAAAGCGTTCCACGACGCCGGAGCCATAACTGGAGTAGTCGTCACAAAAATGGACGGCACAGCGAAAGGAGGAGGCGCGCTATCAGCCTGCGCTGTAACCGGAGCGCCGATTAAGTTTATCGGAGTCGGAGAAAAAGTTGATGACTTTGAACATTTCAATCCAAAAGGATTCGTGGGAAGACTTCTCGGAATGGGAGACATCGAGGCATTGCTTGACAAGGCAAAAGAAGCAATATCTGAAGAAGAAGCCAAGGATTTAGAGCAGAAACTTCTCAAGGGCGAATTCACACTCATAGACTTGTACTCACAAATGGAAGCCATGAGCAAAATGGGGCCGCTCGGCAAAGTAATGGAAATGATACCTGGACTAGGTTCGCTTTCTATTCCAAAAGAAGCCCTCGCCGTTCAAGAAGGCAAATTAAAGAAATGGAAACACGCAATGAACAGTATGACAAAAAAAGAATTAGAAGACCCAGAAGTCATAGACGCTCAGCGCATAGACAGAATCTCGCGCGGGTCAGGAGTCGCGATAAATGACATACGCGACATGATGAAGCAGTACAAACAGGCCAAAAAAATGGTTAAAATGCTCAAAGGCGAAAATCCAGAAAAATTAATGAAAAAAATACAAAGACAAGCTGGACCGAAACTTAAATTTTAACAGCGCGAAACGCACTGAGTTTTGCAGAACTTCTCAAATTGCGATTTGCATTGACCTTGCTGCTGCAAAACATAAGTGCACGCCTGAGTGCAAGCGCTTGTGGTTATGATATCTCCACAGTTCGCGCGGCATTCGGAACGCTCGGTTTGCTTGCAGGCTAAAGCTGCATCAACTTCACACTGAGTTTCACAAGTCGCTATACACTTTTCTTTAGGAGTCAGAGATGATTCTTCAACTACTGGTTCAGCTGGCGCAACTGGCTCTGGAACAGGCTGTGATTTTTCTTCAATTGCTGGAATACTGACAACATCTTCCTTTGGCATTTCAGTTTTAACAACTTCAGTAGTTGGAGGAACAACCTGCGGCGGCGTTTCCTGCGGCTGCGCAGGATAAGGCGTAATAGGCGCGCACGCGAGTAGCAGTGAAAGCAACATTGCGATAATTAGTAGCTGTTTCATGAAATTTGCGATTTTAAGGTATTATTTATGTCTTTTGAAGAAAATTAATTATAATATGTTTTGACATGACTTCCGGATGGAAAATAACGGCGTAATGCTCTTTTTTAGGATGTTTAAGAACGCAGGGTCTGCCCTGAGATGCTGCAAGGGTTTCCAAACCTTCAACGTTCTTTGTATGAAGGAAATATGCGTTAAACTCGCCATCGCACAGTTTGTTTGGTTTAGTGGTTTCAACCTTTTGCTGACCGATATGAGCTTCGTCTTTTAGGTGAAGTCCGTACGCTTTGCCAATGACTTGAGCTCCGGCGCATATGCCTAAAAGGGGCTTTTCAAAACTCTCAATCCAACTCCAATTCGTTTCAAGGTAATCAAAATCTTTCAGCGCGGTGCCGCAAATAATGACTTTGTCCGTTTTCTTAAGGTCGTCCGATGATATTTTATCAAAACGCTTAACAATAAATTTGTCAACCATTCTTTTAATTGGCTCGACAAACTCAAGTTCGCTCAATTTTTCCCTGCAAGTGCTGATGATAAGAATCATTTTTCCACCAGTTTTGCGTCATCAATGTTGAAAGTTCCCGCGAAATTTTTGAACTCCTGAGAAGACTTGGTAACGACAATCTTTTTGTGAAAAACCGGCGCGTCAAGAACAGTAGTTTCAATCTCGCCGCCTTCACCGGCAGGATTTTGCTGTTTGGCGAGCTTTTTTATCATTTCATCGTTGATTTCTTTTCCAAGATAAGACTCGTCAAAAGGCTCGGCGAAAACGCCTCCGATAATCGCGTGAATTTTTTCGCTCACGACCTCTTTTAGCAGTTCAACTTGATCTTTAAGCCACAACGGGTTGAAACACCACAAGTCAAGCTCGTGGCAGATTTTTTGAATTCTTGACGCCTGATATGTAGAATGAACCGCGCCGGTAACAACGCCGTCAATTTTGAAACGATTTTTGGCTTCCTCAATCGCCTTTTTCAGATCTTTGAGTTCGGTCTCCTTTTCTCCCTTAGTTGTAACTCTGACTAACGGGAGTTCCATCGCTTGAGACTGAAGAAGAGTGATGTCAATATTCGGAGTGTGAAACATAAACGATTCTTTGTTTTC
>CAZNDX010000012.1:8155-16890 GCA_964572035.1 uncultured Methanosarcinales archaeon
CAAGTAAACTGGGGATACCAAGACCCATTCTACCCATACGGATACGTTCCAGGACAGCAGGGCGTTGACTACAAAATGTGCCGTTCAAACTGCTACGGAATCGGAGACGACAGATACGCGCCATACAGATATGACACTCAAGCGTGCTTGAACCAATGCGCATACTGGCAAAGCCTCCCAGCGTGGCAATATCAACAAGGACCAAGCTACTGGTACGATATGGGAGTAAGCCCAGACACGTCACAACAAGGAGCACTCGTAACTGGATACTTCGCGGTCCCAACTGCCAACAGATACGGCGGAGAAATAAAAGGCATAATGGATTCAGAAAGCAGAGCGTTCGCCGGACGAGCCGTTGAAACAGAACCACTAAGTTGTTACTCTTGCAGTTGCGGAACAAAATACAGCACATCAAGCAAAGCGGGAGCCGAGCAGGCGTGCAAAGACGTTTGTGGCGGAAGCATAACAACGGAAACACCAGGCGCCTGCCAATAATTTAATCTATTTTTTTAACTTCTTCAGAACCCTTTTTAATTTCAATTTTACCCTTCTTGGCAGTTATAACAACATTATCTGTTTCCTTAATCTTTGACGCCATAGTCACAACCTCAGGCAACAAAATACGGTTGCCCCTGAAGTCAACAGGGCCGTGAATTTCGTGCTCCTGACCAACTTCAGAAACAACAGCGTTCTTTCCTTTTTCTTTCATTTCTTTCGCCTTTTTGAACAAAAATTCAGCTATTTTAGCCGCGACATTAATTTTAGTCGCGCCGGTAATACCCTGAAGACCAGGGGACAAATTAATCTCCATAACTAAGGGACCTTTATGGCTTGGCAAAATATCAACCGCGCAAATATCGCAGCCAGTTGCCCTCGCAGCGGCAATAGCGACCTTTTTTGTTTTCTCATCAAGAGAAGTCTTAACGCCTTTTCCGCCCGCGTGAATGTTTGAACGTTTATCGTCCTTTCCAGCTATGCGTTTCATCGCGGCGACAACCTCGTCACCAACAACAATCGCGCGATAATCAACACCATCAGTGTCAATAAACTCCTGAAGAAGAATAGGCTGTTTCAAAAGCGAAAGAGTATCTATCATAGATTTCGCGCTTTCAGTGCTGTCCGCGAACATAACTCCCTTGCCATGCGTTCCAGAAGGAAGCTTCATGACAATAGGATAGCTCATCTTTTTCACAATCTTCTTGCCAGCGTCAGCGGTGGCTGCCAAATAAGTCCTTGGCTGGGGAACGCCAAACTCTTGGAACTTGAGGTGAGTAAGAACTTTGTCGTGACCAAGAGTGTAAGAAGCCGCCCTTAACGGCATATAACTCTCCTTTTGCAAAATTGTGGTAATGGCGCGTAAAAGAATCGCGTATTTGTAACTGCCCCTCGCGTAAATACAATCATATTTCTCGATCGGCTTACCCTTGTAAAGAACTTCAGTTTTACCAGAACCGAGAGGGACCTCAATATCCTCCAAGCTCAAATCATCAACTTCTTTAAAATATTTTTTCAGCTCGTCAACTATCCACTTGCTGCTGACGCTCCCCAACGATATAACTGCCGCTCTCATTGTCTGCTCGGGTCAATAAGAAACCCGCTTTTAAGAATGTTTTGACCGATAAGAACAGGATACTTCATGTGCGCCCTGTCAGCGACTGTGAACTCCGCGGTGATTAACTCTCCCGCGATAGAAATCTCGACAACGATAACAGGACGATGCCTTGTTCCGCTAGCGCTCTTGACTTTAGCATGTTTCAGGGGTTCAGCGAGCCCCAATTCTTTCGCCAAAACTTCGTCTATGCTGCTCTTGGTCGCGCCAGTATCAATTCTCGCAACAACCTCTTTTTTACCCTTCTTGCCAAACACGACAACGTGCGAGGTAAGACCAACCGTGATTTTTTCAGCCATATTAAATTTTCATGAACGGGAAAAACAAAACATCTCTAATGCTGGGATTATTGGTTATAATCATAATCAAACGTTCAATACCAACACCCAAGCCGCCAGCGGGAGGCATACCGTACTCAATCGCCTGAACGAAATCCTCATCCATCGGGTGAGCTTCCTCCTCTCCTTTTTTCAATTCCTTCGCTTGGTCCTCAAGCAACTTTCTTTGACGAACAGGATCGTTTAACTCGCTATACGCGTTCGCGATTTCCATTCCCGCAAGGAACGGCTCAAAGCGTTCAACAAAATGCTGATTGAAGTGAGGCTCACGGCACTGCTTGCAAAGCGGAGTGCTTTCTACAGGATGATGGGTGATGATTGTCGGCTGGATAAGTTTGTCCTCTACTAATTCTTCAAACAACGCTTGAATCAACTGGCCCTTGCTTGGATTGGCCGCGACTTCCAGCTTGTGCTGAACGCAGAGCTTGTTCAAGTCATCAATTGTCAATTTGTTCGAGTCAATTCCTGCGAATTTTTTCAGCGACTCTTCCATTGTGTATTCAGCCCAAGGCTTTTTCACGTCGATAATATGCCCCTGATATTCAAATCGTGTAGAGCCGTGAATCGCCTTCGCCGCGGCGATGTAAATATCCTGAACCAATTCCTTCATATCATTAAAGTCAGCGTACGCTTGATAGAGCTCAAGACCCGTAAACTCAGGATTATGCGTTCTGTCAATATCTTCGTTGCGGAAATTTTTCGCGAACTCGTAAACTTTGTCAAAACCACCAACCAACAAACGCTTCAGGTAAAGTTCTGGCGCGATTCGCAAAAAGACATCCATCTTTAACGAGTTAAGATGAGACTTGAAAGGCTTCGCCGCCGCTCCGCCGTAAATTGGCTGCAAAATAGGAGTATCAACCTCCAAAAAGTTTCTTTCATTTAGCGTATTTCTGATAGCGTCAATAATTTTTGTACGCTGAACAAAAGTCTTTCTAACATCAGGATTAACGATAAGGTCAACGTAGCGCTTTCTGTAACGCTGCTCGATATCAGTCAAGCCGTGCCACTTTTCAGGCAACGGTCTCAGGGCTTTGCACAAAATCGTGAAGCCTTCCGACTTAATCGTGACTTCTCCGGTTTTTGTTTTGAAAACAGTGCCCTCAACGCCAATCCAGTCACCAATGTCAAGAAGTTTCAACTGGTCATACGTTTGCGGAATGTCATCAAACTTGAAATAAATCTGGACTCTACCATTCATATCGAGGATATGAGAGAATGTCGCTTTTCCCATTCTTCTCAGCGCTACAATTCTTCCAGCCACTTTCACTTTGTCGCTTGTTTTTTCTTCCGGCGCTAAAGATTTGTATTTTCCGTTGACATCACTAGAAGAATGAGTTGGCTCGTACTTGTAAGGATAAGGATTAACCCCTAACTTCAGCAAATCCTCTCTTTTTCTCTTCCTTTCTGAAATAAGCTCTTCTTCAGTTGGCATAATAATATATTACGAAAGACGGTTTTTAAAGGTTGCTAAAGAAGTTAGGCAGTATTATTCTGTTTTACCAAGGCGTTTTTCCAAATCGTTTCTGTTGATAATCACGGTATCATCGCGCTCTGGCTCGAATTTTTTGATTACATCAAGAAGGGATGTTATTCTCTGACCGTCAAGTGTGTATTTGGTAATTTTTTCTTCGATGCTAATTAATTCAGAAATTCTTTTTGAAAATTGGCTATAAGACGGGTCGGCATCGTAAGCAGCAAGAGCGTTTCGCAGACTTTTGTAGTTTTCAATCAGGGCTTCGGCGTATTTCGCGTCAGCAGAACTAACTTTTTTGAAGTAGTAAAGCCGAATATCTTCTTCTTGAACATTTATCTGCTCTGTTCCCACCATAGTCTCCTCACTACCACCTAACAGTAGATTATTAAATTAGGTTTATAAATCTTGTGGTTTTTTCTTGGCGTTTTCGACATAATTTATGTTTTTAAGTCAATAGATTTATAAACGCGCTGTTAAATCTTTACTGAGGAGTAGTTATGACTAACTTTGATTTCCAAGCTCTAAATAAGGTGGGGAAAAAAATACTCGCTTCAGGTTATCTTTCTCCATTTAAACTTCTTGAAATTCAAACTTTTGGATACGATGTTGAAACAACAGATAATTTAGAGAAAAAAGTATTGGAAGAGTCAAGAGTGTGCATCGTAACAAGACCTGACGACCTTTTGCTGGAAAACATAAAATTCTCAAGATTCACTCCAATATTCTACGCCTGCAACGAAGAAGAACAAAAAACGCTAGTTGAAAATGGCCAGGAGAATCTTGAAGACAAACTGGCAAAATATTTGTCCGAAAAAAATCTCTACGCGTTTATTGATTTTAACTCTCCGGCCATAAAAATCAACGAAGTTTTATCACTGGCTTCGAAAGATAGGGACGAGCTTCTTGAAAAACTGCAAAAACTGCCAGCTCCCCTTCAGAAAGAGCTTCTTCAAAAAAATTACTCTCAAAACACTTTTAGAAATTTCTTTCAGGACGTAAGAACCGTTTACGAAGAGCAGAAATTCCTTGATGATGACGCAAGACTTGTCAGATTAATTGAGGACTACACAAACAACCCTGATGAGAGAACGGAAAAACTTGCAGCAGAGCAGGCAAGACAAATTTTGATGCAGTATAAAACAGGACAGAGACACAATTCACGACTTGGCGCCGGACTCAGCAGCGAACCAGGAAGCACCAATAGACTTGGAAAAATAGTTCAAGGAACAGCGAGAACCCACGCACTCAGATGGCGAGTGTTCCGAGTTGTAGAGGGAGACAGATCAGGCCACAATCATTATGAAATAGCGCAGCAAAGATATGAGGACGCGTTCAGCCTACAAAAATATTACGGCTTTAAGACTCCGGCAATGTTAAGGCCTCTTGACTTAAGCAAACTGGATGAAAAAGATCAAAGGACGTTCCTGCTGATGCAGGAAGTTGAGGGCCCCACTCTCAATGATGTTTTGAGAAGAATACAAACAGAAGTCGACTCTTTGGAAGAAAAAGTCTCTCAAAAAGACACATCAACTTTTAGACGCATCAAACAACTTTCAGCGCTAAGGTCCGCTTTGGTAAACAAATACGCAAGAGATATCGCCGCGTGGCAGAACGCAGGGCTTGTAACATTTGTTAAAAAACCAAATGGAAAATCATTGATTGAAGAATACAAACAGAGAATTTCAACATTCCCGGAAATTTTGGAAGTCGTCTGCCCAGGACTTTACGACATTGACGCAGAAGGTAACGCATATCTTGAATCAAGAAATATTTTAGACGATTTGGGTACATCTTTGGAAAACATAGTGAGAGTAAGAGACGCGTCGTTGCCTAACGCCGCGCTTCAATTTGATAAGGTAAAATACGCAGGATCAGGCCAAGTTGAGTTGACGATGTCAGACATAGAAAAAAACTTACTGATACCAGGAAAAGAAAACGGAAATTCTGTTGACACCGATAAAATTGAGAGCAGTTTTTACAATCTTGACCTTCACTACAGGTACGGGCATATTTTTGAGGACCTCGCACATTTAACGACAGAAGCGGAATGCGCGTTCCTTGTTCACGGAGAAAAAGGATTCAATGTGAAAGGCGTCAGAAAATTGTTTTACGATTTTGTTGACAGAATAGACAGAGCTGATTTGAAGGAGGATGAAAAATCAGTTTATCTAATGTTGAATTACCGCTCGCAAAGAAAATTGAGTCTTTACGCGAGCGCCTTCGCTTTGAACTCTATCGATGAATTCGAAAAGGGAAATATCACAAAGCAAAGACTTGACAGAAGACTTAAAATGTTTGAGAGAAATATAAGAAATCACGCGCGCAGCTGCGAATTCTTATCCGGCAGATTAAGATCAATTTTCGCTTCCGAATGCGTTGACAGACAAGAGCGTTCTCACGTTTCGAAATGGTATAAGGAGGCGAAACTATCTTACGGTCCTGAATTCGCGAAGAGATATCTTGACGAAGTTAGACTTCTAAAAGATCCAAGCGCGAGAGCCTATTGGCACGCTTGCGTTTCAGAACTCACAAATGAAAAATTAGTTCATTATTTAAACAAAAAATCATTATACTTTGAAGGACTAAAAAATGCCAATAAAACACGTTTGCTTTGATTGCGATGGAACGCTTTACTTTTTCACGCCCGAGCTAACTAAAAACACCAACGAACTTGTAACAAAACAGCTTTCCGAACAGCTCAAAGTCCCTCAAACTGACATAATGGAAGATTACTTTAAAAGAGTAAAAAAATACAAAACAAAGACAGCAGCAATAACTTCCTACGGATTGAGCGGGGATCAGGCAAGGGAAATACTCAATAAACTCGACATTTCCTCATTCGTAAATCCGGATCCTGAATTGGTTGAAATGATACAGATTTTGAAAAAAAGAAATTTGGGCCTAAGCATATTCACCAACAACAAAAAGAGCACACTTGAGAGCATCATAGGTAAGATAGGCATTTCTAAGAGCGATTTTGATTTTTTGGTGACTGCCGAGCAAGTCCCATCAAAACCATCAATTGAAGGATACCTTTATGTTATCAAGAAAAGCGAACTACCGCCTTCAGAACTTTTGTTTGTCGGCGACAGACTTGAAGCGGACATAGAACCTGCGCGTGAAGTCGGAATGCACACAGTGCAAGTAAGATGTGAACAAAAATCCGTCGATTACGATCCCAAAAAGAAAACATATCACTTCAAAAGAAAGGACATTTACAGGATTCCGCTTGTGGTCAAGGTTGTAGATTTCTTGATGACACGACAATAAACGGACCAACCATATTGAACACTTTTTGAGTTATTGTCAGCGCGTGATGAAGTATAAAGAACTGCGCAGCATTTTTGCAAGTTTTCAACTCGTCGATACATTTCGTTACGATTTCCTTTCTTATTTTTCCAATTTCCGCGGCCTTTTCAGGAGAGTTTTTGTAAAAAATTTCGTGGAACAATTTTATCATTTGAGAAATTTTCTCATAAATTTCGACGTGCACAGGTGTAATCTTCAACTCATCTGGTTTTAAGTCTTTGAGCTGCTGGAACAAATATTTGTATTCATCCGCGACGTTTTCCATGTCCTCAATTATGTAATAGAGCGGACCGATTTTATCGTATTTGTCGCTTCCGTATTTGTTCAAGTACCTTCTGCAAATTGAAGTGAATCTGTTGTTGCTCTTTTCAAGAAGGAGCAGACTGTGAAAGGCGTCCTGATTCTTTTCTTTAAGCGCAACCGCTCCATCGTTCGCCATATTTGAAAGCAAAAGAAAAGTTCTTCTAAGAACGCCGTCAAACTCCTCAATTTGACCTGAGACGTTTCTTACAACGCAATAATTGTTTCCTTGCTCAATAATTTCAAAACCGATGGTTTCATTGCTTAAAATATTTTGAAGTTCTGAAAATTCTTTTGGAGACTGAAGATAAACTTTGATTTCATCAACGCCTCTTTTGTACAGTGCGTGAATTATTCTTGGAGCTAAAATTCCGTAATCTTTGAGCTTGATTTCGACTTTCTCAATTTGAGGCTTTGAATCGCTTTTTATTATGAGAGAATTTCCTTGTTCTTCGATGTCCAGCTCAGCTCCTTTTTGGATATTGTGCTTAATCGCCCATTTTCTAGGAAGAGAGATCAATTGAGTCGATTCTGCGATTTGGATAACTTTTCTTTTCATAAACCCTATAACCCCTTATATTTCTTCGAGGAACAATACATAGTATATTGAACTATATAAATTCTTCTATTTCTTATAAAAAATTCCTGTTTATATAAATTCTATAAACTTTTAGGACAAAATATAAATGGCGCCCGTAAGAATTCCGATATCAGATGGTTGAGCTAAAATTGAGTAATTCCGGGAGGTGAACCATGAAACAAGAAGCAGAAATGGATTTTGCGCCTATGGAAGAGGCATGGGACGAAGACATGGCCGATGAGGATCTTTTAAATGAAGAAGCACCGTGGGAAATCGCCTTTGAACGCGGAGAGCGTCTAGCCACAGAAAAACTAATGGAGGAAAACTGGGCAGAAGACGACGAGTGGTAAAAGTCTTCACTCACTACGACAAACACGGCAGGTTCGCAAGGGCCTGCCGTGGCTTGTTCTTTAATTCTTAAATTTCTTCAACTTTCCAAACGGTAAAACACTGTGCGTTTCATCATCAACGATAAACGCCTCAAACTTTGACAAATCCTTAAGCAAAGGACTCAAAGTTGGCTCGTTAAGAACATCAGTACCAGTTGTAAGTGGGAAAAACGCCGGCTGAGCGATAAGAACGCTCTTCTTGTAAGGACCTTTCAAGAAACACTTGAACTTTTCATACTTCGCCTCCTCTTTCAAAGAAATGGCGGGATGCTCGTGGCCAATAACAATTATTTTTGCAGGTCGAGAAGGTTCATAATCTCCGTGAATAATAAGAACATCTCCGTGTCGGAACTCTTTAACTTCTTTCACCTCACGTTTTTGAGCAATCGGGCCCAACACTGTGTCATGATTTCCCTTCACAACAATAACTTCAATATTTTTTTCCTTGAAAAAATCAAGCAAACGAAGAACCTCTCTCCATTCTTGTTTTGAAATCACTCCAAACTCATGCTTAACGTCACCGTTGAGAATTACGCGCTTAACTTCGACCTTCTTCAAAATCCATTCCAGTCGCTTGATAACTGACTTAAATTGAGTGCGCGGAACAAGAACGCCCTTTTTTCCAAGGGACTCCTCATAGCCAAGATGCAAGTCAGCAACGATGAGCGCCTTGACGTCTGGCAAGTAAACGCACAAGTCGACCGCGAAAACATTATCTGCGAGTTTAAACATA
>CAZNDX010000013.1:0-14890 GCA_964572035.1 uncultured Methanosarcinales archaeon
TGGCAAGTAAACGCACAAGTCGACCGCGAAAACATTATCTGCGAGTTTAAACATATTACTTTTTAGGTTTTGGAACTGTTTTTTTAAAATGATAACCAAACAAAAGATGCTCTATTTCTTTAATGCCTCTGAGAATTACAATCAAAATGATGAACAACAAAAGTCCAGCTATCAAAGTGTAAAAAGTAAGGTCAGACTTCGTGTAAACCATCGCAGCCATAACATACGCCTGAACATTAACCGCAACTGGCGAGGCGATAAAATACATAACATTCTCCGGCAAAGCGTGCTTAAAAGCCGCGCTAAGCAAAAGAACACTTTCTAAAATAATTATGAAAATAATCGCTGTCGTGACTGGATACCAAGCGTAATTCTCAAAACTCGGAGGAAAAGTATAATTGTAAATGGTTCTCAACAAATCAACACAAACAAAAAACAGAACAACAGAATTCCCAAGAGCGGTGTTGTAGCCAAGTTTCTCATTAATGTATTTGCCAAAATAAAAAGTCATGATAAAAATAACAGCGAGAAGAGGAGTAACAATCCACCACATTTCGGGAACATCAAACGGCGCTTTTACTAAGGAATTGAATTCAAACAAAGTCTGCCTAACAAAAGGGCTGTCAAAAAAACTCATAAATCAAGTGTAGTTTGGAATATTTATATGCGTTTCGTATAATTACAGATGAGAAGAGTTTTTAAAATGAAAACAAGTTGAAAAATAAATGAAGTTAACATTCGGACAGCTAATTTTGCTTGAGTGGAGAAAAAGAACAGGTGAGAACGAGAGGCTATCTGAAAATAAACTAAACTCCGTCTTGAACGAAGTTGATTCAGAAATTATAAAAAAAGCTGCGGCGGAACAAAAATGCGAACTTCCCCAACTCGTTGATAAAATATTGTTTGACGGAATTAAGGAAGCAAAACTACCGTACAATCACACAGCAATACTATCGATGTGGGGAGATGAGTACTGTTTTGTAATATCGCCATCAAGAGCAAGAGAAATAATACAAGATTACTATTCCCAAAATGGAAAATTAGAAACAAAACAGCTGGCGACGAAATTCACGGCACAACTATATCTCGCGTATAAATTTAATATGTCTCGATCTCAACAGTAGTTCCGCCCTTAACGCAAACGAAAACAGATTGGCCATTCTCTAAATTCTTCGTAACGAAAGGAGTGCCTTTACTGATGTCAACACGATAACCTGGAAGCAATTCGTGGCGCCTTCCGTCAGCCACAAATTCGACCTTTCCAGAAACAAGAACGCGGGTTTCCTTGAAATTCTGCTGTAAAACTCCTGACTGCTCAGATTTTTGCAAAATTACATGATAAGGACTAAAACCGTTTTCCTTGAACTCGGCTATGACATCTTTTTCTGAAGGAGGCTTTGGTTTATAGTAGGGAAAAACCTGAACGCTCATACACCTTCAACCAACGAGAGAAGCTTCTCAACTTCACTCCAATTGATTGCCTTCCAAACAGCTTCAATGTAATCCGCGCGCTTAAGCTGATAATCAATCATATACGCGTGCTCAAAAACATCAAGAACAAGAACTGGCGCGCAGCTTGACAAATGGCCAACATCGTGCTCGTTAATCCATGAATTGAACAATTTGCCCGCAGAAATGTCAAAATAAGTCACGCCCCAGCCGATGCCTCGCATTGAAAGAGTCGCTTTCATATCTTTCTCAAAGTTTTCCCAAGAGCCAAAACTTTTCTCAATCGCCTTCTTTAATTTCGGGCTTGGCGCTTTTGGCTCCTTTGAAAGAACACGGAAATAAAGCTCGTGAAGGCGCATACCGTTAAACTCCCAGCCGAAACGGCGCTTAAGCTCGGCGAATTCAGGGGTTGCCTGCTTTCCATCCTTAACCATCGCCGAAAGAAGGTCAGCGACCTTATTGGTGTTGGTCACATAACCCTGGTATAGCGTGAAATGGTTTTTCAAAAGCTGTTCAGAAAAACCCTTCATCCCGATGAGCGCGTCAAAATTCTTGGCTGTGTATGTCATAGAAGAAGAGAAACAGGGTCTTTTTTTATATTCTTCGGCAATGTTTATAAATGTCATTAACTAATCAGGTTAGCATGAAAGTGGTGAAACATACAGCGGGACACATTTTTGTTCACTTGGCGTTATTTACCGCGTGCGCATTGCTCATTCCAGTAGTATCATCGGCGCTGGACAAACAGGAAAATGTATGGCTGGCATCACCAGCAATACTCATGGCAAGTGTTCTACTAATAGCAGTTTGCGTATTTTTAATGTACCGCATCAAAGAAAGCATATACGGAATGCTCCAAAGCATAGGCGCAATGATATTTTTACCGGGCGCGTTAAACGTAGTTTTCAGCGTTTTTAATATTAATGATTTTTTCGCTTCAGGAAACGGCATAACCGGAATGGCCGTAATGAAACCGGTCGCGGAATTCTACATACACCACAGCGTGCCAACAATATTATCGGTCGCTGCTGTCTACATGGCAATTGGCGGAGCATTATACTGGACAGGACATATGTGGGAGAAAACCCAGGACAAACTCAATTTTGACTGGACAGGCCGAAATAATTAAGGAAGAATTCTTAACAAGTTCCAGCCGCGAGTCAATCCCGCGCCGAAACCAACAACAAGAACGTAATCATATGGCTCCAATTTTACTTTGTCGCCTTCACCGCTCAGCCTTAAAATGTTTTTAGATTTGTAAAAACTCTGGGTTCTTAAATTATGGAAAGACTGGCCAATGCTGGCGGTAGAACCGTTTCCAGTAACATCCCCGCAAAGAGCAAAACCGTAAACTTCCGGAGACGCTTTTTGAGCGATTTCCTCAATCATACGAGGATTCGCCTGATGGCAGCCAACAAAGAATCTTCCTCTGGGCTCTTCTGTTTTTGTTTTTACTAACTCCTCAATGCGCCATGATTCATATTTTCTTTTAACTTCCAGAGCTTCATTAATCATTGAAATAACCGCAGGAACTGCCCATTTATAGACGCAAAGCCCCTTCATTTTGAAAATTTCCTTTCCGTTATTTTTTTCAGCCCAAATTGAGTTTTCAACGTCAATTTCAGTATTAAGCCGGTGAGCCAAAAAACCATTATAAGACGGTTTTAACAAAAATCCTGAAGCCAAATCACCAAACAAATCGTTGGTGGACTTGTCCGAATAATCAACTAAATCATTCATTCTGTCAACACCAATGACCGCGAAATATCTCTGCTCAATTTTGTTAAAACCGCACGCGAGCTGAAGAGCGGCGTTTAGCGAGGCGCAGCCAGTAACAACGTCAAAAGAATATTTTTCGTTCAAACCGTACTCTTTTGAAAGCTCTGATGCCAACGCGCCGACATCAAAATGAACAACACCGCACAAACGGTCCTCAAAAGCGATGGAGGGTTCACTTGACTGCTCCCAATAACTTTTCGCGTCGTGTTCGACATATCCTCCTTCGTCAGCGCCAAAAGTCGCGCGCAAACCTGAAAGAAGGGACGAATGCTGGCCGTCATAAAGAATATCCATCGCAGGCTCCGCATTTTTTGAACTAATTTCTTTGTGGCGCTTTGAAGCAACGCAAGGAATGTGGCCCGTGATTCCTGTGTTTCTCGCGACAATAACTGCCACATCTTTTCTATTCACGCTCGATTTAGAAAGCAAATCTTCCAAAGTTTTGGAAGCCATAAAAAAATGAGTCTCATCTGGAGAAGCGACAACTCGCTCAGTTATTCCAGTCCTGCTCCGGATGTATTCACCCGTCTTCACTCTATTTTCAGGGTAATAAACAGACGAAGTCAAGACTTCCATACGGTACGTTTCCTTCCTATTATCCCCGTCCCCTAACATTAATACAAAAAGAAAAAGGGTGGTTTAAAAACCTAACGGCTTAGATGGGTCATTTCAATTCTTTATATTTTTTTAGCAAAAACTTCGCGATTTCATCCTTCCAAACAGAGGAAACAGGTCCAGAAAACAAGCTTTTCAACCACGCCAAAGTTTCAGAACGAACTGACTTGGCGTCTTTCATAATCAGCGCGTAAACGTCGTATCTTATTTGAGCGTCAAGTTTCTCTTTTTTCGCGGCTTTGTTGAACTGCTCAAACAATAAATGCTTAAGCTCGTCATCCTTCTGCTCCTTTTTCACTTCCTCTTCAGACCAATACTGTTCGTAGCTAAATTCGCTAGTCTTTAAGTCGTCCCAAACAGTCCATAAAAACTTTTTCAACTCATCAGGCCAGTTAATCTCAATATCTTTCCGGTATTCATTGACGCCGGCGATAAATTTAGGGTCGATGTCGTTTCTCGCTCCGTCAATAATTCTCACAAGCTCGGCTTTCGCGAAACGCGGAACCTTCTTTAAATTCCAGGCTTCTCTTTTTAGAATTTCCTTAAACTCATTTCTCGCCTCCTGAGATTTCTCAATAAATCCGGAAGCGTCAAAAGACTCGATAGTTTTCCCCTCAATTTTCGCCAAAATTTGATTATGCATTCTTCTGAGGAATTCATATTTATCCTCCATTCTCAAAACATCGGCGTGGCCCTGCAACGCGAGATTCAGCGCGAAAGGAGAGGGAACAGGAGTCTCAATCTCAACAATCTTGATTTTACCTTTTTCAATTCCTTCCAAGACTTTCTTCACGTTTTCAATGTCCATAACATCTTCAACGCATTCGCGTCTCGCTTCCTTCAAAATAGCGAAATTAGGGTCGATTTGTTTGAGAGCGGACATCAAAATCATACTGGAAACCTGCTGCTTTCCGACGCGCTTTTGTCTGCCCATATAGTTTCTCAAAATCATTAACGAACGAGTCGCGCAATGGCGGAACCTTCGCTTGAAAACCTCGCTTTTCTCAATCGCTGCATCCATCACGAGCTGGAGTTTGTCCTTTTTGAGCAGCTTTATCGCCTTAACAGGGTTCAACAATTTTGAACCGTTAATGTAAAAACCGTTATCGCTAATGCCAAGCTCAACATCCTTGTGAATAGTTTTGCTGATAACAAAACCAACTGCTCTGGAAAGGCAGTCGTTCACCTTTCTTCCAAACAAAGTATGGAAAATAACCTTGGGATCCTTCGGATCCTTGAAATACTCTATGATTAGCTGGGTGTTTGAAGGAATAGTTTTGCAAAAATCATACTGCTCCTTGAAATATTCGTATATCGAGTTGGCCGCTTTATCGTCAACATACAAATAATCGTTGATGAACTTCACAATTTCCGCCTTCTTCTGTTTTTCCGCGAAACGCTCAGACATCAGACTTCTAAAACGGCCAATTTCGTTCGCGAGGTCGAAACTTAGAGGAAGCATTTCGGAAGCCCACCTTGGAACAGTAGGGGGCTTGTTGCTGCTGGCGGAAACCTGGGCGACCATTCCTCTTGAAAACTTGAACATATAGGTATGGCCTCCAAGAGTGAAAACATCGCCCGGTTTGAGACGCTCAACAAAATTCTCGTCAAGATGACCAATAGTTTCGTTGCCAATTTTAACGGTAATGAACGTCTCGTCAGGGATTGTGCCAATGTTAGTCATATAAATGACTCTTCCCATCTTTCCGCGCTTGCCAATACTGCCGTCCTTGCGCCAAATTCTAGCGTAAATATGGCGGTCCTCAAGGTCAACGTATTCGCCCGCAAGATAACCTATAATTTGATTGAAATCGTCATATTTCAAACTTTGATAACAATAACTTTGCCTTATCGCGTCAAAAAGCTTCTTTTCATTCCAAACTTCCTCAATAGCCATCCCAACAATCTGCTGGGCGAGAACGTCCAACGCGTTCATTGGAATATGAACCTTGTCAATATTTTTTTCCTTCGCAGCTTTCATAAGAACGGCGCACTCAACCAAATCATCACGGTCCATAACAATCATTCTTGCCTTTACAGTCTCGTGAAGCTTGTGACCTGAACGGCCGGCGCGCTGCAGGAATCTCGCGACACTCTTTGGGCTGCCAAGACAAATAACCAAGTCAATGTAACCAATGTCAAGACCGAGCTCCAAACTTGTTGATGAGACAACGACTTTTACGTCACCCTTTCTCAGGCGGTCCTCAATCTCGTGACGGGTTTCTTTGCTCATACTTCCGTGATGAGCTCCGATTTTACCGTCGTATTTTCCAGGGAACTTGTTTTTTAGAGTATCAACAACACGCTCGGTGGCAGACCTTGTGTTTGTGAAAATCAAAGTGGTCTTGCTTTCAGAAATCAAACTGTCCATTAAATTGTAAAGCGCGTGATGAGCGTCATTATGAGTCGTGTCAATAAGATTGCTAATCGGAGACATAACCTTGAAATCAAGATTTTTCAGGAAGTTGATTTCAATAATCTGACAGTCTCTATTCGTTCCGACAAGATAATGCGCGATGTTGTCAAGAGGAGCCACAGTAGCTGACAGG
Organism: uncultured Methanosarcinales archaeon; assembly: GCA_964572035.1. Lineage (GTDB taxonomy): Archaea > Nanobdellota > Nanobdellia > Woesearchaeales > ARS49 > CAZNDX01. The sequence continues at coordinate 6,393 of CAZNDX010000013.1, forward strand.
CCAACACGGCACATATGCCCGGCAAGACGCTGAAGACGCTCCATCGAAAGCGAAAGATGAACTCCTCGTTTGTTTTCGGCAAGAGCGTGAATCTCATCAATAATGCACCATTCAACTCCTTTCAAGTGCTCTCTGAATTTTGGCGAGCAAAGCATAATCGCCAAGCTTTCCGGAGTTGTGATTAGAATATGTGGAGGCTTCGCGAGCATTTTTGTCTTTTCAGACTGTGTCGTATCGCCAGTTCTCACCGCGACGCGAATTCCTAAATCTTTGCCGGCGATCGCCTCGATTTGCTGCAATGGTTCTTTGAGATTTTTGCTAATGTCATTTGACAACGCTTTAAGCGGGGAGATGTAAACGGCGTAAACCTTGTCTTTTAGTTTTCCTTTTTCCGCGCTGTCAACAAGCTCGTTAAGGATTGAGAGAAATCCGGTTAAGGTTTTTGTCGCGCCAGTTGGAGCCGAGATAAGAACGTTGTTTCTGCTGTGAATTTCCATGACTCCAAACTGTTGGGGCAGAGAGTAACTTGGGAAGCGAGAGTGGAACCATTTTTTGATGGTCGGGTTTAGAATGCCGTCTAACTCAGCAGGTGTATTGGGTTTTTCCTTTCGCTTGAATGATTTATTTTCCATATTGTAAATATTTGTTGTGCCTTAATTGCAAACCTTTTTATTTATCGTCGGTATAAAAAGCTTTTGCGGGGAAGATTTTTATAGGGTGCCATTGCGCTTGTCCTGTGATGAGTGAGTTGAAGACAAAAGAAGAATTGTTAGATTTAGTGGACAGATTGGTAGTTCTTTATGAAGGAATGGATTACTCTCAACGTGTTCTTAGAATAAAAGAGGAGAATTTTCCAACAATCACATTGTACAAAAACCATCGCGAGGCAAAACTTGAAATCTTTATGCGCTGGAAAAATTATGAACGCCCAGTTTCAGTACTGCGAGACGCTTACGCAGTTGTTTGCAAAACCGCGTATCATTTGGTTGAAAAAGAATTCTGCGAAATGGTAGCAACCTACGCAGTCATAACGCCAAAAAAACGCCAATCGCGAAAAAAATTAGAACATATGATGGATACTTCTTGGTTTGATGACTGATTAAGAGCAAGCAAGCGACTGAGTATAAGACGCCTGCAAACTCAAAAGAACATCAATGTAATCTCTATTGATCAAGGAAGCTCTTGCAATATCAATACCATCAAGCGCGTCACGCGGGCATTTGCTCATAAGCGCGGTGGCCTCGACAAGACGAATGTCAACATCGATAACTTGGCTTATGGTATCAAGAGCCGCAGCCCTCAATTGTTCATTGCACGGAAGAATACCAGTATTTGGATAAGGAACCTGATAGTTAATGAAGCCCGGCTGCTTTTCACAAGCCAAAATCTGAAGATTATCAATTAATTCTCTTTCGTTGTTGAAAAACACAACAGGGTCATAAATTCCATACGGCATGTAGTAAGCGCCTTGGGCGTTGAACAGCAACAAGCGTCTCACGTTGTCAACAACACTTTGAAGCGCGTAATTTTGAACATAATTAGGGAAACTCATATACAAATCAATTCTTTTGTCCCTTAGTTCGCCGAACTCATTGACGATTCTTCCCGTCGCGAACTCGTGAGACAGCTCGCTAAGAATAAGAATGCCAATAAGAGAAAACATAAACAAAATAATCAACCCTTTTTGCATGGGGACTGAAAAGAATAATTAGCTTAAAAATTTATGGTCATACAAGACTTTTTATATGATGAAAGCGTATAAATCAGTATGGCATGGAAAACCTACTTGATAATGTACTTCGGTACAAAAGGAACGTCAACGACAGAAATCGCGCAACGCCTTGAATCCTTAGGTTTTGAGACGCAATTCGGTAGCGTGGACTTCGTGCACAGCTGGAAAGACAAGCCAACCAAAGAACAAGTTCTCGCCCTTGGCGACAAAGTCGCACACGCCCTAAAAGAAACAGGCGCGGTGTTTAATTTAGATACGCATGATTAATTTTAATTGATTTTTTAATTAAAATTAAAGACCAAACGCTTCAGTAAACGCTTTCATCTGCTTGAAATTCTGTAAAAACCAGCGACCTTTGTCGGTAATTTCGTAAACAAGCTTTCCACTATCTTGCGCGTCTTTAATCATCTCTTTTTGCTTAAGCTCATCAAGATACAGCTTCATTCGCTGATGAGAAAGATTTGACTTGTAAAGTAAATGAGTCGGCTTAATCTTTCCGCCCTTCGCTTCCATCGCGCGAAGCATATCAAAAATAATATCAGTTTTTGCCCTTTTCATTGAACTTCACTTTTCTATATTTCATTTTGATTGTCAACAAAGCGAGGAGAAGCAAAACAAAAGACATCGCCTGACTCGCCTGCGCCAAAACATACCACCAGTCATTAACAGCCTCAAACAAAAAGAACGCCTGCGCCAAAGTCAGCAAAAGGAACGCAACAAAGACCATTCCACTAGGCCCATTTTGAACTTTTTTGTAATTCTGATAATACGCGATTGTAATGAACAGCAAAATCGCGAAAGAAATTCCGTAAAAACTCAAGAAATAACTCGAGCTCAAAATAAGGCTTGGAATTAAGATCAGGTAAAGAAGCGCGATAACACTTTTGTTCTCAATTTTATGAGTAACAGCGAAAAGCATTGTAAACGCGATAAGCGCAAGAACAATATGTGTCAGGTAACCGAAGTAGAAAACCATAGGCAAATATTCCTTAGGACACGCGAACAAAAGCTCCTCAACAATTGTATCGGTTAAAGCACGCGAGAGAAAACTTAATGTCAAGAGACCAAAACTAGCGGTAAACCAACCGTACTTTGGCTCTTTAGTCACGCGCCAAACTCTAAGCGAGGCAACTGTGACGAAAAACGCGATAACAGCGATAATCGCCTCAAGCGTAGCGTCAACACCAAAAAACCAAGGAGGACCCTGCAAAGTAATGCTTACCATAACGTGTTTGCCGTAAAATCCCCTTTTAAACTTTATGGATTACAGTTCTCGACGAGCCCTTCATAATCGATTTAAAAATCAATGACTGACTAGCTATCGAGGTGATTTGAATGAAATACAAAACATACGCGGACGACATGATAGCCATCCACTCGCTTCTTATGGCGGGAGAAATAGACGAATGGGAAGCCGCGCAAATGAGAATGTACGTTTCAAACCTGGCCGTTAACTAAAACAGGCCAAATTTTTTCTTTCCTTCTTTCTCAAATTCCTCAAGCAATTCCTTTTGCTTCTTGCTGAGCTTCTTAGGAACTTCAATGGAAATTTTTACATAAAGGTCGCCACGCTTTTTGCTGCCAAGATGAGGCAAACCCTCGCCATCAAGAACTTCCTCAGCGTTATTCTGCGCTCCCGCAGGAACTTTCAGTTTTTTAGCGCCGTGAAGGGAAGGAACTTCAATCTCGCCACCTAAACAAGCAGTCACAAAGCTGACTGGAACAGTAATTCTCAAGTCAGAACCATCACGTTTGAAAGTATCGTGATCTTCAACCTCAACAAGAACGTAGAGGTCGCCTGACGGACCGCCAAAAGCTCCCGCTTCGCCCTCTCCAGTTACTCTTAATCTTGTTCCAGTTTCAACACCCGGAGGAATTTTAACAGTAACGGGCTCTTTGCTTACTATCCTGCCGTCGCCTCCGCACGTTGGACAAACATCCTCAATCTGCTGGCCGGCGCCGTCGCAAGTCCTGCAAGCGGTTTGAGTAACGAAAACACCAAATGGAGTCTTCTTCTGAATTCTTACAGTTCCAGAACCATTACATTCGTTGCAGGTTTTAACGCCCTTTCCACCAGCGCCGTCGCAATCTTCGCATTTAACGTAACGCTTCGCAGGAATTTCTCTAGTGGTACCTTCAGAAACTTCCTCCAAAGTAACAGCAACTCTCGCGATGAGGTCTTTACCTTGCCTTGTTCTGGATTGCTGTCTGAACCCTCCAAAACCAAAATTTGAGAAAACATTTTCAAAAATATCGTTAATATCAAAACCTTGGAAATCCCTCGGGTCAAAACCGCCAAACTGTTGACCTGTGGTTCCAAACTGGTCATACTGCTGTCGCTTCTGCTCGTCGGTAAGAACAGCAGCGGCTTCATTGATTTCCTTGAACTTATCAACAGCGTCAGCGTCCTTGTTAAGATCTGGATGGTACTTTTTAGCGAGTTTCTTGTAAGCTGACTTAATCTCGTCAACAGACGCGCTCTTCTCCACTCCCAAAACTTTGTAATAATCCTTAGCAGCCATGTGTCTTACAGAAATCCTTTGCCTTCTTTAATAGCTTTTTGACACTATCAAAGCTGGCAATGTCAATTCCCGCGTCCCAATCAAACCAATTAGCATCAGAAAGCTCCTCGCTTTCAACCTTAATGTCACTGTTTTTAGCCTTCGCCATAAAAAATACAACCTCCTTTCTCACAAGCTCGCCCTTATCTTTAAACCAATAAGCGTCCTCTTCCCTAAATCCAGAGATGATTTCAGCGTCAATATTGGTCTCTTCCTTGATTTCTCTAACGGCGGCCTGCCCTTCCGTTTCATCTTTTTCCAAATGACCCTTGGGCAAAAGCCACTGGCCTTTTGGGTTTTTTACTAACAAAATTTTATTTTCTTTGACAACAATTAATCCTGCGCTTTTGTCGCGCCTCATTCAAACCGCCCTTTAGGCTTGAACTCATCGCTCACTATGACCGCGTCAAGTTCGGTTTTAATTAAGCGTTTAATCGCGCGCTCGGCGATAAAACGGAGCCCAGCGTAAAGTATAAGCAAACCTAACGCGACATATCCGACTACCTTCAGCTCCTCAATCATCGCTTAAACCTTCTCGGTATCAACAACATCATCGTCAGCGGGCTTCGCTTCGGATGTTTTCGCCTTCGCCCCTTGGGCAGCGCCGGCTTTTTTGTAAAGCTCCTGCGCGGCGGAGTGCAGGACTTTGTTCGCCTCATCAAGCTTTGACTTAATCTTGGCGATGTCCTTCTTCTCTTCCTTCAAAAGTTTCTTGAGTTCATCAACTTTTTCCTTTATCTGCTTGATTTCTTTCTCAGGAACCTTGCCCTCAAACTCTTTCATTTGAGTTTCCGCGGTATAGACAAGCGTGTCCGCCTGGTTAACAGTTTCAATCTCTTCCTTTCGCTTCTTGTCAGCGTCGGCAAACTGCTCCGCTTCCTTTCTCATACGCTCAACTTCAGCAGTGTCAAGCTTGTTCGGAGCCGTAATTCTCATACTCTGCTCCTTTTGAGTGCCGAGGTCTTTCGCGGTAACGGACAAAATACCGTTCGCGTCAATATCAAACGTAACCTCGATTTGAGGAACGCCTCTAGGCGCAGGCGGAATACCAACTAGGTCGAATTGACCAAGCAACTTATTGTCAGCAAACATTGGACGCTCACCCTGCGAGATACGAATCGTAACAGCAGGCTGGTTATCCGCCGCAGTGCTGAACACCTGAGACTTCTTTACTGGAATTGTGGTGTTTCTATCAATAATTTTAGTGAACACGCCTCCAAGAGTTTCAATGCCCAGCGATAATGGAGTCACGTCAAGAAGCAAGATGTCTTTAACTTCTCCAGCCAAGACACCGCCCTGAACTGCAGCTCCCATCGCGACACACTCCATCGGGTCGACTCCTCTCTCAACACGGCCAGCTCCGCACCACTGCTCAACAGCTTTCGAAACTATTGGCATTCTGGTTGGACCACCAACAAGAATGACCTTGTTAATGCTGTCCATTGAAAGCTTAGCGTCACTCAACGCCTGATCGATGCTCTTCTTGCATCGCTTGACAATAGAGTCAACAAGCTCTTCAAGTTTCGCTCTTGACAATTTCATCTGCAAATGCTTTGGACCGGACTGAGTCGCCGTGATGTAAGGAAGATTGATTTCAGTTTCCATCGTGGTGGAAAGCTCAATCTTCGCCTTTTCAGCGGCTTCACGGACACGCTGCATAGCAGTCGCGTCATCATTCAAGTCAAAGCCTTCCTGCTTTTGGAATTCTTTGACTATGTAATTGATGAGCGCGTTGTCCATATCAGTTCCACCAAGCTGGGTGTCACCAGACGTTGAAAGAACCTCAAAAACTCCTTCGCCAAATTCCATAATGGTAACGTCAAGAGTTCCACCGCCAAGGTCGAAAACTAGAATCTTCTGCGCTTTTTGGACTTTGTCAAGCCCGTAAGATAGCGCCGCGGCTGTAGGCTCGTTAATAATTCTAACAACTTCTAAACCTGCAATGGTTCCCGCGTCTTTTGTAGCCTGACGCTGGTTATCGTCAAAATAAGCAGGAACAGTAATAACTGCCTTGTTTATTTTTTCTCCCAAGAAAGCCTCAGCGTCAGACTTTATTTTTTGCAAAATGAACGCTGAAATCTGCTGAGGAGTGTATTCTTTGCCATTAATATCATACTTGAAATTAGTTCCTATCTTTCTTTTCGCGGCGTAAACAGTTCCTTTAGGATTGCTTACTGCCTGACGTTTCGCTGGCTCGCCAACCAGAACGTGTCCGTCCTTGGTGAAAGCCACGAATGAAGGAAACGCTTTTCCATAAATTGACGCTCCTTCCGCTGACGGAATAATTTTTGGTCTGCCAGCTTCCAAAACTGACGCCGCTGAATTTGAAGTTCCTAGGTCAATACCGATAATTTTCTCTTTACTCATTTTCGCACCCCCGTGCTCACTTTTACTTTCGCATAGCGAATAACTTTGCCATTCATTGTGTAGCCCTTTTGGAGCTCTTCTATGATAGTGTCTTCATCTTTGTCAGAGTCGGATTTCAGCAAAACCTCGTGTTTGTACGGGTCAACTTTCTCACCGACAGATTTGATTGGCTGAACTTTTTCTTCATCCAAAATTTTGTGCAAATTCTTGAACATTAATTCCAAACCTTTGCGAGTTTGTTCCGGCAAATCCTTTTGCTGAAGCGCCCGCTCAAAGTCATCAACAACTAACAACAGTTTGACAATCATGCGCTCACTCGCGCCTTGAATGAATTGAACGCGCTCTTTTTCAGTGCGCTTCAAATAGTTCTCAAACTCGGCTTGCAGGCGTTTTAGGTGGTCAACATAATCGTTAATCTGAGCTTCCTGCTTCTGCACTTGCTCTTTCAGAGCCGCGATTTCATCGCTTTTTGGCTCGGTTTTCGTTTCCTTTTTGGGTTGTTTCTGTGTCATTTTGGTTGATGTAAGCTCAACTAAGTAGATGCGAAGCTATACTTGTATATAAAGGTTGCGTTTTTAGTAAGGTTTAAATATAAGGGGTGCTTGTGGTTTGGTCGGTGATATAATATGGCACAAGAACAAATCAATGTTGTAATAAACGACGGGGAACCATTTTTCGCGCACGAGGTTACTGTGAACTTCACTCCAACGCAAATAACAATGGATTTCAAATGCGTGACGCCAAGAACGGACCCGCGCAGCAAAAAACCAAGCTTTTTGTTGAAACACAATGTAGTAATGATGGACCCGTGGCACGCGAAAAACGTGTTTGAAGTAATGGCCACGGTCATTAAAAAATATGAAGACGAATTCGGCAAAATCAAAAAACCAAAAGCGCTTGAGCAGGTTGAGAAAAAGCAAAAAGAAATGATGAAGGATATGCCGAAAGACGCGCACGGCACAGAACAGCCAACATACTTCGGATGAAAAGAATAACAATAGTCCACGTCAGAAAACCAGTCCAGCTTTCATTAAATGACGAGCTCCAATGGTTCGGACACGCTTTAGGATTATTTGGTGAAAGAGATAGGGATAAATCTTGCTTTAGAATATTTATCGAGCTGATAAAAGCGATAAAAATGACTGGCGGATTATCTTCTGATGAACTCGCTGAACGATTGGGGCTTACACGGGCCACTGTTGTTCATCACTTAAATGCCTTGATGGACAGAGGAATTGTTCGCCATGAAGGAAACAAGTATGTCATGCGCGGACCAACACTATCTAACTTAGTCGACGACATACAGCGCGATATGGACAGAATGATGAACGACATGAAACGCGCAGCGGAAGAATTGGACAGAATGTTGAGGTTGTGATTATTTATCAACGTAAAAAGTTATCTTCTCACCATTACCATATCTTGTTCCAAATTCGCCGCGTTGTTCGATTAATTCACGAGCATAATTGTTTATTTTAACGTAATAAGTGTCCTTCTCGAAATCAACTTTGATGCCGTCGTTTCCGCCCTCTTTGAAGTCATCCAACTGAAGATGAACCTTTCTATTCGCGCCGATATCGTCTTCAAGCAAACACTCAAGAGGTTTATGTGAAATTGAAGTATCAGTTCCTTCTTTGTTAAAATCTAAAAGACATAAAAGATCAAGCTCTCTTAAAGTTAAAAACAAGTCAATATCCGAATTACCAAAATACATTCCCCTCATAGAAAAACCTGAAGTTTAGAATTATTTAATGGTTTTGAAAAAACATCAAAAAATAAGAATAAAAATTTCAAAGAATTACTTCTTTGTGACTTTAACCGCTTTTGGACCTTTGTCG
>CAZNDX010000014.1:0-2965 GCA_964572035.1 uncultured Methanosarcinales archaeon
ACCCCTCTGCGGCAATGAGATTCAAAAAAATGGCGGAAAGAATGGACGAAGAATTCTTAAAACTAAAAAAAATCTATGAAAACACACCATAAAGCTTTAAATACCAAGTTACGATAACAAAACAAAATGGGAAAGGACGAAATAAGCAGGGATTTGGACGACTATCTTCGCGCCCGAAAAAAAAGCTCAATATCAATAACAAACCTTCTAGACAACATAAACGAGCGCATCAAGAAAATCCGCGCGCCGAAACCAAAAGTGGAAATACCACAAGAAGTAGAAGTTTACGACGAGCCAGCTCCAGCACCTGAGAAAAAACCGTTCTACCAAAAATTTTTCGGAAAAGGAAGCACGGAAGAAGAACTCATCCGCGCAAGAATGCAAGCGCAAGACGCCATAGACGACATAAAAGAAATCAGCAAAATCTCACTCAAAATGATAAAAGAACTGCCAGACGAACACCTTCGCAAATTCAAAGAATCACCGGAATTTGAGAAACTAAAAAGCATTCTGAAGAAACACGAACTAATAAAATAAAAAAATAAAATTATTGCATCAACAAAGGAGGAAGTTTTTTGTAAAGAGCCCCAGAGGTTGAACACATAAGAGGCATACCGCTCAATATATCTTTTGCTAACTTATATGCAGAAGAGAATTTCGGCATATTTCTCACACAATCGGCAAGCTTCTCCAAGTTTTCCCTTAAAACTTCAAAACCATGTTGCTCAATGAAAAATTTTGAACCGGCGACATAAACAGTGGCGCTCTGCAAATCGTCAGCAACGGTCAGACCCTCAAAAGAACCCTTCTCATTCATTGATAACGACTTTGGAAGAAGATTCTCAAATATACTCGCGTCATGAGTATGATTTGGCGTTTTTCCCCTCGCATGGCACTTTGGAACTTCCTGAAGATTGGCAGCATTCAAACCAGCCACAGACTCAAGAAGAACCAGTTGATTTGGAGTTTTAACCTTCCACTCAGACTGACCTATTTCACCGGACAAAATTTCGTTCTTCAAAACATTATAAGCCGGGCCCTTAATCGCTTCAAGAACCTTTTTTGGATCTTCAGAGTTAAGAACAGGGCTTCCAGTGCTTCTCTCTAGAAAGTATCCGATATTCGCGGCAGCCATTAATTCAGACGTTGTCTTTAGTGTGTAATCGCGAAGAGTCTTGCAGTTTTGAGACAGCGGAATCAGATGCGGGGCTAGCCTTTCCTGCTCCTCCTTTGTTCCCTTCAGAACTTCCTGAATCATCAAGTTCACTTTCTGCGTTATCTGGCTGAAGTACGCCTGCTGAAGAACCAGAGGAAGAAGATAAGACGGGTTGTTTTGGCTCATCGTTCCCTCTATCCCTGCCTGAATCTTGCTTTGGTCCAGCCTCATCAGGCTTTCCAGATCGAGGCTCTTCACTTCGTTCTTCACTTCCACTACGTTTGTCATTTTTGTTTTTCTCCATCTCCCCTTCTTTTTCAAAGTCAACATTTTCAACTTTTTTAGATTCATAAACTTTCAAAACAGAGGAATACCAATCAGTTTTTTCTTCTTTAACATAATCTTTTGATCCGAAAGTCTTAGAATCATTACTTTTGTACATTTGATTAAAATCATCATTGTTTTCTCTCGTGGGTTCAATTTTGACTTCAAATGATTTGGGCTTATTTTGAGGAATTAAAATGTCGGTTAATGAAAGGGAATTGCCGAAATTAGACGATTTGTTCAATGAATCGGACTTAAAGTTTAAATCGGCTTTTTGAGAGTTTGAAGCGTATGTTTTTGAACCGCCATGCATAGTGCATTCATAGCCGCAATTGTGCCTGTCTATTTGAGACGCCAAGCTTTTGAAGGAATCAGCAAAAACTTTACCTTCATCAACACTTGAAGTTGAATTTAAAGCGTCAAGCAGTGCCAAATTTTGATAATCTCCCATATATTCTATAAACTATAGTTAATAATATTTAAGGTTAATGTTAATAACTTTTATATAAACATTGACGAGAAAGTTATTAACTTGTTGACCATATTCGGTCAAACTCTTTTGAGAATAAATTCGAAACTTCCTCACTCTGAATTATGACAATATTCTCATCATTTCTTTCATTGCCGTTTCTTGTCGGATTATAACTGCCAGTAATTACAATTTCCTTGTCAATTATGAACACTTTATGATGAACTTTTCTAATTTTTGAGAACGATTTCAATTTGTCGTATTCGCTATATTTGTCTTTTCTAGGGTCAAAAATCACCTTCACATCAATTTCTTTAGCTTTGTCAAGAAGCAAATCGCCAATATCATCATCGGTAAACGAAAAAGTCATGACATCGATTGAAAACTTCGCGTTTTCAAGCGCATCGATAACCGCTTCTTTGCATCCATCTTCAGGACAAAAATACACCTCAACAAAGGAGCCGTTCAGAATTGTCCTGGCGCTTCCTTTTTCACCTTCATGAAAAACTCCTTTTCTCATCTCTTTAAACTCTTCCCTGTAAGCTCCCGATAAAACCCTGCTCTCGATAAGAATAACGTTGTTAGGAATTGTCATGCCCTGACTTGGATTCCAAGAACCCGTCCAAACAAGACTATCATTAATAACGCAAAACTTGTTATGCATAAGACCAGAACCAGACTCAACAACGGCGCCATCGTAAGGATGAGACTCGTCAACAACGAGATTTTTCGGACCTATAATTTCGACAACATCGCTCGTAGGATGATACATCGCGCAGGACTTTTGACTCTCATTTAAAAGGCGAATTAGCTCGTTTTCACAGTCCATTTGGTCACAAAAAAAGACCCTAATTGAGCCGTTTTCCACAGGGATTTGGGAGGCGCAGCCCGTCAATAACAGCAATAATAACAGCGTTTGTCTCATTATGTCGCTACTCTCGAGTAGTTTAAAAGCGAAAGGTTTAAATACTAGTTAAACCCGATAGTAGTAACACAGGGGTGGCACTACTAATCCT